>DASRZZ010000194.1:0-21314 GCA_035685925.1 Syntrophales bacterium | reverse complement strand
AGTTCCTCAAGCGTGTCCACAAACTGGTTTCCTTCATAATACCTCTTATGGGCATATCCCTCGGCATATTTATGCACAAATACCGAAGATAAGGCCTCCCGGACTGCGGGACTGGAAAAATTTTCCGATGGGATCATCGATAATTTGTACTGCTGCTTCTCCTCCTCCTTCTTGACCAGTTTGTAAATCTCAGGATCTTGTTTCTTAAGATTCGGAAAATCCATGAAGTTGTCCTCCTATATTTTATGACAAAGCGTGGGCATATTACCCTATGTCTTCATTTATCTCAAGAGAGCGTTTTAGGAAGATTTGATACACGATGCCCGCGCAATTATTTCTAATAGCCGTTCCATATGTAGTGTGCTAATAGAGCCGCCAAGAACACTCAATGTTCAGGTTTGCTAATGGAAAAGATCAGCGCTAGAGTGGGGGTGAGGGACCAGCGAATGGCTATGACTCTACTTACGAGTATGGTTTTTTCAGGCGCGCTCCTTCTTTTCGGGATGGAGCCCCTCGTCGGTCGGCTGCTGACACCTTATTTCGGGGGTGCGGCTCATGTTTGGCTCAGTTGTCTCATGTTCTATCAGGCCATGCTCCTGATCGGATATCTGTATGCACATCTCTGCGCAAAAAAAATGGGGGGCTGGCACCTGCTTCTGCTTGCCCTTCCCCTGATAAACCTACCATTGAATATCAGTGCCCAACCCGATGCCCACGCGCCACTCCTGAATATTCTCGGCACATTGTTTATAAATGTGGCGCTACCCTTCATTGTCCTTTCAACAACGGCAATTGTCGGACAGTTATGGCTCTATCGATCTTCATTCGGGGAGCATCGCGAGCCATATCCGCTGTATGCGGCTTCAAATGCAGGGTCTCTTATTGCGTTACTGGGTTACACTTTCATAGCCGAACCTCTGGTCGGCCTAAGAATGCAGAGCCTTTCCTGGACTGGAACGTATATTGTTTATGCGATAATTTGCATGGCGGCCTGGTTTCAAATCCGTCCGGATAAAGGGCCGCATGCCGAAACCTCGGAGGTCAGGAGTGAGATCGAGAGGGACGAGGTTACGTCTTTAACCTATGCCAGGTGGCTGCTGCTCAGTAGTCTCCCTTCTGCCCTTCTTCTGGCTGTGACTAATTTCATTGCCCTAGAAGTTGGCTCTTTCCCCCTGACGTGGGTTCTGCCTTTGGCCCTCTATTTGGGCAGCTTTATAGTAACATTTTCGAAAAAGGGTGGCGTCCCCCGGTTTCTGAAAGTACTATGGCCGGAAATACTGCTTATCACGTTTATACTTTATCTGTGGGGCCTATCACAGTGGCTTGCCATCATCGGACATCTCTCTGTCTTCTTTATGATCTGTTTGGTTGCCCACGGCACGCTATACGAGCATCGACCACGCCCCCGCGTTCTAACCAATTTCTATCTCACCATCGCCTTGGGGGGATGGATAGGCGGCGTCCTCATCAGCATTTGCGCACCCCATATATTTAAGGGACTGTTTGAGTATCCTATACTGATTATACTTATAGCTTGCTCTTTCTGGTGGTGCTGTGACAGATCCTTCATCCCGTACACACTCGGCACCCCCATCCTGGCTGCCGGTAGCCGTATCCTGATCATGATCATTATGCTTACGGTCATCGTCGTTGAATCATGGGAATCATGGCAAGAGCCAATTAAATTCCGCCATCGGAATTTTTACGGAACATACCGCATCAAGGATGAGCCGTCCGTCGAAGGATTCCCGGGAGGGATTAGAAAACTGTTCCATGGCAGGACCCTGCACGGAGCCCAGCTGCTCGATCCGGACATGCGGCAGAAACCAATTTCTTACTTCTATGTAGGCGGAGGAATTGCCGACGTCTATCAAACAACCAGCATTCCGAGGAGAATCGCCATACTGGGGCTTGGATCGGGCACTGTCGCCGCGTATGCAAAAAAGGCCGACAGCATCACCTATTATGAAATAGACCCTGACAATGAGAAGATCGCCCGGCAGTGGTTTACTTATCTTGATGACTGCAAGGCAAAGGTTCGCGTTATTGTGGGCGACGGCCGTCTCTCAATGCAAAATTCAGTAGGCGCAGGTCACGACGTCTACGACATCATCCACATGGATGCTTTTACCGGCGATGGCATCCCGACACACCTGCTGACGCGGGAGGCCATGATGATATACCTCAGCAGACTGGCGGAAAATGGGGTGATCCTCTTCCATGTCTCTAACCGCTACTATGAACTCAGGCCCGTGATCAAATCCACGTCTGCAGGCCTCAACCTGTATGGCGCCATAAATGTACCCGCAACAAGAGACAAACTAGAATATTACGAGAATGCCGCCTGGTGTGTCGCCCTTGCAAGGAACCCTGCACGCCTCCAGCCATTGATAAACCTCGGTTGGGTGAGGTTTGGAGAGGATGATGGCTTGAATGGAAGTTCATCATCATGGACCGACGATTATATAAATATATTGGCGCCATTAGTCGAAAACATGAGATACTATTTCGCTAAGTATTAAGGATGCGGGTAAATCCCGTATCCAATGAAATGTTTCAAAAAAGGAGAGCCGGCCTATAAACTGCATTGATGATACTGCTGCGGATGGACAATCCCATAACCTCCATTTTTTATAAAATCCAATCCATAAGAATATCATTCAGCATGCCCGTTATCTGCGGATTCTAAGGCCGGAACTTCGTTCGTTTTCTCCAGTAAGTAGGATACATTCCCCTATAACCTGCAGCTATAATTATCTTGCATGTAATTGTAATTATATAACAATCATCGAACAACAATCCTTTTAAAAAAATCTAAAAGATTTCTTTTCAAGCGGGGAGCAATGTGAGACAATAACATCGCATATTATCCCGCATTCGGGATTCTTTCAGTACAACCTTCGCAGGAATGAGCGATGAAACTTAAACCTTATGAACAGGGAGCCCTCGATTCGCTTTGCGGTATATATAGTATCGTGAATGCCATGCGCGTCATCAGAGGACTTGGTAACGAGGAATCGCAGCAACTGTTCACGCAGATTGTTCGCAGCCTTGAAGATAATAAGAGCCTGGCTGTTACACTAGCGCAGGGAATCAGCATAACGGTCATGGGAAGCATATTCAAGGATATCATCGGAGAAAAAATAGACCGAGCAATTCCTTTCCAAAAGCAGACAGATGTGGGGATCAGTGACTTCTGGGCAGAGATGGCGAGATTTCTTCACGAGAAACGTGCAAAAGGTGAAAAAAGAGTCATTCTTTTGAGCTTGGGTGGTCTCCATGACCACTGGACAATTGTTCGTAAAATCTCAAGCAAGCGAATCTGGCTTTTCGATTCTATCGGTTTGCGAAATCTGGACCGCAGCAAGTGCACAACGCGCAAGGCGTCATCGAGTCGGCGTCATTTGATCTATCCTACGCAAACATATTTTTTAAAGCAAAATCAGCATGTTCCATAATCATCGTTTCGTCGTAACCAAAAAGGTGGCTGATCGAAACAAATAGAGGCCCACTGCTGAGGCTGAAATGCAAGACTTCTGCTTCATCTGAGTAAAGAGATTGATCCGGCCAGTTTACAATATGAGTGGTTGATCTTCAGGTTAGACGCCCACTTTGTATCAGTTGCTACCGTTAAAATAATTTTAAAACAAGATCATTTTAATGTTGCTTTTTTGATGCTCAGAATCTATAAAGGGGCATAAATGCACTGGCGCTGATGTTTCCGCCTTCGGCGGATCGAAACCATTAGAATATAAAAAGGGAGGAGATGCTATGAACAAAGAAGATCTGATCAATGAGGTTGCAAAGTCAACATGCAGCAAGGTGGAGGCGGCAGGCGCCGTTAATTCCGTCCTTGATGCAATTAAGAAGGCCCTGAAAAAAGGAGACAAGGTGACTCTGGTCGGTTTTGGGACCTTCTCTGTTGCGAAGAGATCCGCGAGAACAGGGAGAAATCCCCAGACCGGCAAACCAATCAAGATTGCGGCCAAGAAAGTGCCCAAGTTCGCTGCCGGTAAGGCATTAAAAGATGCCATTAAATAACATTCAGACATCATAAGAATACTTTCAATATTTTTGGTTATAGACAATTAACAGGTTAGGGCGGGAGGATTTCCCGCCCTTTCTTCTTGTAAGAAGAAGTCCCGACATCCGTCTTAAAATATTGAACTGCGCCTTACGGGTAAACAGTTTCAACAAGGTGCAGATTTTTTCTCTGATCATCTTGTGTCCCTGATTCTGCAACGATGTTTCAGCTCGCATTTTTGAAAGCATTTATTCTATAATGCTGCCAAAATAATTCTTGACATTGATCTATGTGTTATAAATGCACGCCCTTCTGCTGACCATAACAAAATATTCTTACTTCGGTATTTTTGTTGCTCTGGGGTTGGGAATCCTGGGTTTCCCCCTTCCTGATGAGACATTGATTGCATTTGCAGGCTTTTTAGTTTATGAAGGCAAATTAAACTATCTCTATGCCTTTGCAGTTTGCTTCATAGGGACTTCGTCGGGCGTAACGCTTGGTTACTTCCTGGGGAGGACCTTCGGAAACCGTTTAATTAAGAGATATTCCACCAGGCTGAATGTGGATCCCGATCATATCCAGAATGCAAAAAAGTTTTACCTTCGATATGGGAAATTCGCACTGTTCGCCGGTTATTTTATTCCAGGGGTAAGACATCTGACAGCCATTTTTGCAGGGACATCCATTATGCCGTATCCGGTGTTTGCCGCATTCGCCTATTCAGGGGCAGCCCTATGGTCGATTGTTTTTATGAATCTCGGATTCTTTCTGGGCGAGAACTGGCATCGCGTTTCCGCATATTCAAATCGCTATATTATACCTTTCATACTTGTTGTGACTATATTCCTTATCATAGCGATCTATTGGAAAGTCACCGGGCAGACCAAGGATGAACATGAAAAACAGAAATGACGACGTTAGTTAAATTCGTTTATGTGAGGAGAATGAACCATGGCTACAATTATGCCCGAAGGAGAAGCTATTCGCAAAGCTGTCAAATGGATTTCCGATAAACTGCTGGATGATCCTAACAAGACCGTTCAGAAACTAATCAACGAGGCCGTCATGCGTTTTGACCTTTCTCCAAAGGATGCGGAGTTCCTGACAGACTTCTACCGCAAAGGCAAAGCGGGCATGCCTGAATAATCTATTTAAAAGTGTTTGCAGGGAATCTTCGGGATTCGCTGGAGGATCTGACCGGCCAGATCGGGTTCTCAAGGGCATGTCTCGCGGCTGCGTAAAAGAATGCCGCGAGCGAGGCTTCTCTCCAAGGCCGAATTTTACTTTCCGGGGTCAGATTCGCGCCAGAGCATGCACGCAAGCACTGCGAAAAACATGATTGCTATAGCGCTCGCCCATAAGGGAATGTGATGGCCATTGATGATGACATCCCATCCGAAGAGAATGCGAAGGAGATGCACGAGGGCAATAAATAATAAAACCGCAGCAGACAATATCGTAAATGGCTTCATGCCAAGTTCCGACCTTAGAGAAAAAATGCCGTAGAAATTCCGCTAACCCTTTCTGAAATACTAAACCCCGTTCCTTTGGGAAAGCGGGGTTTCTGTAATTAATCCATAACACCCTGGCGTGGTATAGGAATTAGGATAACCAAGGGATACCAGGACAGGTGCGTCCATTTCTTCAAACCTTACCCTAGACCCTCTCAAAAATACTTGCCGGGGCCATCCCCCCACCGGTACACAGCGAAACAAGGGCGTACCGGCCTTCTCGCCTAATTAGCTCATGGATTGCCGTAACTGTCAGGCGACAGCCGGAGTTACCCACAGGGTGGCCGAGGGCGAGGGCGCCTCCGTTCACATTAAGTTTGCTTTGATCCGCCTTCAGCTCCTTAGCCCAGGCAAGAGGTATTGGCGCAAAGGCCTCATTGATCTCAAAGATATCGATATCGGCCATAGAAAGGCCTGCTTTCTTCAGAACTTTGGGCGTTGCATAGATGGGGCCTGTCAGCATGATTTCCGGATCGGATCCGATAACGGCGTTTGCGACAATGCGGACAAGGGGTTTCAGCCGCATATCCTTCATCTTCTCTTCGCTCATGAGAACCACAGCAGACGCGCCATCCGTGATGGTGCTCGATATGCCTGCCGTTATCCACTTGGTATTCGGCAGAATCTTGAGGGCATAAAGGCTCTCCTGGTTTGTTTCCGGCCTGATGGGTTCGTCCGTATCCCTGACTATCTCGTTTTCCTCTTTATCCACGCCCTTCGTGGGCAAAATCTCATTCTTGAAATATCCGTTTACAGTTGCCGTGTGGGCCTTCCTGTGGCTCGCAATGGCAAACTCATGACACTCGTCACGCGTGATCGCCCATCTATCAGCAATCATCTGCGCGGCTGCGATCTGATCAGGTTTACCATACTTGTTTGTATAGAATGCCCCGAAGGGATTCCCCATAGGCTTGCCTGTATACAGGGTGCCGTTCAAATCAGAAAACATCCCGTACTTCGTTAGGAGCTCACATCCGCTGGCAATAACGATGTCCATCGTACCGGAAGCAATCATGCCATAGGCAAGCTGAACGGCTGTGAGGCTACTTCCGCACTGGCGGTTCACGGAGACACCCGGGACTGTCATGGGGAATTTTGACGCCAATACCCCCATACGCGCCAGGGTGAAGCCCTGCTCGCCGACTTGGTACACAGTGCCAGTAATCACGTCATCCACAATTGCATGGTCAATATCAATCCTGTGAACGGCTTCATCCAACACAGTCCCCAGAAGTTGCGGGGCCGTCCAGTTCCTAAGATATCCATTCTGCCTGCCGATAGGTGTCCTCACCGCGCTGACGATAAAAACTTCCCTCATGAACTTCCTTTCACCCCATTGATATCTATCCTTATCCTTTAATTAGGAAGGCCTATTTTTTTGAGTAATCATAAACTCCCTTACCCGATTTTCTTCCGAAGCGTCCTGCCCTGACCAACTTTACCAGCAAGGGTGCAGGCCGGTATTTATCGCCCAGTTCCCTGTGCATATCCTCCATGACGTGAAGCAGGGTCTCATTACCCACAAGGTCCGACAGTGCCAAGGGACCGATGGGATGATTGCAGCCCAGCATCATACCTTTGTCTATCTCCTCTGCGCTGGCTATGCCTTCATCGAGAGCAAAGAAGGCCTCGTTCAGCATGACACAAAGAATTCTGTTCACTGCAAAGGCAGGGGCTTCCTTCACGACAATTACTTCCTTGCCGATCTTCTTTCCCCATTCCTTGGCGATCTCCAGGGTCTCATCGGATGTTTCATAACCTCTGATGATCTCAAGGAGTCGCATCACCGGCACGGGATTGAAGAAATGGGTCCCGATAAATCTCTCCGGCCGCTTTGTGATAGCCGCCATCTCCGTGATAGAGAGACCGGAGGTGTTGCTGAAAAATAAGCAGTGTGCCGGCACTATCTGTTCGAGCTCCTTGTATACCTGCTTCTTAACATCCATCACTTCGATGACAACCTCTATGACAACATCGGCCTTGCCTGCTGCCTCTTTGAGATCGAGGGTGGGCTTTATTCTGCCAAGAATTGCGTCCATATCTTCTTGGGTCTTTTTACCTTTTTCCACATCGCGGCTCAGATTCCTCTTGATCGTATTCATTCCTGAATCGATAAATCTCTGTTCAATGTCCCTCATGGTTACCTGAAACCCTGCCTGGGCGCATACCTGCGCAATGCCGCTCCCCATCAAGCCGGCTCCTAAAACGCAAACATTCTTAATTTCCATAATGGGTCTCCCTTTCTTATTTTAATATTTTCCTGTCTTTTAAAGCATGCCCATTCACATTTCGAGGAATCGATAATGGTGGAATGCAAGCTTTTCAAAGTTCATGCTAATCTCATTTGCCGGCGAACATCTCTTTATAGCTAGTGCGCATTTCTCTTTTAAGAATCTTTCCTGTCGGTGTCTTGGGAAGGGCATCGAGGAAGATTACCGCCTTAGGACACTTGAACATGGCAAGTTCCTTCTTGCAGTGTTCCATAATCTCTGCCTCTGTGATTTTCTCGCCCTTCTTGGGAACGACCACCGCCGTGACAGCCTCAACCCACTTGGGATGCGGCAGACCTATTACGGCGACCTCCTGAACCCTCTTATCCAGGTATATGGCCTCTTCCACCTCTCGCGTCGGGACATTTTCGCCGCCCGTCTTGATCATGTCTTTCTTCCTATCGGCAACGGTTATATATCTGTCCTCATCCATAACGCCAACATCTCCGGAATGGAACCAGCCTCCTTTCATAGCCTCTTCCGTCTTATCCGGGTCCTTGAAGTACATGGTCAAGGCATGGGGGCCCTTGCCGCAGATCTCTCCCGGCATGCCCTGTTTCTCAATAGGGTTATAGCTATCATCTTCCAGCCTCGTCTCCATGTTCAAACCACCCATGCCTGCGGAACCCAATTTACTCAATGCATCCTTGGCCTTGAGAATTGTATGGTATGGCGCAAGTTCAGTCTGGCCGTAATAGTTATAGATTCTGGTCCCTGGCAGGCGCTCCATGAGTTCTCTCAGTACCTCAACGGGCATGATCGATGCCCCATAGTAACATTTCTTCAGACTGGAGATATCATATTTGCTAAAATCTGGATGCCTCAAAATTCCGATCCAGACAGTCGGCGGTGCAAAGAAGAGCGTGGCTTTGTAATCGGCAATATTCTTGAGGATCTGACCGATATCAGGGACGATTAAAACGTTCGTCCCTCCGACCCAAAAGACAGGGTTCATAAATACATCACGCTGGGCGCAGTGATATATGGGAAGGGCATTGATTGAGATATCGTCCTCATCGTACTGACCGTCAATGATCGCTCCCATATACTGGGCCATCAATGCCTGATTGCTGATGATAACGCCTTTCGGCAACGTCTCTGTGCCGCTTGTATAGGTCATCTGCACGGGATCCTCGATATGAAGAATTGCATCAGGTTCGTCGGCGGGATATTTTTTATACCACAAATCAAAATCCTGAAACAGATTGCTGACAACGGGCTTGCCCGCGCCCTGATTGGACCATATCCATGTTTTTACGGTCGGCATATCATTGAGGACGTCCTTCACCAGATCATAGAGGCTGTCCTCCACGATAAAGACCTTGCTCTCCGAGTGGTTTATGCAGTAGGAGATATCCTTCCCTCTCAAGAGATAATTAATAGCCAGGTAGATGGCGCCTATCTTGGCGCATCCAAGCCAGGTCAAGACGTGGTGAATTGTGTTATGAGCCAGAATGGCGACACGGTCGTACTTCTGCACACCCAGCGCTGACAATGCATTTGCTGTCCGGTTGCACTCCGCGTCGAGCTGAGAATAGGTGAGCGTCTTGTCCTGAAAGATCAGCGCTTTCTTATCAGGATAATGGTAGCTGCTGCGCCGGATCATGTCTGCAATGACCCAACGGTTAACCCTGTTGTACCTATCCATCAGGAATTCGACGTTCTCCTTATTCAAGGTGTAGTACCTTGCTTTCTCCTTGTCCGTCAAAGGTTTCCAGTTATCTGCCATACTTTATTCCCTCCCTTTTTTCTTGACCTTCTTTAAAAAATCAATGGTGTGAACCACAGGGCATGCCCTGGAACCGATTTCACAGCCGTTTCACTAGCTCAAGATCGATTCGACTAGGCCTCTCTTCGCCGTTTTGCCTTGCAAGGCAAATATCGTTGAATAAAACCAAAGACGTTATTTGCAATAACAATGATTGTGAATTCTATCTACCCGCGACCTTATTACCATATTTTTACGCATACTTCTTTAGATTTTTCGCAGGAAATATGTGTCGAGAGTAAATTACCATGGTGTAGAGTGCTCTTGTGGGCTTCTTTAACAGCGATGCCGTATATTAAGGCTTACGGTTCCTACTCTCTTTTTTATAATATTCGAGAACCTCTTCAATCAAAGCGACAAAATGTTTCTGGTCTCTCTTTGCAGCTTTGTACTGGTTGATTGTCATGAGCTTCTTGTATTCAATGTAGAATTGGTCCACCAATTCCCTGTATTCATCCGTCTTCTCTATGGGCTCAGCATGGCTTTTCAGGCGCTGCCGCATACAGAGCAATACGAATTTAATACCGGACACAAACTGCAATTTCTTCATCGCAGGCGAATCTTCATTAACGTATTTGGGACACCAGTTACCTGGATCGCATGGAATATACAGATGTTTTCCCGCGGTATGAGGAGGATCGTAATGCTTCACACGATCAGGATGCCGGCAATATCCAACGGAGGAGATGGATCGATCCATGTAATCACTGCGGTATGGCTTATGATACCAACAGTTTGTACAATTATCTTCGGGTCTACGGAACGCAAGAATTTTACCCATGACTCCTCCGACCGGGATTTGACATCTTATTTCCCTCTGCCCTGTGATCATCTCTCACAGATAATTCCCGCTTATTTTGCGCCCAATATCTCTCTGGCTATGATGAGCCGTTGAATCTCGGATGTCCCTCCGCCTATGGCCTGCAATTTAGCATCCCGCATCATCCTCTCCACCGGAAATTCCTTCATGTACCCGTAGCCGCCCAGTATCTGCACCGCCTCTGTTGTCACCCTCATGGCAGATTCGGAGGTGAAGAGCTTTGCATAAGCCGCAATCAGGTTCAGCTCCCGTTTGAGACCCCGATCCGCCAGGGCGGCCCCCTGATACGTGATCAGTCTGGAGAGTTCAATTTCCATTGACATGTCGGCAAGCTTGCTCTGGATCAGCTGAAAGGCGGCGATGGGCTTGCCAAACTGGACCCTCTCCTTTGCATACTTGAGGGCACATTCGAAAGCACCACGGGAGATGCCCAGGGACAGGGCGCCAAGGAGGATCCTTTCCGTGTTGAGTCCGCTCATGAGGACGTCAACCCCCTTATCCTTTTCTCCCAACAGATTCTCCTGCGGGACGCGGCAATCTTCGAAGACGAGCTCACCCGTCGGCGAACCGCGCCACCCCATCTTCTCAAACTTCTTGCCCCGCGAAAAACCGGGGAATTCCTTCTCTACAATAAATGCTGAGACCCCATGCGCACCTTTTTCCGGGGACGTCTTTGCGTATATCACAAAGACATCTCCCACCGGACCGTTGCTGATGAAAATCTTCGATCCATTCAAGATGAAAAAGTCGCCTTTTTTCTCGGCCCGCAGCCTCATGGAGAGGATATCGGACCCGGAAGACGGCTCCGTCATGGCAAGACCGCCGATCTTGTTCCCGTCACACAAGGGCGGCAGGTATTTTTTCTTCTGTGCTAAATTTGCGTTGCGGCGGATATTATCGACGCACAAATCTGCGTGGGCCCCCCAGGTCGCAGAAGTGGAACAGCAGACTACACCGAGTTCCTCACCGATAATGCACATCTCCGTGTAGCCTGCTCCTGCGCCGCCATACTCGATCGGAACGGTAACGCCCAACAAGCCCATCTCAGCCAGTCTCTTGAAACTTTCGTGAGGAAATCTTTCATCCCGATCTATTTCATAGGCCAGGGGTGCCACTTCTTTTTCCGCGAACGTCTTCACACTCTCGCGAAGTATTTTTTGTTCTTCCGTAAATTCCAGATTCATATTCCTTCCCCCCGTGCCCACGGAAGTCATGAGATAGAAGCGAAACGGCAAGGCGTCGACCGGCGGATGACTCTTATTCTTTTCCTCCCCCAACACTAAAATATCTTTTTCTTTATCAGTCCCCGTTCGCGGCCGGCCTTTTCCAGGTCTTCTCGGAATTTCGGGTGGGCTATCTTGATCAGCTCCACCGCCCGTTCCGGTTCTGAGCGTCCGTAGAGATCGGCGGCACCGTATTCCGTGACTACGTATCCCGTATAATGGCGGGGAACCGTGACGCGAGCTCCCTGCGCAATATAGGGGACAATACGCGATACGGTGTCATTCATGGTCGTCGAGGGGATCAGATTGAGCGCCCGGCCGCCCTCGGACCAGAAGGCACCGATGACAAAGTCGAGCTGACCGCCCGTGCCGGTTCTCATCACATTCCCGATCGATTCTGATACAATTTGACCCGTCAGGTCGCACTCAATGGAGCCGTTAATCGCCACGATGTTGTCCTCCTGGGCGATGACAGGAATGTAATTCGCATAGGAAGTAGGCCGGAACTCGCACATGGGGTTGTTCCCTATCCAGTCATAGAGTTCCTTATCGCCCAAGGTAAAGGCCAGAACGATCTTGCCGGGATTGACCTTCTTGTACTTGCAGGTTACAACCCCCTTCTCAACAAGCTTGTGGGTCCCGGCTGGCATCATCTCCGTATGAATACCCAGGTCTTTAAGGCCTGAATTTTCAAGAAGTTTGCTGATCATGGCGGGTACGGCGCCGATACCGACCTGGATGCAGTCTCTGTCCTTGAGAAGAGCCACCACGTTTTCGGCCATTTTAACCTCGAGGTCGGTCGCAGGAGGCGTGGGAACAGCGATGATGGGGTTCGGGTTTTCGACGAAAGCGGTAAATCTCGTGACATGGAAGTTCGTCTGGCCATATGTCCTCGGCATATTGGGATTTACCTCGGCAATGACCCACTCGCTCTGGTCCATAACCGCTTCTGTGTAGAAGGTATCCAGCCCAAGATTCACGTATCCGTGTTCATCCGGCGGTGTGACCTGGGTGACGATGCCCGTCCGTCTCTTATAAATTCGTTTTCTGTGCGCATATTTTCGTCCGGCGTCTGAACTCTGGTACGGAATAAAGTTCGCCCATTCCGAGGCGGCCATCTGCTGCATATGCGGGGTGCTGTAAAATCCGCTGAGAAATGTAAACGTGTCCCTGTATTCCGGTTTAAAAAGTTTGTAGGGCCTCAAAGTAAGGCATGTGATCCACTCCACATCCTTGAGTTCATCTTTCCTGTCTGCAATGGCATCCGGAATGAGCATGGACGGCTGACCCATCAACAGTGGGAACCAGAAACAATCTCCTGACTGAAGGATGTTCGCGGCGTCCTGCGCCGACATTACGTGACTCTTATAGTAGTCCTGCCAACTCATAATATTCCCCCTTTTTTTCTACTTTTGTGTTTCCGCAATGTTTCCTCTTATTCGAATTCCGCTATGCTGTCGACCTTTACGCGATCACCACCTTCCTTACGATTTTTCTTCATGCAAATTGATGTTGCTGCCAAAAAAGAGTGCGAGAGTCTCCGTCTTCGCTACAGAGGTCTGAAGAACTTGATGTCCATAATATGCCCTTTTCTGTCATCGCTCCAGACCGCCTCCACCTTCATCCCGCTTTTGACTATTTTTTTGACCTCATCGAAATTGTTGAGATCAAAACCTCCCATGAGATGGAGAAAATTTACGTCCGTTCCGTTCAGTTTGATGAGTGACCCGATAAAAGGAGGTTCCGTGGGCATCCCGAAGTATTTATAATTCGTGTAACACCAGGCAATTAGGGTGCCTACCTGGGAGACCTCCACCCATTGATCGGTATCAACAAAGCAGCGCGGGCAAAAACTGCGGGCCGGAACCAGGACCCGTTCACACTTCGTACACTTTGTTCCAAAGATCGTTTTATTTTTCAGACCTTCAAAAAAGCGGGTCCACGTAGCTCCGTATGCCAGCTCATAAGGCAGGCGGATTTCTGTTTTGATTGTCTTGTATTCTTTCGCTTCCATATCTTCCTCCATATTTCCTATAGCTTTGATCCGAGAATCATAATGCCATTGAATTGATCCACGCCTCCCATGGCATGGGAAAGCGCCAATTTCGCCTTGGGTACCTGATGATCTCCGGCCTTGCCGGTTACCTGCAGGGCTGCCTCTGCAACCCGGATGAGTCCCGTTGCCCCGATAGGATTCGTGCATAAAACGCCGCCGGAAGGATCGCAAGGGAGTTCTCCTCTTCTTGAAAAAGTTCCTTTCAACACCATATCCGGGGATTCTCCCTGTTCGCAAAACCCGAAGCATTCATAGAAAAGCATCTCCTGAAAGGTGAAGGGATTGTAGACCTCTGCCACATCCAGTTCCTTTCGCGGGTTTTTTATTCCTGCCTGGTCGTAGGCCTGCCTTGCCGCTTGAATCGCACTTTCCCAGACCACCTTATCACTGTCACCGAAGAAATACTCTTCACCCCGGTAGCCGACACCCTTGATCCATGCCGGCTTTCGCCCCAGTTTCTTCACCATATCCCTGGAAGCAAAGATGACTGCACAGGCGCCGTCCGAGTTTGGACATACATCGAGGAGACGAACCGGATAGGTAATGATCCGTGCATTCTTCACCTCGTCCGCCGTGACCTTGATCTTGATGTGCGCATAAGGATTGTCAAAGGCGTCATCATGATGGGTAACCGATATGAAGGCGGCAGCATCTCGTATTTTTGCCTCCGGGATTGCATAGCGGTCCATCCACATCTGAGATTGCATGGAAAAAACACCCGGCGCGCCGGATATGAAATACCTCTGATAGAATGGCTCAGCCACCGTCGTCATGGTTGCCTGGCTGTTTCCCTCGTTCATCTTTTCATGACCCACGGCCAGGACAAGATCGGCCATGCCTGATGCTATCCAGTAATAGGCCGTATGAGCAATGGAGACCCCTGTCGATCCACAGGTCTCTGTCTTCATGATCGGCTTCCCCGCAGCCTGCATGGCATCTGCAAAATAGAAATGGGTCAGGGCAATTCCTTCCATCATGGAAGGCATGGTGCCGGAAACAACTCCATCTATATCATTCGGCGTCAGTCCCGTTTCATTGAAAACAGTCATGACGGCTTCTCTCACGAGGTCGGGATAACTGACATCCATTCTTCTTCCGTGTTTTGTCTGTCCTACACCTATTATGGCTACTGGTCGTCCCATATGCTCCACCCCCTATCTGCCCAAAATGGCCACGGCATGACACTGCCCGGCATAACCATGGGTACCGTGCGCCAAGGCCGTCTTTACAGCTTTGGGAACCTGCCTCTCTCCGGCCTCGCCTCTGATTTGCAGAACTGCCTCCACGACGCGCTGAAGTCCTCTCGACACATAGGGATTATTGGCCAGGACGCCGCCGGAGGGATTGACGGGAATCTGTCCGTTCATCTCGGTGAAGCCGCTGTCGATCAGACGGCCGCCCTCTCCTTCACCGCAGAATCCCAGTCCCTCGTACCACATCAATTCCTGGAAGGCGTAAGGCTCCGTGATTTCTGCCATGTCAATCTTTTTGCCTGGATCCGTAATCCCTGCCATCTCGTAGGCTCTGTCTGCGGCATTCTTCAATTGTCCGTTCAAAAGATCGCGGTCACCAATACAATAGCTGTCTAAGGAGCTTCCGAAACCCTTAATCCACACAGGTTTGTCCGTTATTTCTTTTGCCTTTTTCGCCGAGGCGAGAATTAGCGCAACCATTCCTTCTGATTTCGGCGCCACCTGAAGAGCTGTCAAAGGATCGATAAGCCTTTCCGACCGCAGAATGTCATCGACCGTGTAGCGCCCCTTCTTATGGGCATAGGGGTTTCTCAGGCCATTTCCCAGATTCTTTACAGCCACTTTTGCACACTCCTCTGCCGTAATGCCGTATCTTTCCATGTAAAGCCTCATCTGAAAGGCCGCCGCCATAGTCTCCGTCAGTCCCACTCCTCTCTGATAAAAGGGGTCCGCATACATGAGCGTACATGCGTCATTGGGAGGGTTTTCAGATCCCTTGCAGAGGCCGATGATCAGGGCCGTGTCATAATGCCCGCTCATAATCCGCATGGCACCATAAAATAGGGCGAAAAGGGATTCTCCGTCCTGACGCGAGGCATTCTTCAGGAACGCGCCCGTTGTTTCCCAATAGTAAGAATTGGCGCAGGAGATGCCGCCGTGAAAGACGTCGGACGAAGCACTGACGACAGTGCCGATCTCATCCCTTGTCATTCCCGCCTTATCCAAGATCTCCTTCGTGACCGCGTATGCCTGGTCATAGAAGTTGTCTTTTGATTCGGCTCCGGCATTCTGCGCAACCGCTACAATAGCAACTTGTTTCGCCATACCTTCATATCCTTTCTTTCTATTTTATTATTTCCTTCCAACCAAGATCTTGGTGGTGTAAACAATAACATCCTCGTTGCGTTGATTCTTAACTATGTTTTCCGCCTCGACGATTCCTCGTTTTTCATCTTTCTCCGTGAGACTTTTTATCTTCACCTCGCACCGAATAGTATCACCGATCTTCACGGGCCCTGTAAAACGTACGTTTTCCATGCCGTAGAATGCGATAAAGCTCTTTGGCAGGACAACGTAAGGTCCTAAGCGGAACGGCAGGGCCATACCGACAGCCAGTGCCAACATGCCGTGGGCGATCCTCCCCTTGAAAGCAGTCTTTGCCGCGTATTCCACATCTGTGTGCAGGGGATGCCAGTCCCCGGTGAAGGCGGAAAACAAGACAATGTCCGTCTCTGTAATTGTTCTTCCAGGCGACACGAATACCTCACCTACTGCGTAGTCCTCAAAGTAATCTTTCTCCACGAACCCTCCCTACTCCCTTCTCGAAACCTTTATAAACAACCGAAGTCACATGCCCAGAATTTCCCGCGCCACAATCAGCCTTCTGATCTCCGATGTTCCTGCCCCTATGGTCCCCAGCTTTGCATCACGCCAGAACCGCTGTACCGGATATTCCAGGCAATACCCGTATCCACCATGAATCTGAACTGCCTCTTCGCAGACCCTACAGGCCATCTCCGCGGTAAACAGAATGGCGGCGGCGGAAATCTGATGGACTTCTGTTCCCTTTCCGCCCTTCTTCGCCGAATCGGATAAGATAGCTGCCTTGTAACAGAGCAAGCGCGCGGCCTCGATCCCCGTATACATATCTGCGATTTTTTGCTGTATCATCTGGAAAGACGCAATCGGTTTCCCGAACTGCACCCTTTCCTTTGCGTATTTAATCGATTCGGCAAAAGCGGCCTCCGCAATGCCCAGGGCATAGGTACCGAAAAATGCCCGCTCTACATCCAATCCCCCCATCATCACCGCGATGCCCTTATTCTCCTGACCGATGATATTTTCCGCAGGGATGATGCAATCCTGAAGTATCAGCTCGCCAGTGGCCGATCCCCGATTGCCGACCTTGTTCAATTTTTTGGACACGGAAAATCCGGGAAATTTCGTATCCAGGATAAATGCCGTAATTCCCCTGGCGCCAGACCCTTTCTCCGTCTTCGTATAGAGCACAATAGTGTTAGCGATGGGACCATTGGTGATAAACATCTTGGTGCCATTCACTATATAATGATCCCCGTTTCGTTTAGCCGTCGTCTGAATATTCACTGCATCGGAACCGGCATTGGGCTCTGTCAACCCCAAAGCTCCGATATGCTGACCCGTACAGAGAGGAGGCAGGTACTTTCTCTTTTGATCGTCGCTGGCATAGTTGTTTAGATTGTTACAGCACAGGTTCGCATGGGCGCCCCAGGAGAGAGCGACCGCTGCAGAGACCTTCGCTAATTCTTCACAGACCAAAGAGGCCGACAAGATATCTGCGCCCGCCCCTCCATATAGAGGGTCTACGGTAATTCCCATAATCCCCAAATCACCGAGCTTCTGCCAGAGCCCTTCCGGCCAGTAGTCATCACGGTCGATCTCTTCGGCAATGGGTTTCAATTCCTTTTCGGCAAAATTGGCAATGGTGTCCCTTAACATCCGATGCTCATCGCTCAGGTTAAAATCCATCCTTATCCTCCCTCTTTGGATTAAAGATAAAATGTGGGCAGAAAATGTATCTTCAGCTTCTCACAGCATAGAGGCGGCAAGCGACACACCTATGCGCATTTACCATTCAACGGTTTGATATATGGAGCCTTTATGGCCATCGCCAAATCAACGGGCATTCTTGTCCGCAAATTTCTGATAGTTCGACGCCACAGTTTGACTTTCAAAACAAACTGAAGTATAATCCTAAGTGATATATTAAGACTTATTAACGAGCAATCATCCCCTTCAAAACCAGATGCCAAGAAGAAATGCGGAAGAAGACTCCGTCCCTATATTTGCCAACCAGTGATAAAGATTCTCTCGTGATCGCCAAGAAATGTCTCCCGGCAGGTAAAGCAGTAGCGAACACGGATACTATCCTCCGGTTCACCTTATTTGAGGGGAAGAATCACAAGATCGCCTCTGTCGTCAGATGTCATGATCGTCCCTTGGAATTTGTAAAACCTCAAATCATCAGAAAGGAAACTATACCATCCCGCGGGCTGTGTCAAATCCTAATTCCTTCCAGTGTGGAAAAAAATCACTTTTCTTGCGACATCGGGCTCTTGGAAACATCCGATACTACCTCGACTCCACCAATAACACAGGGCACCTGCCATGTTGCGTTCCTCGCAGGACAGATGTTGTGAAAACGAACTTTTTACAAGTGCATCACATTTGACGAAAGGAGAATTGCTATGCTTCAGGATGTATTCTTAACCGAAGAAGAGCTGGCTTTAAAACAGGAGGTCAGGGACTTTGTCAAGAACAATGTGTCGCCAGATCTTCTCAAGAAGATGGACCGCGATGAGATTCGCTACCCCCGGGATTACGTGAAAGATTTAGGCAATAGAAATCTCCTGGGTTTGAGATTCCCCAAGAAGTACGGTGGACGCGGTATGTCCTGGACGGGCGAAATAGCGGCCCTGGAGGAGATCGGCATGCTGGGCACTGCCCTCGGCTGCGCCTTTGCCATGCCTTCGATCGTGGGCGAAGCCCTGAACGTCTACGGAACGGAAGAACAGAAAGAAAAGTTTCTCAAACCGATGCTAAAGGGAGATCTGATATCAGCCGAAGCCCTGACAGAACCACGCGGGGGGTCGGACTTCTTTGGCGCAACGACCCGCGCGGAATTGAAGGACGGATATTTTACCATCAAGGGACAGAAGCGTTTCGTTGTTGCCGCTGATGGCGCTGACTTCTTTATCGTCTACTGCAACACCAACCCCCAAGGCAAGCCCCATGAGAGGATCAGCCTTATTCTTATTGAAAAAGAGCGTCCGGGGGTGGAGGCAAAATACCTTTACAAGCTCCTGGGCACCAGGGGCGGTGGAACAGGACGCCTCATTTTCCAGGATGTCAAGGTTCCCGCTTCAAACCTGATTGGCGGGCTTAACGAAGGAGCAAATATCTTCAATACGATGATGGTTCCCGAGCGAATGACATCGGCCGGCGCCTCGCTGGGAATGGGACGCGGTGCCCTCGAAGTGGCCGTGAGATACAGCGACCGCAGGAAGGCCTTCGGCCAGAAGATTAGAAATTTTCAAGGCGTCAGTTTTAAAGTCGCTGATGCCATTACGCAACTGGACGCAGCCCGCGCTCTTACTATCGCCGCAGCCAAAAGCGTAGACGCCGGTATGCCCACCGCCAGGAGAATGGTGAGCGAAGCAAAAAAATGCGCTACTGACGCAGCCTGGGATGTCTGCAATCTGGCAATGCAGATTGTCGGGGGAATCAGCTACACGAGCGTATTCCCCATTGAGAAGATGGTGCGGGACGCCCGTCTCATCCAGATATGGACGGGGACAAACGACATTATGAATCTTCTCATTCAGCATGAGTTCTACCGGGAGATCCTCAATGGCGTCAATCCCGGCCGCATGATCGAAATCGATGCTGAGGATGCCGATAAGGATGACGAGAAGGTATACGAAGATGACGACATGTGGATTAAAGGCTGGTAATGCATAAACACTTATCCGGACTTTGAGGAGTACTGAGAAGATGATAACCGGTGACGAATACCTGAAAACCTTAAACGCTATGAAGACCGTCCTCTACATTGACGGCAAGGCGGTTTCCAATTTTGCCTCCCATCCGGCCATAAAACCGGCGGTGAATGCCCTCAAGGCAACCTATGACCTCGCCACGGATCCGCAGTTGAATCCGGAACTGCGCCGACTGATAGTGGCCGAGAGTGATCTGACGGGCGGAAATATCAGCCGCTTTCTCAAGATCGTTAAGTCGCAGGATGATCTCATGAGCCGGATGAAACTGCAGCGCGCCATGATGCGTTACACAGGAGGCTGTTTCGGCGGGCGCTGCGTTGCCGGCGCCGTCATCAATGCCCTCTGGTCAGTGACGCACGATGTAGATAAGGCAAGAGAGGGCAAGACAAACTACCATGAGAGATTCAAAAAATACATGGCCATGTGCCAGGAGAATGACTTGGCTGTCTCCGGCAACATTACGGACGCCAAGGGCGACCGCTCCCTGCCGCCGCACCGCCAGGCAGATCCCGATCTTTACGTCAGGATCGTTGAGCGCACCCGCGAAGGTATCATCGTAAATGGGGCTAAGCTTCAGCAGTCCGGTGCACCTATAGCCCATGAACGGTTGGTGGTGCCGACGACGGCCCTTGGACCTAATGATGAGGCTTACGCCGTCGCCTTTGCCGTTCCCGGCGATGCGGACGGCGTTATTCATGTGAACGATTCCGCATGCTGTAACGCAAAATTCACGGCTATGGAGACTGAAGATATCGGCAATGCCGCATTCGGCATGCATCAGAGCGCTCACATACTCTTTGACAACGTATTTGTCCCCTGGGAGCGGGTTTTCCTCTGCGGCGAATGGAAGGCAACTGCGAGCCTTGCTCATCGCTTTTCCGATTTCCAGCGCTTCGCCTCCTCAGCATGCCGGTGCGGTTACATCGATCTCGCAATCGGAGCAGGCGTAGCTATGGCCGATTACAACGGCGTCGCCGACAAGGCGCATATTCAGGATAAACTTATCAACATGAGCATAGATGCAGAAACCCTTTACGGCCTTGTGGCAGGCTCGGCCGCTTTGGCCATAAGCACTGACTGCGGTGTGACACTGCCGGAGACGCTCTCCGTAAATGCGGCAAAAATATATATGAATGGCGCCATATTGCGGGCGGGACAGACGATCGCCGACATTGGCGGCGGCATCCTGGTCACGAGGCCCAGCAGCAGGGACCTTAAGATACCGAGGGTGGGTGAGCTTCTGGCCAAGTACCATAAAGGGAGGGAAGGAGTTGATGTCCATGATCGCCTGAAAATGGCGCGTCTGTGTGAATCCCTGTCAGGGCTCTCGACACCCACGACCATTCTTTCCGTCATCGCAGCCGGCCCTCCGGCAACGCAGCGATTAAATTTTCGCCTGATGACGGATTTCAAACGCAACAGAAAAGCAGCAGAAAGATTAGCGGGAATTTCGTCCAGCTAAAACGACAATTTAAAAAGGAGCATATAGAGATGAAGGAGAAAGCTGTTATCACCGCGGCCATTACGGGTAGCATTCACACACCGACGATGTCCAACTATCTTCCCATCACGCCTGATCAGATTGCCGATGAGGCCGTGAGTGCCCACGAGGCAGGAGCGGCCGTCTGCCAT
>DASRZZ010000193.1:0-4603 GCA_035685925.1 Syntrophales bacterium | reverse complement strand
GTCAAATCGCTCCGCCAGGCTCCGCATCCCATGGGCAGCGCGAGCATCGTGAGTTGCGGCCTGCTGGATCAACTCCAGCATGCGATCCAAGTCGGCATTGATCGTCGCTTCGCGGATCTGACGGACGAGTTCACCAGGGAGACCGGTCAATTCCTCCGACGTGAGTGCTTCCAGGGCCTCCGGCTTGGCGGCCGCGGATATGGCCTCCTCCGCGTAAACGTACTTCACGCCCAGCACCCGCCCGATTTTCTCGAGCAACTCCATCTCCCGGAACGGTTTCGATATGAAGTCGTCGGCGCCGTCGGCAATCACTTCCTGCCGGGTTTCCTCAAAGGCACTGGCGGTCACGGCAATGATCCTCACATCCTTGCCGCCACCACTGGCACGGATACGCCGAATGGCCTCGTAGCCGTCCATCACGGGCATACGCAAGTCCATGAGGATCAGGCTGGGATCCCACCTTTCAAACTCTTTGACCGCATCTTCCCCATTGGCCACCTGCCGAATCTGGAACCCAATGAGCCCAAGCATCTGGGAAAGGAGTTCGCGGTTGTCTTCCTTGTCGTCGGCAACTAGCACCCGGTATTGCGGCTGTCCGGCCTGGAGTCCTGTCATGCGGCGTGATTCCGCCTTTAGGACCACGGCCGTAGGGTCTGCTTCTTGCAGGGCGATGTCAAACCCAAAAAGGCTGCCCCTGCCCACCTGACTGCTAACCGTGACGTCCCCGCCCAGCAGCCGTACGAACTCACGACTAATCGCCAGACCTAACCCCGTGCCAATTCCCGCCTCGCGCCCGGCCTGCGTCTGCTCGAAGTGATGGAACAGCCGACCCACGTCTTCTGCCGCTATGCCCGGGCCAGTATCCTCGACTTCGGCCAGCAGACGGAGTTTTTTGGTCTCCTCATGCCGTGCACGAACCCGCAAAATGATCCCACCTTTCTTGGTGAACTTTACGGCATTCCCGAGGAGGTTGATGAGTACCTCCCGTAATTTGCCTTCATCGGACACGACAAAGCGTGGCACCTCGCCTATGCGTTCCACCGAGAACTGCAGATGCTTCGCATCGGTGCGCACCCGGAACATCATCTCCAGATCGTTGAGCAATGCATGGAGGTCGAAGGCAGTCAGGTTCAAGGTCACCCGGCCGGCTTCGATCTTCGATATTTCCAGAATGTCGTTGATCAGCGCCAGAAGGTGTTCTCCGCTTCGGTTGATGGTGTCAATCTGCTGGCGCTGCCGGGGCGTGACCGCCGGGTCGCGCTGCATCAGTTGCGAGAAGCCCAGGATGGCGTTCATCGGAGTGCGGATTTCGTGCGACATGTTTGCAAGGAAAATGCTCTTAGCTCGGTTGGCGCGCTCGGCTTCTTCTTTAGCCTTGTTCAAGGCGGTCTCCAACTTCTTTTGTTCCGTGATGTCAAGTGAGACGTTGGCCAGAAAAAGCGGCGCTCCGGTCACCGCGTCTTTGATCATAAAGCTCATGGTGCGCACGTCGGTCAGATGGCCGGTCTTGAGGTTGAGGTATTGCAGGTCACCCTCCCAAGTGCCATGGTTCATCAGGGCTGGCATGAGCTCATTTTTCACCTTCTCTTGTAGGTGATCCGGTATAATCTGCATGATATGGGTTTGTTCAATCTCTGAGGAAGAGATACCCAGCATCTTGGCGCCGGCCTCGTTAAGGAAGACCATCTTTCCGTCGAGATTGGTCAGGGTCACGAGTTCGCTGGAGTACCGGACCACCGCCGCCAGTTTCTGAAGTTTCTCCTCTGCGTTCTTCCGTTCAGTGATGTCTCTTAGCGACCCCTCAACGCCAATTGGCTTTCCAGCCAAATCGAAAAGGATGTGTGCATTGGCAGAAGCATAGATCAGAGGATTATCCTTCGATTTCAACCGAAGTTCATAATCAACGACCTCTCCCTTTTCTCGTATTGCTTGCAAGAGTCTTGCTCTATCTTCCGGGTCAAAATAGACCTCTCCGACAGGTTTGCCAATCAAATTCCCGCGGGAATACCCTGAATATCTCTCAATGGATGGACTGATGTCAATAATCTTTCCCTCATTATCAGTTTGATAGAATATATCCTGAACATTTTCGAAAATCTTCCTATATTTGTTTTCGCTCTCCCTCAAGGCCTCGTCAGCCCGCTTACGTTCGGTGATATCTTGGGCCACATATACGGTTCCTCGAATGACCTTGTGGGCATCATACATGACCGAGGCTGAAAACAGAACGGGGATCTCCTTACCCGTTTTTGTTAGGTATGTTTCTTCAATATTGCTGAGGTGACCATCTGCCAACATGGTCTTCACCCATGGAGCTCTGATTGACCCGCTCCTTCCGAAAATCGTTTCAACGGGCCGTCCGACAAGTTCCCTCTCTTCATAGCCCAGAAGCGTACAGGTAGCCACGTTTGTTCTAATAATTTTATTATCCGGGGAAACAACGATTAACGAGTTAATCATGCTTTTAATGATGTTATCCACGTAATCTTTTGAAACGGTCGTCTTATTTAGGTCTTCAGCCATTTGGTTAAAACCTTCGAGTAACATCTGTACCTCTCCCGTAGCCTTAACGGCAATCCTGGTCGAGAGGTCGCCCTTAGCAAGCCGGGCTATGGCACGGGCAAGCTCAGTAATCGGGTCAAATATGATCTGTCTTGAGACAATAAACACGACTGCAGCAAGCACAATCGCTACCATTACATTCAGGACAAGTACAAACAGTACCGTTTTCACAATTTGTTGCTGAATATTGTACTGCGACATGCAAATAGTAACTTTGCCGATGGTATAGGTGCCCGTGAGAATGGGAATAGAAAGTTCTGTAATAGATTCCTTATTCCTGATGGCTGCTATAATATCTTCAACCCCGTTCTCTTTTGACAGCCCTGCAAGGATAATCTTTAGTCTCGGTGACTGATAATTAATACTGGCATATTGAGAGGTAACAAGGGTTCCCTGTGCATCATGGATTACAATGTACATAATGTCTTCATCTTTATTCGCTTCGCTCACAATTGAATCGAGCTGAATGCTGTCCTTCATGATCAAAGGCTCTTGACTGAGCATTGCGATATAAGATCCAAAGCTTTTCCCCTTGGTCACCAAGGAACGCTTGAGTATCTTTGCTTCATTTATTGCAATAACCGTGCTTAACACAAGGGTACTAAGAAAAAGGATAAGGAAGATCTCTTTCAGAAACTTGTATCGGATGCTTGTTTTATAAGGCTTTCTGAACATTTATCATTGCTCCATTGCGGCCATGGCTAAATTTCATAGCAGCTATTCTATTGTCCTTGTTATCGTCTTCATAAGATTGGGCGGGATCTGAAATTGGCCCTTTTGGACTGTCTTCATGTTCAGAATCACATCGGATGTTTTTGCAAGTTCTATGGGAATGGACGAAGGCTTCCCGCCTTTTAGAATCTTTACTGCCTTCTCCCCGGCAAGCTGGCCCATCGAATAGGCATCTGCGCACACACCCAGAAGTACCCCTTTCTCTGCCAGATCTTCGAGGTGAGTGATTGTGATCACTTTAGCCTTGGTCGCCATATCCGCGATTAGCGAAACCTGACTGTCGATCAGATTGCTGCCGGTAACATAAAGCGCGTCTGCGGTACGCAAGACCTCTGGAAGCAGTTGATTAACCTCTTCAATCTTGGTCAAGCGGACCGGGATAACCTTTATCTTATAATTTGCCTCAATTCTCTGCAGATCCTTCAGCACCGACTCCGAGTTTTTTTCACCCGTTGTATAGAGTACTGCCAGCCTTTTTACCCGGGTAAAGTGTTGCAGGGTTTCCATAAGTCTCGACATGGGAATTTTAGAACTGCTGCCGGTCGTGTTATTTCCCGAACTCTTCCAACCTTTAGCTATTCCAGCCTCCACCGGATCATAAACAACGCTGAAGACAATCGGCACGTCCTGAATCTCCCGGCTAACGGCTAAGGTTGCAGAAGTGCCCAACGTGATAATCAAATCCGGTTTTCCTGCGACAAATGTCTGTACCAGTTCCGCTGCCCTTGCCTTGTTGGCCCCCGCCTGTTCTACAATAAAAGTTGTCTTCGGCTCTCCAAAGCCCCCTTTTCTGAGTTTATCTTTATTCCCTTTTAAGGCCTCGATGTATCGAACCTCTTCACTAAACATCAGAACCCCGATTTTTCTCTGTGCCTGCGCCTCTATGGAAAATAAAGTTAAGGTCAGAGAAACTACAGCAATAGCCAAACGCTTTTTCATTGTCTGCATGACTTTCTGCCCCCTTTATATCCTCATATTTATTAGATCTTTAAACTTCCAGATGGAATGCCCGATTATCTCTTCTTCCGTGCAGCCCAACATTTCAAGATCCGTCCGATTGGCCTTAGTTATTCGCCTTCTTTGGCATAATCACGGCTTCCCATGGGAGCGCTATCATAGGAGGTTCTTGAATTTGGCTTCGCTTTTCCTATGTGCCTTCCATCCGTCGTGGTCGGTGTCCTGTCACCGAATAGGCGATTTACGCCGGTCGTTCTCTCCTTTTGATCTCTGCTGTCCACTCTTTAGAAACTTATTTAATTCTGTCTGGAGGACCCTCCAGCTATTTCCCACTTTGAGATCAGGGATTACC
>DASRZZ010000192.1:0-9065 GCA_035685925.1 Syntrophales bacterium | reverse complement strand
AAAAAAGAACACCGAATCATGGATCAAAATCGACGAATCTTCAGACAAGCAAAACTATTTTGCCGTTCCCTGGGAAACAGGAAAGTTGAAAAACGGTGATTATCAGGTTCTCGGCGTCATGCACGTATCTATCAAGGAAGGAGACGACGAACGGATAATCGCTCGGCAGAATATAATGGATGTCACGATCAAGAATTAGACCCAAGCATTAACCATTTATAATGGACGTGCAGTCCATATGAATAATTTTGCGACTGCTTCCCAATACCCATGGAATAAGGGAAAAAGAGGAGCTCTGCATCTTCTATGACCAAGCAAATATGGAGTCCATCACAGATCGGCAAGACAGGCGACAAAGACACGAGTCTTCATAATTATGAAGAACTTGCCGCTCTGCATGCAATTGCAAAGATCCTGGCACAGCCTCAGGAGTTGCGGGATCAGTTAGAAAAAGTCCTAAAAGAGATGAGCCTTCGGCTGGGAATGGAGCGCGGCATGATTTCTCTCCTCGACCGGGAGACTGGGGAGGCATTGCTCGACGTGGCGCACGATGTCAACATCAAGGGACTTGAGGTAATGTACAAGCCAGGTGAAGGCATTACTGGGAGAGTGGCTCAGACTGGACGTCCCATGGCAGTTGCCAATCTGGGACAGGAGGCCCATTTTCTGGATCGTACCGGTGCAAGGCGCTCGTTGAACAGGTCCGAGCTCTCCTTTCTCTGTGTCCCGATAATATATGATGCGAGGGTCGTTGGCGTGATGTCTGCAGATAAAGTGGCACGTATCGTCGAGAATCTTGATCGTGAGCTTGCCATGCTTTCGGCAGTCGCCGAGCTGATCGCAAGATCTGTCCAGACCCGTGCCCTCGAAGAGGAAAACCGGCGCCTGAGGATGATTGTGGGACGTTCAAAAGCGCCGTCCGCTGATATCATAGGGACATCCAGGGCTATGCAGGAGATATTTGGGTTTATCGCACAGGTTGCCAATACAAACACGACGGTATTGATAAACGGTGAGACGGGAACAGGTAAGGAATTGGTGGCGCAGGCAATCCACCTTAACAGCCCTCGCAAGGATTGTCCATTAATCTACGTGAATTGCGCCGCCATGCCCGATACACTGATAGAAAGTGAACTCTTTGGACATGAAAAAGGCGCATTTACTGGGGCATCGCAACATAGGAAGGGTCGATTCGAGGAAGCACATGGGGGAACCATAGTTCTTGATGAAGTGGGTGAATTGTCAGCAGCGGCTCAGGCAAAGTTACTGCGGGTCCTCCAGGATAAGCAAATTCAGCCTTTGGGTTCATCAAAAGTTGTAAATGTAAATGTACGCTTGATCGCCGCCACGAATCGTGACCTTGAACAGGATATAACGTCAGGACGATTTCGCAATGATTTATACTATCGCCTTAATGTATTCCCGATTTACTTGCCCCCTTTGAAAGAGAGAGGCAGCGACATAATAATGTTGGCAGATCACTTCGTGCTAAAATATGCGAAGGATCTGAACAAGCCTGTAAACAGAATTTCCACATCCGTACTGGAAACCTTCCTGGCGTATCAATGGCCGGGCAATGTGAGAGAACTCGAAAATTGTATTGAGAGGGCCGTTCTGGTAGCAACAGGAGATACCATTGAAGGCCTGCATCTTCCGCCTTCTCTCCAGCTAAGAATAAAAGACGGCGATAAGAAAGAAAAGGGGAAATTGAAAAACGTAGTTGAAAATCAGGAGCGGTCTTTAATTATCGACGCCCTGAAAGAAACGCGGGGAAATCAGAGCAAGGCAGCCAAGTTGCTCGGTACCACGAAACGAATCACCCAGTATAAGATTCAGAAATTCGGCATAGACCCCTGGCAGTTCCGCCCAAAAAAAACGGGACCAATGGCTAATTCGATCAAGGAAGCGGAGATATAATTTAACATGTCTCCATCTCTTCATGAAAAAGCCTTTGCCGGGACTTTATGCTTTTCTATTCAAAAACGGATGGTTCATCAACTAAGACCCTATGGAGTAAATAAGTAGAAAGGGAATATATATGTGTCGTTTATTTGCTGTTACCAGTTCAGACCCGCTTTCCCCGATGGTAGCGTTGCGTGCCATTGACGTTATGAAGGAAGGGCATGACGGGTCGGGTACGGGAATGTTCATGACTGATCTGGCGGGCGATTTTGAAAAACTTAAGACAGAGCCAATCCTGTCAGGAACTTTTACGAATGAGGGCGTTAAATCACTGGACCGTTTTATGACAGAATGCGATTTTTTGGTAAAACACGAGCTATCCATTCGCCCGAAAAAAGAGCCGCCCCCAGGCACTCCCAAACGAGACTACTATCTGATTCGCGTATACGAATATCCACCGGCTTGGAAGGATCTTAGCGCGGTGGAGATTCAGTTTCGAATGATGATGATACGTCTGCAGTTGCGGCGAATGGGCGAAGAAGATGGTTCAATGATGATTTTCAGCTTCTGGCCGGACGTGATCATGATTAAAGAAGTAGGCGATCCTATGGCAATCGCAGATTATCTGGGGCTTGATCGAAAAGAGCTGCAGGCACGAGCGATGCTTGTCCAAGGACGGCAAAATACAAACTATGCGATAAATATCTATGCTTGCCATCCCTTTTTCATCCAGGGCATGGCTACTATGACCAACGGGGAGAACACGGCCTTTGTCCCTATAAGAGAATTTCTCATGTCGCGGAATTTCCCTGGCTACATCGGATACCAGTCAGATTCAGAAGTGTTTACCCACATACTACATTACACGGTCAACCATCTGGCTCTTGGGCTTCCGATGTACAAGCATGTGATTACGCCATTAATGGACGGGGAACTAGCAAGGCATCCTGATGGTCAATGGCTGCGTGGTCTAAAACAAGCCTGTCGTCCCCTGATCATCGACGGCCCCAACTGCGTTATGGGGTGCCTGCCGGATAAGACCCTCTTTATGGTTCAGGATAGCAAGAAATTACGGCCGGGAGTTGTTGGGGGCCATCCCGGCATGTATGTCTTTTCTTCTGAAATGTGCGGGCTCGATGCTACGATACCGGCCCGTGATAAAAACCGCGATTTTCAACCAATGAAATATGACACAGTGATCGTCAGCCCGGAACGACGGGAGGTAGAGATATGGAACCAGTGGGATGCCTTACACCATACACACTAAGTGTAAAAGATCTTCCTTGGATTATTCTATGGGATAAAGAAAAGTGCACCCTGTGTGGCAGGTGTACTGCAGTCTGCCCTGTTCGAGCCATCGAGCTCGGTGTCCACAGGAAGCGGGCCATCAACGTCTCAGTGGGGCTGGAGGAAAAACCTGGCAACCTGTTTACTGTTTATCACGGCATCGATCAACGCACTGATCCGGTACACGCATGCGTGGGATGCGGAATGTGCAATCTCGTATGTCCCAACAATTGCATTATACCCGCTCACAATGAGGAAATTGACAAGTTGCGCTTTCACAATAATGTGGGAGGCGTTCCCAGACGCCGTGGAGGACGCCGCAACGTCCCCGGTGTAATCTTAGATCAAATAAAATTTATACGCATATCCATGCTGACTGACCCGGCGTTGGATGCTGGTCGCCACGAATTTGAATTGAGGACTCTTCTCGGACGAATTCTGCCGCCCGAAGAGATGATCCGGGTGACACGGGAAAACGGTTGGACGCCTCCTGTGCGAGAGATTTACCCACTCATCATCGGGAGCATGTCATTCGGCGCCCTGTCCCCTAATATGTGGGAAGGGCTACAAATGGGTGTGGCTTATCTTAATGAAGAACTGGGGATGCCTGTGAGGATGTGTACGGGTGAAGGCGGATGTCCCCCGCGGCTCCTCAGGTCTCGATTTCTAAAGTATGTCATTCTTCAGATAGCCAGCGGCTATTTTGGCTGGGACGAGATTATCCACGCCCTGCCTGAGATGAAGGAAGATCCTTGTGCCATAGAAATCAAGTATGGCCAGGGAGCTAAACCGGGTGATGGCGGCCTCCTTATGTGGTATAAGGTCAACAAACTAATCGCTGCAATTCGCGGCGTGCCGCCAGGCGTAAGTCTTCCAAGTCCGCCCACGCACCAGACAAAATATTCCATTGAGGAATCCGTCGCCAAAATGATCCAGTCCATGTATATGGGATGGGGTTTCCGTGTACCCGTATATCCGAAAATTTCCGGAACAAGCACGGCTCTCGCGGTCCTCAATAACTTGACGAGAAATCCATATGCGGGAGGTTTGGCTATTGACGGTGAGGATGGCGGCACAGGGGCAGCATACAACGTATCGATGGATCATATGGGTCATCCCATCGCGAGCAACATCCGTGATGCATACCTAAACCTCGTCAAACTGGGCAAGCAGAACGAGATCCCTCTTTTTGCGGGAGGCGGCATCGGCAAGAGTGGCAACCTTGCAGCCAATGCAGCCGCCCTGATCATGCTGGGAGCAAGCGGCGTTCAGTCAGGAAAGTACATGATGCAGGCGGCAGCCGGCTGCCTTGGCTCTGAAAGCGATCGCTGCAACATATGCAACATCGGCATCTGCCCTAAGGGGATAACCTCCCAAGACCCCAGAGTGGATAGACGACTCGATCCTGAAAAGGTCGCCGAAAGGGTCGTGGAGGTGTTTTTAAGCTTTGACACGGAATTGAAGAAAATCGTCGCTCCTCTGGGTCGCTCCACTTCGCTTCCCATTGGTATGTCCGATGCTATTGGCATTGCAGATCATCATGCCGCCGAGCGGCTCAGTATTAGATATGTGGTGTAGTGGTAAGGAGAGTTCATGACAAAAAAAGTGAAAACCGTTCTTGCCGGTATGGAAAAAGGCGTTCGGGTCGATTCGCGGATTCTGGAGGAACGCATCCAGAAAGCCGTCACTGACGGTTATCGGAGCATAGAAATCATCGCACATGGGCAGCATGGGATTGGTGGCCGCCTATGGAAAGCCGGTGAAGATCCCATCCTTATCAAAGTACTGGGAACAGCCGGACAACGAGTCGGCTCCATGGGATTCCCTAACACATTCATTGACGTAATCGGCCCTGCGTCGGATGATGTGGGATGGCTCAACGCCGGAGCACAAATAGTTGTTCGTGGCAACGCAACCAATGGTGCGGGAAATGCCATGGCTCAGGGCAAGATTTATGTTACTGGAGATACGGGCGCCCGGGGCATGACCATGACAAAACACAACCCCCGCTTCGCCCCTCCGGAGCTATGGGTATTAGGGAGCGTGGGGGATTCCTTTGCCGAGTTTATGGCGGGTGGCATTGCCGTTATCTGCGGCCATGAGACGCCTCGGGCCGATAATGTCCTTGGTTACCGCCCATGCGTCGGTATGGTAGGCGGAAAGATATTTTTCCGGGGACCCCATAAGGGCTATAGTTCGCAGGACGCCCGGTTGACCCTTCCTGATGATCAAGAATGGAAGTGGCTGACCTTAAACATGAAATCATTTCTTGGCACCATCGGCCGATCGGAGCTGTATCCGCTCCTAACCGGCGACCGCAACGCATGGCAGCTCCTGGTGGCTCTCAAGCCTCATGAAAAGCATGGCGGCCCGTCAAAAAGCATGGGCCAATTCCGCAAAGAAATATGGAATCTGGAACTGGGAGCCGGCGGACTGATTGGCGATATATCAGATCTGGACAGAAGCCCTATCGATGTTATCACCACTGGCATACTGCGCAGATTTGTTCCTGTATGGGAAAATGACAAATACCTGCCGCCTTGCCAAGCGGCATGTCCCACTGGAATCCCTGTGCAAAAACGCTGGGCGTTGATACGCGAAGGGTTGATGGAGAAGGCGGTTGATCTGGCTCTGTCATATACTCCATTTCCGGCAACTGTCTGCGGATATCTCTGCCCAAATCTCTGTATGGAGCACTGCACACGGCAAAAAGAAAAACTTCCAGCAGTCGATATTACCCTGCTCGGTAAAGCCAGTTTAAAGGCCAAGCCACCGGAGCCTGCCCCCAATACGGGAAAAAAAATTGCCGTCATCGGTGGTGGAGCATCTGGGTTATCCGTCGCCTGGCAGCTGTGGATGAAGGGACACGAACCTGTAATTTACGAAATGCGCGCTCGTCTGGGTGGAAAAATTACCGACATGATTCCCAGCAGCAGAATCTCTGACGACGTCGTGGAACATGAATTGAGCCGGGTGAGTAAACAGGTCACACATATTAGTCTAAAGCACCCTTTGACAAAGAAGGAATTTTCAGAGCTCAAAGAAAGGCACGATTTCACTGTAATCGCCGTAGGCGCGCAAAAACCACGGATGATCCCTGTCCCAGGTAACGAAAGAGCAATCCCTGCGCTTGAGTTCCTCAGGCAAAGCAAGACCGGCAAAGCCAGTGTGGGTGAAAGAGTGGTTGTAATCGGGGCGGGCAATGTTGGCTGTGACGCTGCTGCAGAGGCTGCACGCCTGGGAGCCAAAGATGTAACCTTAATCGACATCCAGGAACCGGCGTCCTACGGGAAAGAAAGGAAAGCCGCCGAAGCTGCAGGGGCAAAATTCTTATGGCCTCGATTTACGAAAGCAATTACGGGAAAAGACGTCGAACTGACAGATGGGCACATACTGCCAGCAGATACCGTCATCGTATCCATAGGCGATCAACCCGATCTCTCTTTTTTACCCGAAGATATCGCTACAGACAGGGGATTTATCGTTGTGGACGACCACTTTCAGACCAGCGATCCCCAGGTATTCGCGATCGGTGACGCAGTAAAACTTGGCCTCTTAACGGATGCCATAGGTGCAGGAAGGCTAGCAGCTATCGCTATTGATAATGTGCTTAAAGGTTGGTACGAAACCTTTGATAAGCTGCCTCCCATTGATCCGGGACGTGTTAAGCTCGAATATTATGACCCGCGTGTCCTTGCTTTTGATGATCCAGAGTATTGTGCATCACAGTGTGCCTCGTGCGGCGCATGCCGCGATTGCGGTCTTTGCGAAACGATCTGCCCCGTAAATGCGATATCGCGCAAGCAGGGTGATGGCGATCAATTTGAATACAGCGTAAATGATGACAGATGTATCGGCTGCGGCTTCTGTGCCGGAGCTTGTCCTACGGGAATCTGGCTGCTTGTGGAGAACGAGCCGCTAGAATAACGGGAAAAGGAAGAAACAACGACTTTTTCGAGACGACTAACGTTTAGAACGATTTAAAAACACTGATGGAGTGTGATCATCTGAAATTAATAAATACGAAGAAAGGGGTGTCCTATGTTTTCATGTAAAACGAAAAAAGATGTTCTAAAAGCGGTCAAAGAAAATAATGTCAGTTTCATCCAGTTCTGGTTTACGGATGTTCTGGGGATGCAGAAGATCTTCAGCATTACACCTTCCGAACTGGAAGAGGGTCTGGAAGAGGGGATGGGTTTTGACGGGTCTTCCATTCAGGGATTCGCGAGGATCGAGGAGAGCGACATGATTGCCATGGCCGATCCGACAACCTTTCAGTTGATACCCTGGCGTCCTTCCGACCGACCCGTGGCGAGGGTGATCTGTGATATCCTGAATCCCGACGGCACGCCTTATGAGGGCGATCCCCGTTACGTTCTCAAACGAGCCCTCAAAAAAATCGCCGACCAGGGCTATACCATGTATGTCGGTCCGGAGTTGGAATATTTCTATTTCGCCAATGACAAGACGACGGATATCCTGGATCAGGGAGGCTACTTTGACGGCCTTCCCATAGACAGCGCCACCGACTTGCGGCGTCAGACCATATTTGCCATGCAGGATATGGGGATCCGTGTGGAATATTCTCACCATGAAGTGGCACCAAGCCAGCACGAGATTGATCTCCGTTATGACGACGCTCTGGCGATGGCCGACAAGGTCATGACCTATCGGACCGCGATCAAGGTGATTGCCCGACAAAATGGAGTTTATGCCACCTTTATGCCCAAGCCTGTCTTCGGCCAGAACGGCAGCGGCATGCACACCCACCAGTCCCTTTTCAAGGGCGACAAGAATGCATTCTTTGACAGGAAAGATAAGTATCATTTGTCCACAGTGGCCAAAAGCTACATAGCCGGCTTAATGACGCACGCACCGGAGATCACCGCCATCTGCAATCAGTGGGTTAATTCTTACAAACGCCTGGTGCCGGGTTACGAAGCACCTGTGTATGTCTCCTGGGCACGACGCAATCGTTCCACTATGATTCGCGTTCCCATGTATAAACCGGGAAAGGAAAAGGCAACACGCATCGAATTTCGTTCACCCGATCCGGCATGCAACCCCTATCTCGCATTTGCGGTGATGCTGGCGGCAGGCATGAAAGGCGTCGAGAAGAAATACGTCATGTCTGAACCTGTTGAAGAAGATATCTTTGAGATGGATGAGAAGGCCAGGGAAAAGGCGGGGATAACATCTCTGCCCGGAAGTTTATATGAGGCTCTCTCATTGGTGTCAAAGAGTACCCTCGTCAGGGAAACACTCGGCAACCATATTTTCGAGAAGTTCATGGAGAACAAGAAGGTGGAATGGGATCGTTTCCGGATACATGTGAGTCAATACGAATTAGACAGATATCTGCCCATGCTATAGGGATTGGACATCGCAAGAAGTTCCTGTCTTCGATACACATGTGCACAAGGGTTTTATGATTCAAGATCAATTTTAGCGTCTTGTCATTATTTGAAGAATCGTATAAGAACCTTGTATCCTATCAACATTAGTGATGAAGAAGAGATTTGTGATTCACAACTCGATACCCCTTGTGCACATGTTTCAAATTTCTCATATTGGCATTTCCCATTATCAGAAATTCATGAACATTAAGATATCGACGATTCTTATTTCCTGAGGTCAATTATGTCGTTGTCCCGAAAGAGACCACCGGCCATACTGGTTCTTGAGGACGGCAGTGTGTACCACGGGTATGCCTTCGCCGCCTCCGGCGAGACTCTCGGAGAAGTTGTCTTCAATACGGGGATGACCGGATACCAGGAAATAATTACAGATCCGTCCTATAAGGGACAGATCGTCACCATGACATATCCCCTCATAGGCAATTACGGGATAAACCCGGAAGATATGGAATCCGGGGG
>DASRZZ010000191.1:0-3537 GCA_035685925.1 Syntrophales bacterium | reverse complement strand
CTGACGTTCCGCGGTCCTGTTCTCCCATTACAAGAGGAACGAAGCGAAACTGTCCCAAAGCCACCTGAAGAAAGGGAAGTTGAATCTCAAGGGAATGCTCCTGTGAATGGGCCTCAGGCATGTAGAAGGTGATGTCACTCTGTGCCATGATGTCCTTAGCCAGGTTGATATCAACAGGGACAACTCCAAGCGGTGTTTCATACCCGCCCCTGTCATATATGGATACCCCTCGGAAAAACGCCCTGTGACTAGGACCAATAACTATGACATCATCAAACGTCTCTTGACTTATGGTCTTGTAGGCGAAGGCCGCGATTTGACCCGAATAAATGTACCCGGCGTGCGGGACGATCAGACCATAAATTCTGCCGCTTATCTTAGCATCAGGAGCTTGAGCATAGAAATCGTTGATTTCTTCCTTCAGGACCTTGGGATCACCGGGATACCACGTCCCGGAGATGACTGCCTTTCTGACATCCTTACCCACATGCCTTCTCACAATATCACTCTTTGCTATATTATATGCACCCCGCCAATCTTACGCAACCCCCGATATTTATTTTAATCTCCACGTCACACCACCGGCTGTGTCCGAAACCTCAATTCCCATGGTAAGTAGTCTTTTCCTAATCTCGTCCGATGTCTTCCAGTCCCCTGCCCTCCTCGCCGCTTCCCTATCATCCAGAAGCCGAAGAGCCTCCTCACTCAAAGTCTCCTCCTCAAAGCTCATCACCCCCAGCACGGAATCAAGCTTCTTGAGAAGCTCAAGTACACTGTCCCTTTCCTTTTCGTTCAATTGTCCTCCGGACAGAGGAACTCCGATCTTGCCAACGAAGTCAAAGAGGGCAGCCATAGTATCGGATATGTTAAAATCGTCATCCATCGCATCCGAGAACCTCTGCTTCAAGTCATACACCAGCTGGTCGGTATCGGGGAACCCTTGGCCCGGGTCGTGGCGGATCAGTCGCTGAACGAACCTGTCCAATTTCTTCACCGTGTTTTTTGCAGTCTCCAACGCCCCTAAGGAAAAATTCAGGGGCTTGCGATAGTGAGTACCCAGTAGAAAGAAACGGATTTGTCTGCCGCTGTATCCCATCGTCTCCAGATCTTCAACCGTCTTAGCATTGTGGAGCGACCGAGACATCTTCTTGCCTTCCACCATGACGAGTTCTGAGTTGATCCAGTAGTTGGCGAGCCGCTTTCCCGTCGCGGCTTTTCCTATGGCCATGACATTCTCGCAGTGAGGAAAGATCACGTCTGTGCCGCTCGCATGAATATCAAAATTTTCCGCCAAGTACTTGAGAGATATAGCGGCACATTCCAGATGCCAGCTTGGCCTCACGTTCCCCCACCGGGTCTTAAAATAGATGCCCCTCTTCAGTTCGTTCAATGAAGACCTCTTAAGAAGTGTAAAATCCGCGGGGCTGTCTTTTTCATAATCATCAAATTCGGTTGTCTTTCCCGGTTTCACTTTTTTCAGGTCGATGTTGGAAAGGCGACCGTAGCCATCTATCTTTGAGATGTCGAAGTAGACTGACCTTAACTTTTCATAAGCGTGCCCGCGCTGTACCAGCCTTTCAACGAGATCCACCATCGCCTCTACATTTTCACTGGCCCGAGGATAAATCTCCTCCTGTCTGATGTTCAATTTTCCGATGTCATCGAGGAATCTCGCGGTGCATTTTTCCGTATAACCCGGCAGGTCCATGTTCGCCCGCTCCGCTTCCTTTATGGATCTGTCATTCAGGTCAATGATGTTGATGACGTGCCTGACCTTGAATCCCTTAAACTCTAGGAAACGCAGGATCAAGTCCGACACGACGAACCGGCGATAATTTCCCACATGGGGAACCTCGTGCACCGTGGGGCCGCATGAGTGCATCAGGACTTCTTCAGGGTTGATCGGCTTGAAAAATTCCTTTTCCCTCGTTGCGGAGTTGTAGAGGCGGAGTGTGGATTGTTTCTTATCGGCGAAGAGTTCCGTACTCAAGTATCTCTCTCCCCCGTCAGGGAAGATCACGACGATAAGTCCCTCCTCCATCTCCTTTGCTTTTTGCATGGCCACATACATTGCCGCCCCTGAACTCATTCCCACAAAAAGACCCTCTTCGAGAGCAAGTTTCCTTGCAGTTTCGAATGCGTCTTCATCGAGTATATTGATCTTCTCATCCAGCCGGCTCCTGTCGTATATGCCAGGCCGGTAAGACTCCTTCATATTCTTTAAGCCCTGGATCTTGTGCTGCAGGTATGGTTCAACCCCCACTATTCTGACGCCTGGGTTATATTCTTTGAGACGCTTCGATATGCCCATGACGGTCCCCGACGTTCCCATGGTCGCGACGACCATCGTCACGGCACCGCCAGACTGCTGCCAAATCTCTTCACCTGTACCGTAATAATGCGCCATCATATTATCTGCATTATTGAACTGGTCCGTGCCGAAATACTTTGCGGGCTCTTTCAACATCATATTGTAAGCAACCTCGATTGCCCCGTCCGTACCGAGATTTGCTGGTGTGAGATATAATTCGGCCCCCATCGCCTTAAGGATTCGCTTCCTCTCCTCACTGGCGGATTCGGGCATGGCCAGGCATAATCTGTATCCCTTAGCCGCGGCAACGAGGGCAAGACCGATCCCCGTGTTGCCGCTCGTTGCCTCGAGGATGATCTTGTCCTTCGAGAGTTCACCCCGTTTTTCCGCTTCCTTGACCATGTAAAGTGCGATTCTGTCCTTTACGGATCCTCCCGGATTAAAGCTTTCGAGCTTTGCATAAATCTTGACCTTCTCGTTGGGATTCAGCTTGCGGATCTCTACAAGCGGTGTGTTCCCGATACTTTCTATTACGCTCGTATACATTCTTTTCATGAATCTGTTATTGATTAAAAAATGGATTGATATGGCTGATTTGAAGCTTTCCGCAGTAAGCGAGAAATCTGTGAACCGTCAACTGTCAAACTTGGGGACAGGAATTTTCAAAAACTGGACTCCTTCCTCCCTCAACGTTTCTTCTTCGGTCTCTGTAGTAATGCCCTTGATATTTCTCCCTTCCTCTTCCCCGCGGTGAATCTTCAATGCAACATCCGCAAAATTTTTGCCGACGTCATCGAAGTTCTTGTTGAGATATTCGTGAAACAATTTAAGTGCCTTGGGCAGCGACAATTCCTCAGCGTCCTTCCTGATAGCCGTTTTGATGTCTTTTCCCATTACGGAAATGGTCGAAGGAACCATTTCCACCTCAGAGTTCCCGCACGATGGACAGACGATCAGCTTTTGTGTCCGCTGTTTCTCGAACGCAACTCTATCTTTGAACCATCCCTCGAATTTATGACCCTTCTTACATCTTAGATCATATATAATCATGGATCATCTATCCGATCATAACATCAAAAAAATAATATGGACATTTGCCGCTTATTTATAATATATCTTTCAAAAGCATATCTGTTTCAAAATGTCGGGATGTGGCCCAGTCCGGTAGGGCACTGCGTTCGGGACGCAGGAGTCGCGCGTTCAAATCGCGCCATCCCGACCATTTT
>DASRZZ010000190.1:0-13113 GCA_035685925.1 Syntrophales bacterium | reverse complement strand
CAGTGACCTCGTTGCCGCAAGCCACGGCATTTTCAGCTGTCACTATGCGGGGGAATGTTCAAAAGTGTGTCCCAAGGGTGTTGATCCCGCGCGGGCCATACAGCTCATGAAAAAGGATCTGGTTCTTAGCTATTTCGGTCTCGCAAAGCATAAGTGCGCACATCTTCACAAGAAGCCCGATAAGGCGTCTTACAAGCCGGCAATTGAGGTGCCTGCCCATACTGTAGGGAAATGACACGGCGCTTCATCGGGCAGCGATGGTCAATGCATTCGTTTTTTAAATCTGAAAACTAGGAGGATATTATTATGGGTCGTAATAAGATTACAATCGTTGGAGCGGGAAATGTCGGTGCAACTGCCGCTCACTGGGCAGCCATAAAAGAATTGGGTGATGTCGTATTGATGGATATTATCGAAGGTATGCCCCAGGGAAAAGCTCTCGACTTAATGGAAGCCGGCCCGATGGAAGGCTTTGATGCAAATGTCATCGGAACCAATGGCTATGAAGAGACCAAGAATTCCGATGTGGTCATCATTACCTCCGGAATAGCGAGAAAACCGGGGATGAGCAGAGAAGATCTTCTGAAGATCAACGCCGATATCGTCGGCTCCGTGACCGAGCAGATAGTGAAGGCCTCGCCAAAGTGCATCATTATCGTAGTGAGCAATCCGCTGGATACGATGACTTATCTCACGTATAAGGTCAGCAAATTCCCCAAGAACAGGGTCATAGGACAGGCGGGCGCTCTCGATTCCTCACGCTTCCAGAGCTTCTTAGGCATGGAATTAAAGATGTCTGTCGAAGATATCAAGGTTATGCTGCTCGGGGGTCACGGTGATGACATGGTTCCCATGCCCAGATTCTCAACAATTAACGGGATTCCCGTTACCGAACTTCTTCCCAAAGATAAGATCGATAAGATCGTTGACAGAACGCGCAAAGCCGGCGGGGAAATCGTCGCCCTGCTGAAGACTGGCAGCGCCTTCTATTCGCCTTCGCTCGGCGCAATTCTTATGGCGGAAGCTATCTTAAAAGATAAGAAGAGGATCATCCCGAGCTGTGTGTATTTGGAAGGTGAGTACGGGCTGAAAGATATCTGCTTTGGCGTTCCGACCGTCCTTGGGGCCAACGGCATTGAGAAGATTATCGAGCTGAAACTCAATGACGAAGAGAAGGCCATGGTGAAAAAATCAGCGGACAGTGTAGCAAAGACGATAGCTGAAATGAAGGCGATCAAAGGCATCGCCTGATTGAGTACGAGCTTCCGTGCAGTTTAAAAACCCCCTCCCAGAGAATGAGAGGGGGTTTTATTTTCACTTTGGCATCTGGCCGGAAGCCGCGTTCAGGGTATTGACGAGCAGCATGGCAATTGTCATAGGACCCACACCACCGGGTACAGGCGTAATGTAGGATGCCTTCTCAAGCACCTCGGAAAATGCCACGTCTCCCACCAGCCTACCGTCGTCCATTCTGTTTATACCCACGTCGATTATCGCAGCGCCGTCGCTGACCATATTGGCCCTGATCATTTCCGGTTTTCCAGCAGCTGTAATTAGAATCTCCGCTTGCCGTGTCACGCCTGACAAGTTTTGTGTTTTCGTATGACAAACGGTTACAGTCGCATGCCTGTTGAGAAGCATGAGGGCAACCGGCTTTCCTACGATATTGCTTCGCCCTACGATGACTGCCCTCTTCCCCTCTATGGGAATCGCGCTCCGATCCATGAGTTCCAGTATGCCCTTGGGGGTACAGGCCATGTGATATGGATTCCCTGTAAAGAGCCGCCCTAAATTATAAGGATGGAATCCGTCGACGTCCTTCCTCGGATCAATCGCCTCGATTATCGTGTTTGGGTCAATCTGCTTCGGAAGTGGTAGCTGTACTAAGATACCGTGAATCTTCGCGTCACCGTTAAGTTCGCGGATTATAGCGAGGATTTCCCTCTCACTCGTGTCTTGTGACAGTTTGAATTCGCGTGAGAAAAATGCTGCAGTTTTGCACGCGTTCTCCTTGTTTCTGATGTAGATCTTGGAGGAAGGGTCATTACCGACGAGGATAACAGCGAGTCCGGGAGTTGTTCCGGCCCTTTCTTTGAGTCGCTGGGTTTGCGCCTTCACCTCGTCGATGATATCCTGGGCTATCTTCTTGCCATCAATAATCACAGCCATTGTTCAATAATCCTTTCAACAGCAATGAACCTCAAGCGCAGGCGGTGTGTTCATTTCACCTGATACTCTTTGATTATATTAATCAGCTTTTCTACCTCAGCGGCGGGGAGCTTCCCTTTGTAGATATATCGGCAGATTCTCTCTTTATCCAATACGACCACGTTGGATACCTTATTTTTCAGTCCCCAGCTGTTCAGTATGATGTAGTTGTCGTCGAGAAGGATAGTCGCCCCCGTCTCCTGCTGCTTACTTTTTATTATCCGGGCAATTGCAAAATCAGGGAGTAGACTAGCCTTCATATTGGCAATTCCCAATCCGACGTAGCTCTTTTTCCTGTCCAATCCCTGATCGCTTTTGAGGGCATCATCAACGTGTTTATTCATATTCTTTGAGCCGGGGTCAGCGTAATTGAAATACAAAACTCTCCCCTTTAATTCGGGTGAATTTAAGGTATATTCCTTGCCGAGTGAGTCCTTCAAGACGAAATCATTAGCTCGATCCCCTGTCCTCAATTCCGCTGCGACTGCTAATGTGCTGCACAGCAGCGCCAGAAGCACGCCCACTGCAAGATTCTTCATGTTTTTCTCCAATTCGTTCAGAAAATTGATGACCTCGAGATTGGATTATAGGTGAAAAATATTTTCTCATCAAGGAGAAATGAGGAGAAATGAGTCTCCATAATCATACTTATGCTTGAATAAAAGTACTGATGTATGCTAAGTAAGTCGAAATGACTGCGAGGTTAAGATTGTTGCTATGAGTCTGGGAAAAATGCTCGAGGAAAGTTCCCAACGTTATCCAAATAATGCTGCTACTATCTATGACGGAAGATCCTTAACATATAAGGCACTCCATGGCGCCGTGAACTCCCTGGGAAATGAATTGAGAAGCCTGGGCATACGAAAAGGGGACAAGGTTGCCATCATGCTCTCCAATTGCCCGGAATTTGTGATATCTTATTTTGCTGTTCAAAAAATAGGTGCTATCGCCGTAACAATAAATATTTTGTCCACCCCTTACGAACTTCGTCACCTCCTTGGAAACAGTGATGCGAAATGCCTGATCACTGAGACACTACTTGCGAAAAAGTACGAGGAAATTAGAGAGGATATCCCTCTCTGCAATCATATCATTACTACTAGTGGCCTTGATACCGCTTCTCAATTCAGAGAGATAATCGAGAAAGGGCCGTTTACCTTTGCAATGCCTGATATTGTCGATGACGATCCGGCCGTAATGATCTATACTGCCGGCCTCACCGGCAGGCCCCTCGGCGCAATCCTCACACACAGGAATCTTCGAACACAGTCCAACCTTGTCTCAGATCTATATCATACGACCGGGAAGGATCGCAGCCTCGCCATTATTCCCCTCTTCCATGCCTTCGGGGCCGTTGTTAATATGTTAGGTGCCATCCGCATCGGGGCAGGCATTGTATTGATGGATCGGTTTACAATGGACGCCATTTTCAACTCTATAGAGAATGATAAGGTAACCTATATTGCCGCCGTACCCAGGCTTTTTCTAGGCATGGTCATGTACCCGGACACCGAGAAATATGACCTAAGCTCTTTAGACTTCTGCATCACCGGGGGATCTGCCATGCCGCCCGACTTCATTCCCATGTTTGAAGATAAGTTTAAATGCATATTGAGGGAAGGTTATGGGCTTACAGAGGCCTCTCCCGTATGTTCTGTAGGCATGCGAGACATGGCGCACAAGCCGGGATCGATCGGAACCGTCATCCCCGGTGTCGAGGCCAAGGCTGTTGATGACCGGGGTAACGAGGTTCCCCGAGGTGAAATCGGAGAACTTATAATCAGGGGCGTTAATGTGATGAAAGGTTACTACAAAGATGAGGATGCAACTGCGCGTGTTATCAGGGACGGCTGGCTCTATACGAGCGATCTTGCCAAGATCGATGAGGATGGCTATATTTTTCTCACAGGACTAAAGAAACGTATGATTATAACAAGTGGCTTCAATGTCTATCCCAGGGAGGTCGAGATAGTTCTGCAACTTCATCCTGCTGTTCAGGCGTCCATGGTAGTCGGAAAACCTGATTTCATGAGAGGAGAAATTGTCAAGGCCCTGATTGTAAAGAATCCTAATATAGAGGTAAATGAAAGGGAACTTACGCGGCATTGCAGAAAATATCTGTCATCCTACAAGGTGCCGCGAGCAATAGAGTTTGTTGAATCCATTGACATGCCTGGCGTTTCGTAGGGATTAGCAAAAAACAATCTGACTTTTAGCAGAAAACAAAATTCAAAAGATATTTTAATGTAAGGAGGTTCTTAAGTATGAGAGAAGCTGTGATAGTAAATGGTGCAAGAACTGCTGTTGGTAGCTTTGGATGCGCCCTCAATGGGGTTAGGACTGTTGACCTGGGTTCACTGGTTATCAAAGAGGCTATTAAGAGAGCCGGGTTGCGACCTGCCATCAGTGATTCTGTCAAATCCGCACGCCCTGATGTCTTCGGCGAATTTGACATGACAGACATCAACAAGAAATACTACGATTATGACCGTGCACTAAAACCGGTCTATTTCGACGAATGCATTATGGGAAATGTTCTCCAGGCGGCCCTGGGACAGAATCCGGCAAGACAGGCGAGCATATACGCAGGCCTGCCAGAAGAGACCAATGCATTCACCATTAATAAGGTATGTGCTTCCGGTATGAAAGCCATAACCCTGGCTTCACAGATAATCACTTCTGGTGACGCGGATGCAATCATTGCGGGCGGCATGGAAAATATGAGCAATGCACCGTTCGGCCTTCCAGATGCCCGCTGGGGGTACCGCATGAGTATGCCATTCGGCAAGATTACTGATATTATGGTGTATGACGGTCTCTATGAAATATTCAACGGCTACCACATGGGATTTACCGCGGAAAATGTCGCGGCAAAATACGGGATTACCAGACGGGAGCAGGATGAAATTTCCCTGATGAGTCATCAAAGGGCAAGGGCTGCCATAGCAAACGGTACATATGCTGAGGAGATCGTCCCTGTTGTGATCCCTCAGAAAAAAGGTGATCCCATTATATTTAAAGTAGATGAACGCCCCATGGATACCTCCCTCGAGAAGATGGCCAAATTGGCGCCGGCTTTCAAGAGGGATGGAGGAACCGTGACGGCAGGGAACTCGTCGGGTGTCAACGACGGTGCCGCGGCTGTAGTTGTCATGAGTGCGGAGAAGGCGAAAGAGCTTGGCCTGAAACCACTCGCTAAAATCAAGGGATTTGCCGCAGGTGGTGTTGATCCGGCTTACATGGGGCTGGGTCCCATCCCGGCGACCAGGAAGGTTTTCAGAAAACTCGGCTTGACCATGAAGGATATCGACCTCATTGAACTCAATGAGGCCTTTGCGGTTCAGGCCTTGGCCTGCATCAGAGAGCTGAAGATTGATTTAGACAAGTGTAATATCAACGGCAGCGGTATTTCCATCGGCCATCCCATTGGTTGTACGGGTGCCAGGATTACCTACACCCTAGCTATGCAGATGAAGAAGAAGAATCTGAACCTAGGCCTGGCTACATTGTGTATAGGTGGTGGGCAGGGCATGGCCATAGTCCTCGAAAGGGTATAGAGCGCGTATGGATCCAGAATTCATTGATAGCCTAGTTATAAAGAATAGCACGAAGATTATTTTTCTCATCATGGACGGGCTCGGCGGCCTGCCCATGAGACAGGGGGATCAAACGGAGTTGGAGGCGGCGAAGACACCAAACATGGATGCCATCGCCGGTGAATCCATCTGCGGGCTTTTGGATCCTGTCGGATACGGGGTCACGCCGGGGAGTGGGCCGGCGCACTTTGCCCTCTTCGGCTACGATCCGATCAAAAACAACATCGGCAGAGGGATACTTGAGGCGGCCGGTATCGACTTTCCCATGACGGAGCGGGATCTGCTCATCAGGATCAACTTTGCCACGATTGACAAAAACGGTGTCGTTGTCGATCGCCGGGCCGGCCGGATCGATAACGACACGAACAAGAGAATCTGCAAAAAACTCCAGGAGAACATCCGGAAGCTATCGGACGTTGAGATCATTTTTGAGCCGGTTCGTGAACATCGTGCCCTTTTAGCCCTGAGAGGGGATGGCCTCAGGGAAGAGATTCAGGAGACGGATCCGCAGAAGACGGGGGTTCCGTCATTGCCTCCGAAGGCCCTTATTCCGGAAGCCGAAGAAACGACGGGTATCCTGGAGAAGCTTGTCGACAGGGCCCGCGAAGTGCTTTCCGATGAAGAGAAGGCGAACATGCTGCTCCTCCGCGGTTACTCCACATTCAGAAGGTATCCCTACTTAAGCGAGCGTTTCGGACTTAATGCCTTGGCCATTGCTACCTATCCCATGTACCGCGGGATTGCACGTCTTTTGGGCATGGTTATCGGACCTCAGCCGGATTCTCTCAACGGGGAGATCATGGTCCTCCGGGATAACTACGGAAAGTATGACTTCTTCTTCGTCCACGTGAAGGCAACAGATTCACGGGGCGAAGATGGTAATTTCGACGCCAAGGTGAAAGTGATCGAAGAGGTAGACTCCCTTGTCCCTTTGGTTACTGAGCTCAAGCCTGACGTACTGGTCATTACAGGTGATCATTCCACACCGGCGGTCCTTGCCTCCCATAGCTGGCATCCGCTACCGGTACTCCTGCATTCGGCGACCGCAAGGCCGGACCGTGTCAGGCGGTTTGGCGAGAGGGACTGTATCTCTGGTGGATTGGGGCGAATGCCGATGGTACATCTAATGGGCCTTGCCTTAGCCCATGCCGGTAGGCTTGAGAAGTTCGGGGCATAGAACCGCATAAAGAACCCATATAGGGAAAGAGGCTGCAAAAAAATCCCCCCCGTCTCCCTTTATAAAGAGAAGTGGGGGGATTTTTTTGTGAAGTTTATTTGCTTTTTCTTTTTTCCAATTCTTCTGCCCTCAGCTGCTTGCGGAGGATCTTCCCCACATTAGTTTTCGGCAGTTCCTTGCGGAACTCAATCTCCGTAGGCAGCTTGTATTTCGCGAGCTTTGTTGCGCAATATTCGAGAAGTTCTTCCTGGGTTGCCGTTACGCCTTCCCTGAGAACCACAAAAACCTTGACATTTTCCCCTCTCTTGGGATCAGGAATCCCGATAGTACATGCCTCCTGCACCTTGGGGTGCTCGTACAATACCTCGTCGACATCCCTCGGATATATATTGAAGCCGCCGGATATGATCATGTCCTTCTTTCGATCCACAATATAGAAATATCCATCATGATCAATTGTGGCGATGTCTCCCGTATAACACCAGCCGTTCCGCAGGGTGTTTGCTGTCTCGTCAGGCATACCCTTGTAGCCCTTCATAACCTGCGGTCCCTTGATGATCAGTTCCCCAGGTTCTCCTATTTGCATGTCTGTCACACCATCGTCGAGGCTGACGATACGACACTCAGTGTCCGAGATTGGCACACCAATGCTGCCCACCTTGCGGATGCCGCCAAACGGGTTGATATGTGTCACGGGCGTAGTTTCTGTCAGGCCGAACCCTTCAACAATCACGGCACCAGTTAATCTCTCAAATTCATGGATGACTTCCACGGGCAATGGGGCGCTGCCGGAGAAGGCCCCCTTTATGCAACTCATGTCCGTCTTCTTCAGGTCAGGGTGATTAAGCATTCCAATATACATGGTAGGAACGAGTGCCACAAACGTGGGTTTGAATTGTCTGATAGATTCAAGGAGAGGTTCTGGTTGTGGCCTCGGCACTAATACCTGAGACGAACCACAGTGTACACCAAAATTCATAGCACAGGATAGCCCGAAGACATGAAAATAGGGCAATGCACCCAAGACTGTTTCCGTTCCTCTCCCAAATTGGGGAAACCAGGCCTCCAACTGCTGGACCTGTTTGCTCAGGTTGGCATGGGTGAGCATGACGCCCTTCGACACCCCCGTCGTGCCCCCCGTATACTGGTACATGGCGACGTCTTCAAAACCTAACTTAACGGCTGGAGGGTTTGGTGGGTATTTGGCAATGCATCCCTTCCATGTAAATACATCAGGTGCCTGTTTGACATCTGCAGCAAGCTTTTTCTTTTTTGCGACTAGAGGGAAAAGAAGGCTCTTGGGAAATGGCAGATAATCACCGATAGAGGTGTATACGATCTGCTTGATCTTTGTTTTGGGCCTGAGGGCGATCATCCGGTTTGCCAACAGGTCAAGGGTGATCAGGGCCCTAGCACCGGAGTCATTGAACTGGTGCTCGAGCTCTCGGTCTGTGTATAGGGGGTTATTCATCACAGTAATGGCGCCGGTCTTCAATACGGAAAAATATGCCACCACGCATGGTATAAGATTTGGCAAAAGAATCGCCACAGCATCGCCCTGCTTTATGCCGAAATCAGCAAGACATGTTGCAAATCTATCCACCATCTCTTTAAATTGGCGATAAGTAATTTTGTATCCCTGAAAGATTATCGCCGTCTTGTCGGCGAATTCCTTTGCGGTTCTGTCCAGGATGTCCGGCATGCATATCTCTTCGTAAGTGATTGTTCCCGGCACTCCCTTCTCATAGAACCTTTGCCATGGTTTGTCCGCGTACCTGATCTTTTCAGCCATATGCATACCCCCTTTTTTCCAATTGTTTTCTTGTTGGGTCATCTATTGAACGTCGAAGTGAGCGATTGCTTGAAGATACTATTTTATTATTACTGTATATTCTCCGGCGCCTGCTGCCGAGAATCTCAAGTATTGCATTGGGAGTGGCACCGATTTTACATTAAATGTAATTCAAATACAACTTCAATATAGGCACAAAAAAGCCCCATGCATTAGCAGTGGGGCTTTTATCATAAGACTATAGTCTTTTTTCAGGCATACTATTGAGTCGGTGCACACACATCTACCGACGGTTTCTCCTCTTCAATGTCCATTGCCCGCCAGACAATTTCTGCAATGTCAAGAGAGACCGTTTTTTCTTCTTTCTCCCTCGCCTTAATACCGTCAGTTAACATGGTCAGGCAGAATGGGCATGCGACAGCGAAGGTGGTTGCATTTGTGGCTATGGCTTGGTCGGTTCTCATATTGTTAATTCTTTCACCGTCATGTTCCTCCATCCACATTCTCGCTCCGCCGGCGCCGCAGCAGAAGCTCCTGTCGAGATTGCGGTCCATTTCCGCCATTTTCATGCCGGGAATGGAGGTGAGAATCTTTCTTGGCTGATCGTAGACATTGTTGTATCTGCCGAGGAAACATGAGTCATGATAAGTGAACAGACCGTCTACGGCTTTTTTCAGGGTGATCTTGCCTTTGGCAATCAGATCGGCGATAATCTCAGTGTGGTGATATACCTCGTAGTTGCCGCCGAAGTGGGGATAATCCTTCTTCAAGGTATTATAACCGTGGGGACATGTGCAGATTATTTTTTTGACACCATAGCCTTTCATTATCTCAATGTTTGTTTGCATCAAAGTTTGTGAGAGATATTCATTACCTCCCCTCATGGCTGAATCGCCACAGCAGCCCTCTTCAGTGCCCAGAATGCCGAAGCTGACACCAGCTGTCTTGAGGATCTTAGCAAAGGCCATGGATACCTTCTTCCCCCTGTCGTCGAGGGAACCGGCGCACCCCACGTAGAAGAGGTATTCTACGTTGGGATCTTCGGCTAGGGTCTTGATGCCCAAATCCTTAGCCCAGTCAGCCCTAAGATGGGAACCAACGCCCCAAGGATTGGAGTTGTTCTCCATATTTCTGAACGTTAACTGGAGTTCGGGGGCGAAATCTGCCTCTGTTAAAACCTTGTACTGCCTCATATTGACTATTTTCGGAACATGTTCAATGGACGATGAGCAGTGCTCCATACAATACATACAGTTCGTACAGGCCCACAGTTCATGAAGATCTATTACCTCTCCCACCATCGCCTTTGCCGGGGCCGGTATTTCTGGCAGTGCGCCTTCCCCCGCTTTGGCTGCGGCCTTCTTGGCTGCGATTACCAGGGGAGCCCGCTCAAGCCAGTAAGTCTTCAAATCCTGGATTACTTTCTTTGGAGAGAGTGCTTTCCCTGACAGATAAGCAGGGCAACCGTCCTGGCATCGCCCGCAGCGAGTACAGGCATCGGAATCGAATATCTGTTTCCAGGTGAAATCTTCAAGTTGCGCCGCGCCGAAGGATTCCGCCGTTTCAAAATCGCGGATCGGCTCAACGTTGCCCACTGGTTTCAAAGATGCCATGAAATGATTGGCAGGGGTGGTTATTATGTGAACCAGCCTTGAGTAAGGTATGTAGGCTATGAACCCCAAAGCCATAAATGTATGAGTCCACCACATTACTTTGTGAAGGATTCTCGCAGTATTGTTGTCGACACCGGCGAATGCCTTTGCCAAGGTATAACCGGCGAACGACCAGACTTCCCATGGCGGATCGGTCACATGTATGCGCAATGCCTCAATCACAAATCCTGTAAGAATTATGCCGCCTAAGAGGAGAAGGACGATTGCATCATCAGGTGTGTTGTCCGGTTTACCTTTATAGCCGAGGCGATCAGGCTTGGTTATGTATCTCCTCTCCAGAGCAATAAGTATCCCGGCAAGAACGAATAAACCGAATACTTCCATGAGAAAGGAAAAGATGAGATAAAATTTTCCTACCAAAAAGGGAAACCCGTAAGGCTCGCCTACATGGAATTCCGTTGCATCAAACGCAGCGCCGAACATAAGGCCGATGAACCCGAAAAAAATCAACCCGTGCATAATCCCGGGATAAACATCCCGGAATGTCTTGATCTGAAACAGGCCGTTCTTAAGAAGCAGTTTTATTCGTTCAGAGAACTGGTCGCTTCTGACTTCCGGTTTGCCCATGGCGGTCCACATCTGCCACCTCTTGTAAATGCCGTAAGCGAAAATTGCCAGGGCGATAGCAGTTAAGGCAAAAAGGAGTCCCTCAAAATTCTCTGCATTCCAGAAAACCTCTCTTCCTTCGTGGCCGACGGAAAATTTTGACAATTCCATACATCTCCTCGCTACAAAAAAATGGGGGTGTATTCAGCACCCCCGGGCTTGTATCATCACGCCAGAAGTTTTTTAACTTCCTTTGTCAGTTCCGGAACAATCTTGAAGAGATCGTCCACAACGCCGTAATCAGCCCTTGCGAAAATAGGGGCGTCCGGGTCCTTATTGATTGCGACAATGTATTTGGAAGAACCCATACCGGCAAGATGCTGGATCGCCCCCGATATGCCGCAGGCGATGTAAAGGTTAGGAGAGACGACCTTTCCAGTCTGCCCGACCTGGTCTTTCTGCGGTCTCCACCCGGCATCTACTGCTGCCCTCGATGCCCCAACTGTGGCTCCCAAGACATCCGCCAGCTCTTCAATGATAACGTAATTTTCCGGACCTTTCATTCCGCGTCCACCGGATACGATTATGTTGGCTTCTGTGAGGTCAACCTTTCCGGATGTGTCCTTCTGTACCTCAAGGACCTTCGTCTTCAGTTGAGCCGTATCCAGACCGGGATCGAATTTGACAATTTCCGCCGTTTTCGGATTTTCGACGGCGGGAAACACATTCGGCCGTAACGACGCCATCTGGGGAAAGACGGACACGACAACCTCGCCAAAGCATTTCCCGGCGTACATGGGCCTCACGGAAATTAATTTGCCATCGGCTATCTTTAAGTCAACACAATCCGTTGCCATTCCAGTTGCCAGCTTGCCCACAAGGCGGGAAGATAGGTCCTTGCCCTGGGCGGACGCGCCGAGGAGCAGGATAGAAGGATCCTGTTCCTTGACCAGTTTTGCCACTGCTGCAGCGTGTGCGTCTGTGGTATAGGGTTCAAAAAGAGCGTTATCCGCCACATAGACTTTATCTGCGCCATATTTTCCTAACTCACCGGCAATCCCTTCAATCCCGGAGCCAAGCAGGACGGCACCCACTTCTTCCCCGAGCTGGTCGGCAAGTTTTCTCGCTGCACTGACAAGCTCAAAACTAATCTTGCGGTAAGCTCCATATCTCTGCTCCGCAACGATCCATACACCTTTTGCCATTTCACCTTCCTCCATATATAGAGATCATTAAGAAAGCCCAGCACCAAGCTCTCAGATAACTTTTGCCTCTTCCCTGAGCAGTTTCGCCAGTTCTCTGGCCTTTTCCGCCGGTTCCTCACCGCAGATAATCTTTCCAGGAGGCCTGGCAGGAGGGGGTACAGTCTTAGCGACCTTTGCCCTTGGGGCGACAGTTATTCCCAACCCTGCAGCATCCTTAACATCGACAGGTTTCTTCTTTGCCTTCATTATTCCTGGAAGCGATGCATAGCGTGGCTCGTTCAGTCCTTTCTGCGCGGTAACGACACATGGCAGTGAACTTTCAATCAGGAGTTGAGCCCCTTCAATAGGTCTTATTACCTTTATCGAGGCACCTTCCACATCGAGCTTCGTAACAAAGGTTACCTGAGGGATACCCAATAATTCTGCAAGGACGGAACCTACTTGACCGGCATCGTCATCAATGGCCCGCTGTCCGCAAAAGATAATGTCGTGTGGAATACCTTTGATTGCCGCGGCCAAAGAAGCTGCAATGGTATACGCATCAGCACCTTCGAGGACCGGATCGTTTATATGTATTCCCTTATCGGCTCCCATGGCAAGTGCTGTTCTGATGGTCTCCAATGCCCTCGCCGGACCGACAGAAACGATGGTAACATCTCCACCGAATTTTTCCTTCAGTTTCAGGGCCTCTTCCACGCCAAACTCGTCATACGGATTCATTACCCATTTGATGCCAGTTTCGTCGATGCCCGATCCATCAGGCTTCACCTTGATAAGGGTCTCTGTGTCCGGAACCTGCTTTACACATGCTACGATATTCACGTCTTCCTCCTTTCTTCTATAGCACCCTGTTTTTCACTATATCGTCAACGACAGAAGGGTCTGCCAGGGTAGTGGTATCTCCCAGATCACTGAT
>DASRZZ010000189.1:0-20512 GCA_035685925.1 Syntrophales bacterium | reverse complement strand
TTTCCAGATTTCTCGGAAGCTTTAGCCTCAGGTTTATTGTCAGCGGCAGTTTTCTTCTCGTCCTTCTGAGATTCCTTCGCTTGCTCCGTTGTCTCCTTACTGTCCGAAGCTGACAAGGTTCCTCTTCCGTTTCCGTTATTAGGGATGGATGCTGAGGCTTCACCCTTTACCACTTTCTTAGGAAAGGGTCTAAGTTTTCCTCTCTGGGCTGTGCCTTTCTCCTCATTGGAGAGAATATCGTCAAGGTCTCCAAGCTCCTCCAGGCACGTGAGGCCTATGTTGGTTAAATCCCTTAAAACGCGGGCCTTCGCTCTTGTCGAAGACATTCTGATAAGGTGCTTGGAGACTTTGGAGTTACAGTTCATCGGGTTGGCATCGCCTAGATCCATGAACGATTCTCCAAAAGCGGTTTTTGCATGGGCTTTGCAGATTGCTGTCTTTTCATTGTCCTTATTGGGATACTGGATTATCTCAGCCTCCAGATTGGTGAGCTTCTTCTGGTGAGCCAAATCCAGAAGTCCTGCATATTTTACGAAGTCCTGACCGTCGATCTGTACAATGAATCTTGGGTCAAGCTTGGCCTGGGCTTTTTCAAGATACCTGGCCTTCTCGGTATCGGTTTCAGAGTTCATGACTGCCAGAATGTGTTTGCAGGAGAACTTAGGATCTGTCTTTACTCCTTTGGCAAAGTCTCCGCAGGTGCAAGAGTTTTCTTTCCCATCACCGCAGGTCACTTTGTAAAGAATCTTTCCTTCCTCACTTGAGACGAAATAGTCTCCGTCCTCCACCTGGATGACCCTCAAGTGCTGGGCTTTATTATTACGCTTGTGCAACTCCTGAGCCGTTTCCATTTTTACCTCCCTTTAGTTTGTCTTTGATAAGGATCACTATCTCAGCAGCGATCCCTAAGATGATAAGTATCGTCTCCCAAGCCTTTTTCGCCATCGTCTGCCTCCGCTGCTCCTTAGAATGGGACCTCTTCTGGTTGTTCTCCTTCCTTTCCTGCTTCGAACCCGCGCCCATCAGTTTTGATGAATTCAAGACTGTTCGCAATCAACTGAAAAGAACTTCTTTGTATCCCTTCGTCTGTCTCCCACCTGTGCTGGTCGAGGGTGCCAATTACAGCAATTCTTGCTCCCTTATGGAGATATTTCTGGACTACCTCAGCCAATTTCGAGAATGCCGTGACTTTGATCCAGCAGGTCTTTTTCTTCGATGAATGGAAAGCCATATTAAAGGTAGCCACTGGATTTCCTTCTGAAGAATAGAAGACCTCCGGATCTGCTCCGAGATTTCCTGTCAGAGTGCATTGGTTTAACATTTGGTTTCACCTCCTTTCTTTTTGAGATTTAACTAGCTGATCCAGGTAATCATCCCTATTAACTCGTGTCCCTTGGCACAATCATAGGCCTCACCTCCTCTTCCTGTTATTTGTTGCTTCTTCCAAATAACTTTTTGATAGCCTCTCTTTTAACTTCGAGGTTGATTGAAAATGGATTTTTCCTTGCAGACTTTGCAGTAAACGTGGCCTTTATCTGCCTTAATTAGATCCAGGACTATGTAGCTAAAATAGTCTGATTTGACTTTTATGGTTGGAAAGGGACACAAAGAGATTGCGTCCAATATTTTGGTTGCTTCATGGGCGTTTTGATCCGAGTAATACTTGAGACGGTAAATTACGTCTGGAACGTCAAAATTAAAAATGGCGTTAGGATTCTCAAACATAACTGTTGGCATAGAACCTCCTTTATGGTGTGGTAAGAATTGGGGAATCAGTAAGTAGGTCTTCTTGGAAATTAATATATATACTTGATCCGTACTATCCCTGATTGTTCAACTGAAGATTAGTCTGGGCGAATGGAATAGAATAAGGGGAGGTTCTTTCAATTTCGGAGTCCTAATCGTCTTCAGGTCTAATCGCTTGAGCCTCTTCATCGGTAACAACATAGGTGGTCGCTTTCCTAAGCCTCGTTAGCGGCCCGCTCAAGAAGACCCTTTCGAATTTTCCGATATTCTTCCTCAGTTATAGACCCCTCATCCCACAACTCTTTTATCTCCTCCAGTTTCTGTTTGAGAGGCTTTTTCCTGTCCTTGAAAAGCTTATCAATAACTTTTTGTCCAGCTTTTTTGGCCACAACAGGAGGGGTTGTCACAAGTATCGCAAACAATACCTTTTTCCACACCGGCATCTTTTTGGCAGTTTCTATGGCAATCCTAAACATATTCCCAATCATAGCAATCCTCCTTAGGAAAATATTCCGTTAAAAAGGCGGCAAAGAAAAGGGAGAGTTGAGAGTGAGTAATCAAGCGAATAAGACCTTTGAAATTAATATATGTAGAGATTGAGGATGTCCCTGATTGTGGATCTGAAGGTTAGGCTGGGGTGAACGGAGGGGAATAGAGAGGAGGGAGGTTCTTTCCGCCAATTCTCTATTTGAATGCTGTAGCGGGGTTCTTAGTTTGGTAGGTTCGTCCAATCCTTTTTTAAATTGTTGGGAAGCAGGTTTCACAGGTCAAGTCGCTTTTCTATGTATTTCTGAATAACGTGCGTCGTGACTTCCGGCGCCATCAGTCCTCTCATCTCCTGATAATATTAAATTAATTTGAATGGGGTCAAAAAAATCCTTGACATTTATATATGGATCAGATATATGAAATTTGAACATACGGTCAATAATTGAATAATGAGTAATAAAAATGACCGTACGTTTAATCATGGTAAGGTCGTTTCAGTAAGTCAACAATTTTAAATAGGTTATTTTATAAGTAAACTTAAGAAAGGAGGTTTATATGGAAAACAAAGTAAAAAAAAGGTCGTTTGAGTAAGTCAACAATTTTAAATAGGTTATTTTATAAGTAAACTTAAAAAAGGAGGTTCATATGGAAAGCAAAGTAAAAAAAGCTGTTATTGGAGTGACCCTTTTTCTTACAATGATGTTTTTAACTGCCCCTTTAGTAAACGCAGATGTCATGAAAATTCCGCCCAAAGGTAAGAAAACGATCACAATAGGGGTCGTTGATTTAATCTCAGCCATCGAGGTTGCAGCCATTTACAATGCCGCATACAAAAAAGAGGCGGAAGCCCGCGGTTGGTCGCTCAAAGTGTTCGATCTCCAATTGAATATTCCGCAAGCGCAAAGCGTGGTCGAAAACATGATTGCAGCGGGATATGACGGTATTATAGTCAATTGGACCTCACCGCATTTTTTCAAGAAGCAGGTAGAAATGGCATTCAGTAAGGGCATCCCAATCATAACCGTGGGCGAAGGAGTAACCCATCCGGGAATCATAGCGGAAGTCGGTCAATACTATGGTGTTTCTGGAGGCTTGGCTGCCCAATATCTCGTCTCAAAGGTGAGAGGAACAAAACCCAAGATTGTCACCCTAAGGGATAGCCGGCTGGATATCTCAACAATTAAATACGCTGTCGCAAAAGCAATTTTCAATTTTTACAATGTGCAGATTCTGACGGAGTTAGATCTTGCATCAGCTCAAGGCAATCCCAGCGTATGGGTACAGGAGCAGGTGAGAAACCTGATTTTGAATGATCCGAACAAAGAGATTAAAGGTGCATGGTCATTCTGGGAAGGCGCAGGACTTCCGGCTGCAGAAGCCTTTTCCAATGCGGGGAGAAACGATGCCGTAGTCGTTACATGTGAAGACAGCCCAAGAACATATGAACTCATTGGAAAGCTTCCGACGATGTACGCGGCCGCGGGAGCTAATGGCGTTTTTGTGAATTCAAGCGTAAAGAAACTGTTCAAACTGTTTGATTCAATCTTTGAAGGCAAACCGGAGAATGACCAGCAAACGATCGAAGCAATTCCGTATCTGGTTACAAAAGAAAACCTTCCTCCTAAAGGTTATTTTTTAAATCCGAGGCAAGTCTATTCGGGACCGAAGGACTACATTGTGAAATAAAGATCCGCTTGGGGATGCTGTCAGCGATAAGAGACAGCATCCCCAGGTAATCTCTACAATCAGAATGTTAGGTAGCGAAATAGGCCCTGATTCAACAGCTGAAAAAAATATGAAAACTCCGAAAACGATATTCGAAGCACGGAGCATTGTGAAAGACTTCCCAGGTCAACGAGTATTGAATGAAGTTGATTTTGATATTCGAGAGGGTGAAATCCATGCATTGGTTGGGGAAAATGGTGCAGGCAAATCCACGCTCATAAAAATTTTCGCAGGTATCTATCGCCCCGACCGTGGAAAGATTTTTCTAAACGGCAAGACTGTCGAATTTTCGAATGCCTGGAAATCCCAGCAAGCCGGATTGAGCTTTATTCACCAGGAGTTGAATATTATCCCGCATCTGTCGGTGGCTGAAAATATCTTTCTGGGCAGAAAGAAGCCTAGAAATCTTCTTCGCCTGGTAACTCTGAAGAAAATGCTGGCAGCCGCGAAACACATCCCCGATGCGATATCCCTTGATGTAGATTTCAGGACACCGATTTCTATGTTGACTGTGATTCAGCAATGGAAAGTAGTCATAAATCGTGCCTTGGCGGCAAATCCTAGAATTATCTTTATGGATGAGCCCACCGCCTCACTTACATATGATGAAGTAAAAGAACTTTTTCGATCTATTCAGCATCTACGCGAACGTGGAACGGCGATCGTTTATGTTTCGCACCGAATGAATGAAATCTTTGAAATTGCGGATCGAGTCACCGTTTTGAAAGACGGGGTGAAGGTTGAAACTGCGTCGGTGAAAGACACGGATATGAAGAGGCTCTTTCAAATGATGCTTGGACGCAATCTGGAAGAAATATTTCCGGAGAAAGAACTTCCGCGAGAAGAGGTTGTTCTTCAACTAGATAGATTGGTGACCAAGAAGTTTGGAAAAGAAATTAATCTCACCCTTCATAAAGGAGAAATTTTAGGACTGACGGGCGTCGTAGGGTCAGGCCGAACGGAACTGGGTCGCTCCATTTTTGGAGCCGATCAAAAACTAAAGGGCGACGTTTATGTATTCGGGAAGAAGGTCAATATCCAATCGCCTCAAGACGCAATCAGTCAGTCGATTGCCTTTGTTCCGGAAGAAAGACATCGCGAAGGGCTCGTCCTTCCGATGAGTATAATACATAATGTAACTCTCGCGAGTTTTCAAAAATTTAGACGCTGGGCTAAATTTCCAGTCTTTGATCAAAAGAGAGAAGAAACGCACGTGACAAAGCTGTTAGGCTCCATTGACATTCGCTCGAATGATTTGAACAGTGCTGCCACCTTCCTGAGCGGTGGCAACCAGCAGAAATGTGTTTTAGGAAAATGGCTTACCCGAGAGGCAAGAATATTTATTTTTGATGAACCCACCAGAGGGATCGACATCGGTTCCAGAGTTGCGATCTATAAGTTGATTGTTGAATTGGCTAAACAGGGATCGGGGATTATTCTGATCTCATCCGACCTGTCAGAAATATTGGGTCTTTCGCATAGAATCCTTATTATGGATCGGGGAGAGATCAAACACGATATACCGAGTGGGCAAGCCGAATTGGCGACCATTATGAAATTGTGTTTAGACTTTAACAGACCTGATGAATCTGATGAGAGTATGCCGAAGACATCAGCTCAAAAAGAAGATCAATAGAATTGGCGGCGGAGAACAATGAAGTATATCATTGCTAAATACGGAACTATTATCACGTTCATCGTCATGGTTCTTTTCTTTATGGTATTCCTGCCTCCCTTTCGGTCTCAAATGAATCTAGTCAACATTCTGGGACAAACCGCTATTCTGGGACTGTTCTCTATAGCGTTGACCTGCCCTTTGAAAGTGGGAGATATCGACTTTTCCATCGGCGCGACGGCCAGTTTATGTGGAATTGCGGCGGCCATGCTGCTGCTTAAAGGGATTGATATACACTGGGCCATCGGCATATCGCTGGCAATTGGGATCGTCATCGGAATATTTAACGGTGTTTTGGTTGGATATCTCAATTTCGACTCGTTTATTTGTACTATCGGCACGTCTCTTCTGATATTCGGGATCGCTATGGGTCTGACACGGGGTCAAAATATTTTTTTGGGCTCTGAAATTTCAGATAAATTTGGATTGCTCGGTTCGAGTAATGTACGTGGAATTCCCATTCGCTTCCTTTTGATGACGCTATTTGCAATCCCCATTTGGCTCTTTCATGCATATACTGAGACAGGGAGAGGAATAGAAGCCATCGCGGGCAATGCGACTGCGGCGCGTCTATATGGAATTAATGTCAATTTCATTAAGATGCTGTCTTTCGTTCTGTCTGGACTATGTGCATCGGCAGCAGGCGTCGTGATTACATCGTCGATTATGTCCGCGAGGGCGGCCGATAATCTTCAATATATTCTTGGTGCGATGGCTGCCTGTTTTATTGGAGCAAGCACGATGAGAATCCGACAGTTTCATATAGGAGGCACGATTTTAGGTGTATTTTTTACAGTGGTGGCTACCAATGGATTTATTATTCTGATGGTTCCCAGTTACGTGACAAAAATTGTTACAGGAACAATACTGTTAATCGCAATACTATTATCCATTGTTGCAACAAAATTCATAGAAAAGTAAGCAAGTGGATAATTGAATACGGCGCGAACATACGCATCAAAGGTTGAGCGACGATGACTGAAAGCAACAGCAGCAGAGAATATCAGAAAACGATCTTCTTATATTTGGGAAAGTACGGAACGATCATTTCCCTTCTTATTATGATCGTATGTTTCAGTTATTTTCTGTCATCTTTCAGGTCCAAAGAAAATCTCATCAATATGATGGGTCAAGTGGCGTTTCTCTCGATTATTTCCGCCGGCCTAACATGCTGTTTAAAAGCCGGAGATTTTGATCTGTCCATCGGCGGGATAGCGACCCTTGCAGGAAATATTATAGCATGGCTCCTGGTGAATAATCACGGGATGGCACTGTCGATCGTATACACGCTGTTCATTGGAATTACAGCTGGATTGATAAATGGCATCTTGGTCGCTTATATCGGATTTCCCTCGCTCATCTGTACGTTGGCCACTATGGGAATCATGATGGGCATTACGGAAGGCCTCACGGAAGGAATATCCATCTGGTCCGGAATACCGGAAAGTTTTTCCATCATCGGAAAAGGGGCCGTAGGCGGGATTCCGATTCGTTTCATCATCATGTTTATTCTTCTTATCGGCTTGGAGTTTTTGCACAAGCAGACGGAAGTCGGAAGGAAATTAGAAGCGATTGGTGGAAATCCTGTTGCATCGAGATTGTCAGGTATCAATGTCAAGTGGAATCGGATGCTCGCCTTTGTGCTATCGGGGCTATTTGCAGCGATCACAGGGATCATGGTGACTTCATCTCTGATGTTTAGTGATTCCAACATCGGATTGGGATTTACATTTCCGGCCATCGTGGCTTGCTTTATAGGGGCAGCGACCATTAAAATCGGGCATTTTCATATACTGGGAACTTTTGTAGGCGTTTTGATCATGGTGGTGGCCACAAGCGGCATGATCATTCTTTTAGTACCAAGCTACTTGCTGGACATCGTCAGGGGCTTGATCCTGATGCTCTCGATTTTGCTGGCCAGCATTGCGACAAGGGGAACGAAGTAAAAATCATTACGGGAGGGTTTTAAATGATAATTGATTCGCATGTACATATCTGGGACGAGAGCTGGTGTCCAGCGGTATTTTGGGATGGTCTTGCTGCCCGGATGGCGGCAGTCAGAAGAAAAAAGGGCGAAGAGGAAAATATTCACGTTAGGGATATAAAAAAGAATCTTTTCCAGGCATATTGGGACCCGGATGGCTCAAAGTTACTGGCTGAAATGGACGACGCGGGTATAGATGTATCTATACTCCTTCCAAGCGATGTGGGATTCGATTTAGGAGAACAGCCGACTTCTATTTGGGATCAGAACAGAATTATTGCCGAAATTGCAAACCGAAACCGGTCGCGTTTTATTGCTTACGTCGGAGTTGACCCTCGGCGTGAAGAAGCTCTGAGGCTTTTGGAAACGGGTGTGAAGGAATGGGGTTGCCGTGGACTTAAGATAAACCCGACTGCCGGGTTCTATCCGAATGACAAGAAATTTTATCCTCTTTTCCAAAAAGCCGCCGAACTGAATGTTCCGGTTTTGTCGCATTCAGGTGGGGCGATTCCTCCTTTGAAGAGTAAATATGCTCAGCCGATTCATTTTGACGAAATCGCGGCTGATTTTCCCGAGCTGAAGATCATTTGCGCGCACATGGGCCATGGGTGGTGGTCGGAACTTAACCAGCTGACGGAGAAGCATGTGAATGTCTATACGGATTGCTCTGGGTGGCAGTTTTCTGCATCCTCTTATAATCAATATTTCTCACATGTGATGCGCCATACACTCAATTTAACAGGAATGGATCGCGTGCTATTCGGTACAGATAGTCCGTCTTATCGGCTGACCTCACTAACGACAAAAAAATATCTCGAGATCATCAGAAATCTTCCGCAGAAAACGAGCGAATCGGGAAACTTTACGGAAGAAGAAATTGCCAATGTATTAGGCGGCAACGCGAAACGGATCATGGGGATCTAAAAGAAAAGATGACAATCATTTCTGTGTTTCTGATGGTATCGGCGGCCGGGTAGTTAAAATGCAATGTGCTCCATCGAGGGTCGGAACGGATCAGGAAAGATATCGGATAAATTTGAAGAAATCATATATGGGGGAGGTATAGAGGAATGAACACGAAATATATAAAATTATTTGAGCCGGGGAAAATTGGGAATTTGATCGTGAAGAACAGAATTGTTCAATCTCCGATGCATAGCAAAAATTGTGAAGGATTTGAAATGCGGTATTCGCATTGGTATACGGAGTACTTTCGGGAAAGAGCCAAAGGGGGCGTCGGATTGATTATAACAGGACATGTAAAGGCCGAAAAGACCATAGACCCATATCCAATCAATTCAACCTTTCCGTGTATTGATTCTGATCTTGCCATTCGTGATTTCAATGAGGTCACTGAAACGGTTCATCTGTATGGGGCAAAGATTGCGCTTCAATTGTCGGCGGGAACCGGTCGCTTGGCGGACATCCCACAGGCTTCCCGCTGGCCGGCAGCACCCTCAACTCAACCGTTGTTCTTTCACAAGAATCTTGTCTGTCGTGAGTTGACGAGAGGCGAAATCAACGGGCTCGTTCAAGCCTACGGCTATGCGGCAGGACGAGCAAAAAGGGCCGGTTTTGATGCGCTATACATCCATGCACATAGTTACCTAATCGACCAGTTCCTTTCGACTTGCTGGAATCAGCGAGAAGATGAATATGGAGGGTCGCTTGATAATAGAATGCGGTTTTTCTGCGAGTGTTTGCAAAGCGCCCGCAATTCGCTAGGAAATGATTTTCCAATTATCGTAGGAATCGGTTTAGAGCACGGGTTTGAAGGAGGGAGAAAATTAGAAGAAACAATCGAAATTGCAAAGCGGATGCAAAATTTAGGAGTCAATGCCTTTCATCTCAGAGAAGGATGTTATGATGTAAATCCGCCTACCATGCCGACCTCCTATATGGAAGATGCCATTTCCGTCCCTAATGCCGCCAAGGTCAGAGCGAATATCGGCATTCCGGTGATTGTGGACGGTGCTTTGGGCAGTCCGGATCTGGCTGAAAAGTGTTTGGTTGAGAAGAAGGTTGATTTCGTGGGGCTTGCACGCCCGTTGCTGGTCGATCCGGAATGGCCGAAGAAAGTAAGAGAAGGGAGAACAGAAGAGATTCGTCCTTGTATCCGGTGCATGGAATGCCTGCATCGGGTATCGATGGGGAAATTTATAGGCTGCAGCGTTAACGGCCGTGTCGGGAGGGAAAGGGAGGCCCCCGTCGCTCACGCCACTTCACCTAGGAAGGTACTGGTTATCGGTGGAGGTCCCGGGGGAATGGAAGTCGCCAGAATTGCAGCCAGACGGGGACATCGGGTTACCCTAATCGAAAAGAATCAGAGATTAGGGGGGAATCTCCTGGAGGCTTGTGCTCCAAAGTTTAAAAAACAGCTTTTGCTCTTTCGCCAGTGGCTGGAACGTGATGTGAGGTCTACCGAAACGGAAATCATACTCGGTAAAGAGGTGGACAACACTTTTGTAAACAAGATGAATCCGGATGTGGTAATTGTTGGTACAGGCACGCATCCCTGTACCCCTGATGTGCCGGGGGCATTGGGGAAAAATGTCATCCAGGCAGTAGATTATTTGAGGGAACAACCCGATGTCGGGGCCAAGGTTGTCATCGTAGGAGGCGGGATGGTCGGTTGTGAAACGGCGGTGTGTCTCGCTGACAAGGCTGAATCTATCACGATCATCGAAATGCTTCCTGAGATTTTGATGACTATGACGGTCTATACAAAATACACCCTCATGGAATTGATGGATAAGGCAAATGTTAAATGGGAGACGGGATTGAAGCTGCTGGAAATAAATGGAAAGGGAGTCACTGCTTTGGGACCGAACGGGGATAAAAGATTTTTCCCGGCCGATACTGTTATTCTTTCTACAGGATTCAGCCCCAATGATCAGCTTTATAAAAGTCTTGAAAAAGAAGGGTACGAAGTCTATGCAGTCGGGGATTGTCAGGGTACGGGAAAAATCTTTAACGCCATAAGCGTAGGCTATTCAATAGCAAAAGAATTATGAAATGGTAACTATTGCAAAGAGAGGAACGGGTAGATAATGCAAAAGAAAAAGTCATTAAGAACTCAAAAGAAAGATTGGACAAGGAACATGATTCAGTCTACCGCAAAGGAACTCTTTTTTGAAAAAGGGTATTCGAATTGCACCATAGGCGATATTTCTGAATCGGTAGGGATTAGTAAAGGTCTACTTTATTCGTACTTTAAAAACAAGGACGATTTGTATTTATCTTTGATGCGCCCCGTTTTAAACGAAATCAAGAGAACGGCTGAGGTCTTTAAAGGGGATTTGATTGCCGGAAAATATAAAACTGGCAGAGAAGTCGTTATGGAGTTCTGCAAGCGCTATCAGGATCTTTATACATTCAACCGTGAAGGTATAAGGCTTGTTCAGGCCTATCAGCAAGGAGATTCCATTTGCAGCATGTCGGATGAATATCGAAAAGAGTTGGACAGGCTAACAAGAGAGAATTTTGAATTTGCTGTGGGTATTGTTGAAGTCTGCATTGAAATGGGACTTCTTCCAAATAAGAATCCAAGGCTGCTCATGGAGCTTTTCTGGGGGATCTTTATTGGAATGATTCAAATAGAGGAAAGCAGATACAGGGCGACAAGAAACAGTCATATCATGGAGATGCTAGAACTATCGTTTACGGCCATTTGCGATGGTATCTTTCCGAAGAGCCCGGAGAAGGAATAGGCTGAGCAATAAAAAAGAACTAATGATCAGGTTCTTAAGTGATTCTGAACCATGAAATCTGCCGGAGATCGGTTGACGAGTACGAGAAGAGCATATCATACAAATAAAAGGCAAAAAAACGACCTCTAGATGGCATTGAAAGAGACCACAGCCAATTATGTAAACTATTTTTACAGACAGATCGAAAGCTGTTGATTCTGCAAATCGTATGAATAATGAAAAGAGGGTAAGTAGGAATTATGTCCATTTTTGATAACTCTCAGGCGTTGCACGGGGCGGATAAGAGCTTTTTCTTTCAAACTGCCGGAATGCGACCGCCAGGTGGCATTTATTTTGGTATAAACATTCTACAGGATATAGGTGATCTTGCAGTGCAGTTTGAATCAAGTAAAGCCCTTTTGATCACTGACGAGATAATTCTGAACCTTGGTTATGCCGCCGTTGTCAGGAAATCCCTGGACGGAAGAAAGATAGCTATGGATGTATTCAGCCAAGTCGAGCCAGAACCCAAAATGTCGACTGCTGAAGCTTTATGTGACCGTGTTCGAAAAGGAAATTATGATTTGATCATCGGTCTTGGGGGAGGGAGTGCAATTGATTTGGCAAAGCTGGCTTCGATCATGGGCACAAACCATTTTAGTCCCTTTGAATTTATGTCAAAAGAGAAAAAAGCCATTCAACCAGGGTTAAAAAAAATTTTAATACCGACGACTTCGGGTTCAGGAAGTGAAGTGTCAAGGTATATCGTTGTGTCGTCTGACACCAGGAAATATGGAGCGAGTTCCCCCTTTGTCTATGCAGACAGTGTGATCATCGATCCGGCGCTGACCTTATCAATGCCGCCCCAAATTACAGCGTTTACAGGAATTGATGCGCTGTCTCATGCCATTGATGCGATGATGAACAAATACGAAAATCCTTTTTTTGATTCTATAGCTCTTGGAGCCATTGAACTAATTTCAACATATCTGCGCAAGGCCTTTTTCAACGGTAATGATATTGATGCACGCTATTACATGTCTATGGGTGCAACAATGGCGATGTTGGCAATGGACGGAAAGGGTGTGGCTCTTTATTCCCATAGCATCTCGTATGTCCTTTCGAGTTTCCAACCAATTTCTCATGGCATTGGATGTAGCATTGCTCTGCCCTTCACGATGGCATCAAACCTTTCCGCAATACCGAATCAAATGGTTCGAATCGCTTGCTCCATGGGAGTGCATACGGAAACTATTGCGCCTTGTACCGCAGCGCAACGTGCTGTTGAATTTGTATATAATTTGATCAAAGAGCTGGGGCTCCCTTTGAGTTTGCGAGATCTGGGATACAAGCGAAGTGACCTCCGGAAAATGGCCGAAGTCTGCATTACCAAACATAAGCGCGAATATAATCCGAAGGACATGACTGTGGAGGATTGTGAAGCTATTTTTGAAGCCATGTGGGAAGGGTCACCTGAAAGATTATACAACAGTTAGGAAAGGAGGTATGGTTGTGGAGAAAAATGATATCCTTTTTCAAAAAGAAGATGGAGTGGCAACAATTACCTTGAATCGTCCCGAGAGGAACAATGCTTTCAATCTAGGCATGATAGATCTCTGGGTCAGGACTATGGAAGCTTGGGCGAAGGACGATGAAATAAAAGTGATCATATTGACGGGGACAAGTGATTCTTTTTGCAGCGGGGCCGATTTTGCACCCAAAAAAGAAGATCCTAAAGAGGTTCCTCCAGACGATCTTCCCTATCGTCATAAAATGGTTCTGTGGGAGAAGATCCAGCGAATACCGCTATTGCTCGAAGATATCGATAAACCCGTAATTGCGGCTGTCAACGGTGTTGCCGTAGGCGCCGGGATGGATATGGCATTAATGTGCGACATTCGATTTGCCGCCGAAACGGCGCGCTTCTCGGAAGCATATATCAAAGTGGGCATGGTACCGGGCACCGGAGGCACCTATTATCTGCCGAGGATAGTGGGCATGGCTAAGGCATTAGAACTCTTATGGCTCGGTGATTTTATCGATGTCCAGGAGGCCTACCGCATTGGCCTGGTAAACAAGGTCTTGCCCAAGGAAGATTTGATGAAAGAAACATATCTTTTTGCAAAACGTCTGGCTAAGGGACCTGACGCCGTTATTCGGACGATCAAGAGGGCGGCTTATCAGAGTAGCAGATGTGATTTGAGAACGGCTCTTGACCTGATCTCATCGCATCAGGGAGTGGTTCGGTCAACCAAGGCCTCCAAAGAAGCTTTTATACTGTGGAGAGAACGCTATAACAAAGCAGACTGGTGAATTTATGCCCCTGTTTTTGAACCAAGTCTTCTTAATGAGAAACTGGAGAAACTAGAATTTTATTAAATTTTTATATGAAAAATTGCAGTAAGGCAGGCCCTGCCGGGGAAGTAAGATTCCTGATTGCCGGATGATGTCCGCAAGTTCATTAAGTCGAACCGAACATTAACATTAATAATTGAGGCGAATGTTCCTTCAGATGGCACGCGACTTCGAGATTTTATGGCAATGCTATGGAAGCAAATCGGGGTTCGCCTTGGTTGGCAATCTGGAGGGTGCGCGTAATATTATTTTTTTGCTCATAGCCAGTTAGGCCGGTATTTGGAGTCTTATTTATTTTTAAGGATTATTTTTGATAGAGGACAAAAACGTGAAACATTTCCCTATTCTCCTATCTCCTGGAAAAATCGGTAGCCTTTCCATTCGGAACCGGATTGTGATGCCGCCCATCGCAACGAATTATGCCTCTCTATCGGGTGAGGCGACTAAACAGCTGACCTGCTACTTGGAGAAGAGAGGCTGGGGCGGTGTCGGTCTGATCATTGTGGAGGGTGCATACGTCAGCAAAGAAGGGAAGGGATTTGCAAGATCTCTGGGGATTGATGAAGATAGATTCATACCGAAATTGCGGGAGATGGTTAAAAGGATCAAAGCAACGGGAGCCAGTATTGCCCTCCAACTGATTCACTCAGGGAGGCAGACGAAAACGGATATAACAAACCTGCCGACTGTCGCGCCCTCTGCTATTGCCTGTCCGGTCGTGCAGCAGACGCCTGTTCCTTTGACTCACCTGGAAATCGGGCGAATCGAGTCTGATTTTGCCCGAGCGGCTTGTCGAGCCAAGGAGGCCGGATTCGATGCTGTTGAAGTCCAGGGTGCACACGGTTATCTGATTCATCAGTTTCTGTCCCCCGTTTCTAACCAAAGAGATGACGATTACGGCGGTTCCGCGCAAAACCGAGTACGGTTCGCGCAGGAGATATTGATGAAGATCAGGGAGTCTGTGGGAAAAGCCTTTCCGGTCATACTCCGGATAGATGCTGAAGAATATGTAGAAGGCGGCATGGACCTTCAGCTTTCGTCCTTTTACTGCGAGAAGCTCTCGCCTTTTGTGGATGCTGTGCACGTCTCCGCTGGGTCTTATGCCTCGCGCGAATGGATCGTTCAATCGTATTTCAATGAACCAGGTCTCCTTGCGCCGCTTGCCGGCTATATTCGAAAAAAAATTGAAAAACCTGTCATCGCGGTCGGTCGAATTCATAAACCGCAACTAGCAGAAGAGATCTTACAGCGGGGCGATGCTGATTTCATTGCAATGGGTCGCGCGCTTCTGGCGGACGCTGAATTGCCCCAAAAAGCGCAGATTGGTGAGCCCGGGACAATTGTGCCGTGTCTTTCCTGTTATCAGGGATGTAGTGACAGACTTAGGGCCAACTTAGATATATCTTGTTTTGTTAATCCTATGGTGGGCAAAGAATGCATCGAAATGACCAGCCTGAAAAGGAAACCCCATTGCCTCGTCATCGGTGGAGGACCGGCAGGTGTTGGTGCAGCCTTTGCTTTATCACAGCGGGGGGCTCAGGTCACCATCGTAGAAAGAAGGGAAAGGCTTGGGGGGCAGCTCCTATGGGCGGCAAAAGTTAATTATAAAAGGTCCCTTGAAGAAGCCATCCAATTTTATCAGGAACATTTGAAGCAAGGAGGTGTTAAATTGATTCGGCGCGAAGCGACAGCGGAATGGATCGCGCAGCAAAAGGCGGATTTCGTTATTCTAGCTACCGGCAGTGTACCCTTCATTCCCCCCATCCCCGGACTGGCGTTCATTAAAAGTTACGATTTTGGAACGGCTATTGACGGGGGGGTGCAGGAAAAAAATGTTGCCGTTGTTGGTGGAGGAGCAACAGGGTGTGAGACTGCCGAAATTATGATGAATCAAGGCAAGAGTGTTGTTATTATAGAAATGCTGGATCAGCTGGCAGGTGACCTCGGTAATATTCGACCACTTTTTGTGGAACGCCTGAATAAAATGGGTTTAAAGATATACACCAGTACTCAGATCCGGGAGATTCAAGAAAATCAAATCTTGCTCCAGACCAAGAGCGATGTTTGGTCCTTAAAAGGAATTGAAGGCGTGGTTATCGCCTGCGGAGTAACTCCCAACAATTCACTTGAAAAACAATTACATGAATCCGGCATTGCAACGGTATCGATTGGAGACTGTCGTCAGGTAAAAAACGGGTTCTGGGCGATGCAGGCAGGCTTTGAACTGGGCATGTCATTGGAAACGGTGAAAGAGATAGTGGAGAATGCGAGTTTAAAAATAAATTAAAGAACATAAATAGTTCGTGAAAGGAAGGAGATTATGGACCATTACAAATTATTCATTGACGGTCAATTTGTAGAAGCGGAGCAAGGTGCTAAATTCGAAACAATTGATCCGGGAACCGGTCTTCCGTTTGCAACCGTGGCTCAAGCTGGGTCCGCCGATGCGGAGAGAGCCATTGCCGCTGCCAAAAGAGCTTTCGGGGGATGGAGCCGCCTGACTCCCATCGCGCGAGCTGATTTCATTTACGATTTTGCCGATTATGTGTCTCGACTGTCTTTACGGATGACGGTTGCTGAATCCATGGATGCAGGTCATACGATCCGGCTTGCAAAATGGTGGGCTTGGTGCGGTTCTCAGATGCTTCGCAATTACGCTTATACCGCCGCGCACGAATTCCCCTGGGAAGAGGACATTCTATATTCTGGGAATCCAATTTCTCCTGGTCGGGAGTTCATCCTGCGCGAGCCGTTAGGGGTTTGTGTTGGGATTATCCCTTGGAATTTTCCGGCGTGGATGGCTTTTGCGAAGCTGGCACCTGCTCTCGCGATGGGAAACACCATGGTTCTGAAGCCCGCGACGGTGACGCCGATTACGGCGCTTCTCATAGCCGAGGCTGCCCAGGCAGCGGGAATCCCTCCGGGGGTCATCAATGTTGTTCCCGGTCCGGGCGGTTCTCTCGGTAAAATCCTCTGCACCCATCCCGATGTCGCCAAAGTTGCTCTGACCGGCAGCACAGAAATAGGCCGCGAGATCATGAAAATGGCTTCAGACACGGTAAAGAAGGTTACTCTGGAACTCGGAGGCAAGTCGGCCAATATCATTCTCGATGACGTCGATATGGATTATGCCGTCAATGGAGCGGTACTGGGAACTTTTAACCATCAAGGCCAGGTTTGCGAATCGGGAACGCGCGTTCTGGTCTCTTCCAAAATTTACGATGAATTTCTCGATAAAATGAAGAAAAGGACGGAGGAGCTTCGCGTCGGATACCAGCTTCTTCCCCAAACCCATTTGGGGCCTGTGGTCAATGCGACCCAGTTGGCCACTGTGGACGGGTATGTCCAAATCGGCAAAAAGGAAGGCGCAGAAATCGTCACGGGTGGCAAGCGCCTTGCCATGCCGGGGTATGAGAAAGGATTCTATTACGCCCCGACCATCTTCACCAATGTGAAAAATTCGATGCGGATTGCCCAGGAAGAGATATTCGGACCGGTGGTGTGCGTGATTAAATTTGATGACGACGAGGAAGCTGTTGCCATTGCCAACGATTCGATCTATGGATTGGGGGGCGGCGTTTTCTCCAAAAGCAATGCGCGGGCGGACAGGGTTGCCAGGCAAATGCGGACCGGAACGGTCTGGATCAACAATTATCATATTTTTGGGGATTACTGCCCCTTTGGCGGATACAAACAGTCGGGCGTCGGAAGCGAGCTGGGTGTGACCGGGCTCAAGGAATATACGCTGATAAAGCGTATACATGTTAATGCCCTTGCCGCTGTCGAGTGCAATGTTATGATGGCGGGCCTTGCCGACCGGCTCAAATTTAGTCTTGGCCAATACAACGGTCCCACCAAGGTCATCGCCGGACATGGTACGATTCCTTCCATATACAAGGAGATTGTAAGCCTGGGATGTAAACGGGCTTTCATCATGACCGATCCCGGCGTGAGGAGGGCAGGGCTGACCCAAATCGTTCAGGACGCACTGGTGGATTTCTGCGTTGGTGTTTTCGACAAGGTTGCTCAAGACACGGATCTGGCAATCGTGGATGAAGCTGCCGCCATGGCCAGAAGCCTTGGAGCTGACTGTATCGTGAGCGTGGGCGGTGGGAGCGTAATCGACACGGGCAAGGCGGTTTGCGTTGTGCTGAAGAGCGGCGGGAAAGCAAATGACCATATCGCGATGAACCGATTGACAGTGCCTCAGACGCCGCATATCGTTGTTCCCACCACATCAGGCACGGGAAGCGAGGTCACCGATGCATCCGTTATCAAAAGCAAGTCGGCGGGGCGAAAGGTTTATATCATGTCTCCCTTTATTATTCCAAATGTCGCCATTCTCGACCCTTGCTTTACTCTCGGCCTTCCCAAGGGACTGACGGCTACAACCGGCTTGGATGCTATGACGCATGCCATAGAGGCTCTGACCACCACAACTTCACAACCGATTTGTGACGGTCTGGCGATGCAGGCCATCCGGATGATCGGGGAAAACCTCCCGAGAGCCGCTGCAAACGGAAGTGATGAAGAAGCGCGGTTGCAGCTCCAGTTGGCAGCTACCATGGCCGGGTGGGCTTTCGCCGGCGCTCATGTCGCTTTGGTGCACGGTATGGCACATACGCTGGGGATGCTGTACGGGGTTCCCCACGCCGCCGCCTGCGGCATCATCCTTCCTGCCGTCATGCGCTTCAACGTTGATTTTGCCACCGATAAACTGGCCCTGGTTGCTCAGGCGCTTGGAGTCGATACGGCTGGAATGGAAAAGCGTGCGGCAGCGTTGTTCGCGGCCGATGCGATCGAAAGTCTCATGAAAGAAGTCGGCCACCCAATGAGGCTAAGCGAAGTGGGGGTCCCCGGCGACGCATTCGATATTGCAGCCGCCCATGCCCTCTGCGATGACGTGACCCCGTTCAATGCAAGGCCCGTTATGGATCCGGCCGAAGTATCATGGTTATACAAACAGGTTTTTTAATGGAATGTCAGGCCAAAACTTTTCAGTAAAGGAAGAGAGGAGAATTCAATCAATGGCAAATGAGAAACAAGCTCTCGAAGGGTTGAGAGTGCTCGATTTCACGTGGGTCTATGCGGGACCCTTTGCTTCGCGACAGTTTGCTGACCTAGGGGCGGAGGTGATTAAGGTTGAACCGGTACAGACTGGGGCCCTCGAACGGCGTTACTCTCTTGTGATGGAGCGAAATGGCGTCTCCCAGAGTAGTTACGCCACTTTTTTGAACCGGGGGAAGAAGAGTTTGTCTATCGATTTGAAAAATGAAAAAGGGGTCCAAATCATTTATGAACTTGTGAGGCGCGCGGACATTATCCTGGCTAACATGGCGCCGGGAGTCATGAAACACCTGAAATTAGGATATGAGGACGTTAAAAAAATCAAGCCCGACATCATTTATTGCAACATTTCCTGCTTCGGTCATTTCGGTTCTTTCGCCAATGAACCAGGGTTTGATTTGATTGCCCAGGCTGCAAGCGGCTGGTGCGGCCAGTGCGATCCGCCCGCGTCGGCTCCTCTTGCCGTAGGTGATTCCAACGCGGCAATCCATGCGACAACGGCAGTCCTCGCGGCTTTGTACTATCGGGAGAAAACGGGCCGGGGACAGGAGATCGACATTTCTATGACAGACTGTCTTTTTCATTGCCAGGAAAACATGGGACCGGGTTATCTCTTCAGCCATCGCAAAGTTTTGCCCAAAAAGCACACCAGGTGGTCGCCCGCCTATTCTCCTTATGCCATTCTCAAGGGAAAGGACGGATACCTGGCTGTTGCTGCCATAAGTGATATTCTGTGGAAAAAGTTGGTTCACGCCATGGGGGCCGATTACGAATGGCTTCTGACTCATGAACGAACCAACGAACTTGCAAAGCGTGTTTCCTATGGTGGCGCGCCTTTTGTACACGCGACCCTGGAAGAATGGCTCCAGCGTTTCGACCATGTGGAGGACATTGAAAAACAGCTTTGCGATGCAGGGGTCCCGGCGATGAAGATCCGAGGCTTCGAGGAAATCTGTGACGCGCCCTATATCAAAGATAGAAATATGTTGGTCAAAATTAAGCAACCCTTCGTCGGTGAGATCGAGATTTACAATAGTCCCTTCCGAATGTCGGAAACGCCGGGGACGGTGAAGGGATACGCACCGTTTATCGGCGAGAATAACCGGGAGATCTTGTCCGTGCAACTGGGGTATAGTGACGAAGCGATCGACAAGCTGTTTGCGGAAGGGGTAATTTACAAAGAAGACGCTGTCGATAGATTACCAGAGGAATTGAAGCGATTAACGTGTAGTTTAGAGAATGATAAAGATCTTCAGTAATAAGAAAAGTAGCCGAATAAAAACAGGCAAGAAACTGACATAAGGTATTTGAGACACTTTTTTATCCTGCAGGGTGATTTGACTATAAGATTATTTTTCCAGAGCTAAAGAATTCGGGATGTATGGTCTGCGAAAATCACCAGTGTGGTGCTACCGTGAAATCGTTAACAATGAGCAATATCTTTTAAGATAACTCTTACGTATTTACCACCCGTCACGGTGTTCGGGCAAGAGTCAATTGTGTTTTAGACCGATACTTCCAAAATGAAGCGGAAAGGAGACTATAAATGGCTTGCAATGTTTTTATTGCGCCGCGGGAAATCTATTATGGTAAGGGATCTCTCCAGGCGGTCGCCGGCGTACCTGGAAAACGAATCCTCTGTGTCACTGACAGAGTAGTTAAATCAATGGGTATGGCTGAGAAACTGGAGCAAATCTACAGCGGTAAAGAAGTGGATATCGTCTTCTACGACCAAGTTGAACCGGATCCGTCGATAGAAACGGTAGGCAAAATTGCGACTCT
>DASRZZ010000188.1:0-11377 GCA_035685925.1 Syntrophales bacterium | reverse complement strand
TGCTGAAGGAGCACCCCAATCGGCGGGCAAACTGTAGATTACTATAATATAACAGCTGCCTCTCTGGGTTATCAGCTCGGGGCCCAGCGAACGGACGTCATCCTCTCCTTCATGGATGGAGTGGCCCTGAAAAAATTCAGCAACAGTGTCAACTGGCAGGCTGGTGTCGATGGCACGGTAACGGTAATGGAATGCGGCGCCCAAGGCTCCATAGACACGACAAAATTCAAACAGCCTATCATCGGGTTTGTCTTCGGTCAGAAAGGGCTCATGCCGGCGCTATGAGACAGGGCTCGAAACTGACCAACCCGAAAAAGTAGGAACCCTATCGCCGCCGACTCTTAAGGCTTTATGTTTATCAAAGCATCGGGCCTTGAGGGAGCCAGGTCCAGGTGAGCGCGCGGAAGAAATACGCTCATCCATAACAAAGGAGGTCTTATGAATCCGTTAGAAATGCAAGAAAAGGCAGAGGCATTGTTTGAGAGGCTTTTCCATTGAAGCCAAGCGGTTCTTGCGGTCGGTCAAGAAAAACTCGGTAAGGATGTAAGCGAGGAAATGCTCAAAGCAATGGATGCCTTCGGCGGAGGGTTGGGGGCCCATGGTGAGACATGCGGTGCCCTTGTCGGAGGCCTTGCCGTAATAGGCTTAATGTTCGGAAGAAGCTCAGGTGATAAATTTGCCGATTTTCGCATGTGGAAATATGCGCATGAACTCATGAAGCGGTTTCAAGGAGAAATTGCGGACGGCAGCATACTTTGCAGGAATATTGTCGGCGTGAACTGGATGGATAAAAACCAAGTCAGAGAATATCGGCAAGGCCAGAAGCATAAGGACTGCAGAAAGCTGACAGGCAAAACTGCGAAGCTGGTAGGAGAAATTATCGAGCAGGCGATAGCCGTCTGAAAACTCAGATCCATGCATGCTTTGTCATTTCAGATAACGCGAGCAATCTTATCCGTATTTCATGAACTGTGCTCATTCGTGCGTATGCAGGAGGAAGAATGTTAACAACTAAAGAAGCTATAGAAAAGAGGCGGAGCATAAGAAAGTTCAAACCTGACCCCATTCCTGAAGAGCACATATTAGCACTTCTGGACTCTGCGAGGCTCGCGCCCTCCGGTTCGAATTCACAGCCCTGGCGGTTCAAAGTTGTTCGTAATCGAGATACGAGACTGCAATTGGCCAAGGCATCTTACAAACAGCCGTTCATTGCCGAAGCTCCCATTGTCTTTGTCTGTTGCATCGATTTAAAGGGTTTCGTGGACGGCACTGTTTCCGGCATACAGGACCTCGGCAGAATTGGGGCTGTAGAAGGCAGGATAGTGAAGATCATAGCCGATAGGACGGAACGTTATACACCCGTTGACATAGAAGAGCTCACCCCCAGGATAGCACTTAACCTGGCCATTGCTGTAGAACACATAGTCCTGCGGGCATTGGATTTCGGACTCGGAAGCTGCTGGGTTAGGCTGTTCGATGAAAAAGCAACCAAGACAATCTTTGGGTGGGGCCGTAATATTCATGTAGTAGCACTGCTTCCGGTCGGATATCCCGCGGAATCGCCGGCACCTAGAAGAAGGTTGAAAATCGAGGAGATACTTATCGACTGATTATAAGGAGGATTCAATGGTTATTATTCTAGGCAAGTATACCAAATCTATGGAAGTGATCGATGCCCTGCTTGTTGAGCATCGAAAATTTCTAGACGCGTTCTACAAAAAGTCTAAGTTTATCTGTTCCGGCCCCCAAGACCCTAGGGTCGGCGGTGTAATACTGGCAAACGTAGAAAGCGTAGATGAAGCCCGGCAGATCATGAAAGGCGATCCTTTCCACGTTAACAGAGCCGCAAAATATCAGTTTATCAAATTTCTGCCTCTCAAATGTGACAAGCGTTTCTCGTGCTTCATTGAATGATATGTACATAAATTGTTATGAGCGTTTTGTCTTAATTATTAACATATTACACTTTAATGTTAATGTATAATGTGACTGTAGAGAAAGAAAGTTCTTTCTCTCCTTGCGTTGACTCGTGGGGAGGATCAGGATGCCGGCAGATGTTGAAATTACAAAAGAAAAATTTGCCATTTATGCGGCTAATCACCGCCTTACTGCCGAATTCATCAGGCCGCGGACCGAAAGGGACAACCGGCCTGTGCTTGTATTTCTCCATGAAGGACTGGGTAGCATCGGTCAGTGGCGTGACTTCCCCGAAAAAATATGCATACATACCGCCTGCCCGGGACTGGTCTATGACCGCTGGGGTTATGGCGGTTCTGATCCTCTAACGGATCCCCGAAAACCAGACTATCTTCATCACGAGGCCCTTCTCAGCCTACCGGAAGTTCTGGGGCAGTGTGCTATTGATAAGCCTATTCTTATAGGGCACAGCGATGGCGGTTCCATCGCCATAATATACGCGGGAACCTACCCGCAAAAAGTTTCGGGTATTATAACCGAGGCGGCGCATGTCTTTGTCGAGGATGTAACAGTGGAGGGAATAAAGCGCGCTGTCCAAGTCTATGAGCAGACAGACTTAGAAAAGCGACTCGCCAAATTTCATGATAATAACGCGGCGCTGATGTTCCGCGGCTGGGCCGATATCTGGCTCTCTCAGGAGTTCCGGAATTGGAATATAGAGGAATACCTTCCTCATATCACCTGCCCTCTTCTTGCCATTCAGGGCAAAGATGATGAGTATGGCACCCCTGCCCAGGTTGAAGCTATTGTGAACAAGGCCAAGGGGCCTGCTAGAGCATTCATAATCGACAATTGCGGACACATCCCTCACGTACAAGCCACGGAGAAAGTCTTCTCTGAGATGACGGGTTTCATATCCGAAATAGTTGAAGGCTGAATTAAGATAACGGTTGCACATACTTGGTCAGTATGTGAATAGATGCTCAGACCTGATTCAGGAGGCTCATGAAAAGAAATCTCAACGATTATAAAAAAGAAATGAAGGCACTTGAGACAAGGTACCATGCATTGGGCAAAAAATCGTCATCTGAAGACAATCACATATCTTTCCAGAAAAGAGAACAACCTGTCAAAGTACCATCATCTACAAAATGGACCAGATTAATACCTGTATTGATGGCCATCGTCATGGCTATCCTCACGCTTATACTTCTCATCATCTCTGAAGTGTTAAAGAATCACTGAACAGATATACCTGAATCCTCGCCTGTAAAGTTGCGCGCTGAAATTACCGTTTCAATCCGGCAGAGCTCACCTGTGCGCTCGGGTGTAAAGTGTTTTAAATAGAGCTGTCCCGATTCTATGTTATTTTCACTTCGGAAATGGCTTCAGAGGTCCGGACTTGCCATCCGGCACTGCCGTGCGTGTGCCGTTCATGATCATCGCCAGAAAGGTATAATAACCGTTGATGCCCAAAATGTCGATAACACCCTGCTCTCCAAAGCGTTTCAGTGCGCGTTCATAAGTCGCATCGGAAATGCTCTTATTAACGTGAAGTTCTGTACAGAAGTCATATACGATTTGTTCGTCGGTGCTCATGCCTGTGGGATAGCGGCCATCGGCAATTGCGCTTACAACCTCCCCCTTGATGCCCGATTTGACGGCTATGGGCTCATGGATAGCCCATTCCACCTGCTGCGTCCATTGGCGCGCCGTGATCAGGATGACAAGCTCGCTCAATTTTGTCCCGATTGCACTCTTATAGCGCAGATACTCCCCCACACGCTGCGCCCTATCCATAAGTTCCGGGCTGCGGATCAGCGGAACAAATGGCCCATAGAGGGCGCCGCGGGGTCCTCGTATAATCTCCTCAGCATATTTCATCTGGAGATCGGTCATCCTTTCAAGTGGTATGGCAGGCATTCTGTCTTGCCCAAAAGCGCCTTTCGATTGCATGCCAATAGCGATTACAAAAATAATAAGAGAAAGCCACTTCATAAAGACCTCCTATTGTTTTCAATCTGCACATACTGGTCATTTGATTATTCGAGCGAATGTGGATTAACGATTACAAAATATCGGTCACAATACATGCGTAAATTAGAGAGGCCGCACATAACCAGCATCTCTTAGACCGCACTATTTCTCTAATATCAATTCGTCCTCTAATTTTATACAGCCAATGACACTCTGGGCAGCTGGGCAGCTGGTGATATAGTTTGCGAAGCTCTCTTTCGCATGGGCCACCTTGTCTTCCGAAACCTTCAGGTGGTACTTGACGCGAATGGTGGTAATCTTGAGAACACCATTGACATTCTCGATGTCCCCTTCCACATCGGCCCAGTAAAGACTTTCCGGGGTGGGAATCTTCTTTCCAGCCATCAACGTGGCCAGTGTTCCCATCATTCAGCCCGCTGTCGCGGCAACAATGTGATCAAGAGTCGCCGCATGCTCCTTTTCCGGCACCACTTTGTAAAACCTCATAATGCCGCCATGGACGCCGTAATAGACCGGTTCCGAGAACCCCTCTATCATAGCCCTCCGCGTTGGCCCTTTTTCCCTCACAATTTTGATTTTAGACGTATGAACGACTTCTCCCATATGGATCCCTCCTTGCCTTTTCTAATCAACACTCAACAGGTTTGTATATATATAATCCCATATAAACCGCCTCCTGTCCAGGCAAGGTTTATCAGACAAGGTTTATCATGTCAGCACTGCTTTGCTCTGTAAGTCACGCCTCGACTACTGGTCAATTCAGACCTCCTATGAAATTGCGGCATGGGTAACGTAGAACATCTCTTGTGGTTTGGTCATGGTTGAGGTATAAGACAACGCAGATTGATTACTCACACGCGAGCACAACAGACAAATGGGCCTACTCAAACTTCTCATAAACGATCCCACTACATTCATTCTCCTTGCCATACCGCTTTTGTATTCTGTTATTCTTCACGAACTGGCTCATGGCTGGGTTGCCTACCGCATGGGCGATTCAACGGCTAAATGGCAGGGCAGGCTCAGCTTAAATCCGTTAAAGCATCTCGATCCTATTGGCACCCTCATGCTATTTCTTTTCGGCTTCGGCTGGGCGAAGCCTGTACCTGTAAATTTTCATAATTTGCGCGACACACGTAAGGGGCTCATATTTGTTTCCTCAGCGGGGATCATCGCTAATATGTTTCTTGCATTCCTAGCCTTCTTCCTGTATCGCTTCCTCTCGCCGGAGCCGTCAGGTGTTCTCTCCACGTTTCTTTATTACCTGGCTCAGATCAATATCATCCTGGCATCCTTCAATCTGATTCCGATTCCACCCCTGGATGGGTCAAAGATCCTCATGGGTTTCGCGCCGACAGGCCTCCAATATGCCCTTTCCCGCCTCGAGCCGTATGGATTCTTTATCATCATCGCACTTTTGTACTTTGGAGCCTTGAATCCGCTTATCGATCTTTTTCAATGGATCATCCTGTCACTCATAGGCTTAGTATTGTCATAAGGTCATCTGCTGCGGCATCTCTAACCCGAATCGGCTTCAGACCACCCATAGAGTAACTCAGCCCATCTTGCCCGATACCACATTCTAAATCCATTACATAAAAAATTGATGCACGAACGTTTTTACCTTGACGTCAATTTTTTTTTATGTATAACGGGAAGCCGAAGTTTTGATGCCGAATTTGATTTTTTTTTGGAGTAGACTGAATTATATGGAACCTCCTGGTTGTAGAGGCACTGACGATTGCCTGGCCGTGGTTCCCGGTAAAACAAAATACAAGTCTTAGCCCGGAAGTATTTACATCACCTGTCTGTCAGGCTTTTCTCGCAGATTTCCCGGGTAAATGTTTGAACCGGAAATCACCGTCACTTCTCATACCTCTATCTCCGATATTCTTTAACCCTGACTTTCGAGATCTTTCGATTTCTTGAATCCTATCAGGGATGGTACGCTTTCCTTTTGACGGCGGTTGTCTTATGTACTGGATAAGCAAAAGTATACACATTCTGAATCGTTTTCGCAGGCAGTTTATTATATTTCTGTCAGTTCTCGGCCCGGGGATTATTGTTATGGTTGCTGACAACGATGCAGGAGGAATCTCGACCTATGCCGTGACGGGCTCCAAGTTTGGATTTTCCCTGCTGTGGATGTTCATCATCCTTCTTCCCATGGCCTATTACGTTCAGGAGATGACTGTCCGTCTCGGGGCTGTTACCAAGCGCGGCCATGCGGAGGCTATCTTTGACGGTTTCGGCCCCTTCTGGGGATGGTTTTCCCTAATAGATCTGACTATAGTAAACTGGCTCACCCTGGTAACTGAGTATGTTGGTATGACAGCAGCTATGAGTCTTTTTGGAGTACCGCCATGGCTGACCGTCATAGTGGTTACAGCAATTCTTTTTACTGTGATCGTTTCCGGTGAATACTGGACCTTTGAAAAGATAACGCTTTTCTTCTGCTGCTTCAATCTGGTTTACATCCCTGCTGCTTTGTGGGCCATGGAAACGCCGAACGCTCCCACCTGGAACGCTGTATTCAAAGGGTTCTATAATCCTGATATGGGCGGCTTCAACGCAGATCTAATCTTTATTATCATGGCCAACATCGGGACTACCATTGCCCCCTGGATGCTTTTCTTCCAGCAGAGCGCTGTTGTCGATAAGGGCCTGGACATCCATGACATCAAGTATGGCAAATTGGAGACCTTCTTGGGCTCTACGTCGACATGCATTGTCGCCGTTTTCATCATCATCGCCACGGCAGCGGTTTTCTATTTCCACAAACCTCCGATTGCCATTGAGGATGCTGCCCAGACCGCTGAAGCCATTGTACCTTTTCTGCCAGCAGGACAGGGTGATTGGGCCCGGAAACTTTTCGCTATCGGCCTTTTTGATGCCGGTTTCCTGGGAGCTCTCTGCATTTCTCTGTCCACCTCGTGGGCTGTGGGAGAAGTCTTCGGCTGGGCGCACTCTCTAAACAAGAAGGTCAAGGAAGCACCCTGGTTTTATTCGATTTACCTCGTTATGCTAATCACTTCGGGAGCCGTCGTTCTGATCCCCGGCGCTCCGCTAATCACCATTACGATGTTTGTGCAGGTTGTCGCGGTAACCTTGCTTCCGGCAGCGCTTGTCTTTCTGCTCTTGCTGCTTAATGATAAACCCCTCATGGGTGCGCATGTCAATACTCACTGGGAAAACATCATGAACTGGTCCATAGTCATTCTCGTCGTGATCATGTCATCTTTGCTGGGTATCAGCACCCTTTTCCCAGATCTTTTTAAATAACCATACAGGAGAACGCCATGGCAGAGATAAATGAAAAGATAAAAGTACCAGACCTGCCCCGCGGAATAGGCAGTTACCGGTTCATTTATTTTTCAGAACTCTTAAAGAAACCCCTCTGCATCGGAAAGATCGGGAACCGCATCGGTAGACTGACTGATCTCGTTTTTGCTGTCGCTGAGCCTTACCCTGAAGGTATCGGTATTTATATTGAGCATGGTTGGAGAAAACCCACCACATTCATCCCGTGGAACAGAGTCCTCCGGATAGAAGATGACGCAATCTTTGTTCAACCTCCTGATCAAGGAGACAAATACGCTCCTTTTGTCGACCAGCAGGGCTGGATCCTCATGGATAAGCATCTGATGGGTCGCACAATTGTAGATATGGACGACAGGCGCATCGAAGTAGTCAATGACGTCCACCTCCTCGAAGCAAAGGGCCGATTGCTTCTTCTTCATGTGGATATTTCCTTCAACGGATTCCTGCGTCGGTGGGGGTTGGGAAAACTCCACTGGATGAAGGACGACCTCATTTCCTGGAAGTACGTTCAACCTCTGTCGGTTGAAGACGCCGTCTCTACCGATAAGGTGTCTCTGTCTGTAACCCGCAGACAGATTCATGAACTACCCAGCGAGGATCTGGCGGATATGCTCGAAGAACTCGGTAAAGAGGAAAAGGATGCTCTCTTTTCCGTCCTCGATTCGGAGAAGGCTGCTGAGACCCTGGCGGAAGCGGAGCCGCGGACGCAGCGTCAGATCATTGCGGCCCTGCGCAAGGAACGTGCGCAAAACATTTTCTCAGAAATGACCATCCCCCAATTGGCCGGACTGTTTTCCATCCTTCCCCATGATCATGTTTCCCAATTGATGGCACTACTGACCAAGGATCAGGCGGATCGCGTCAGGGCAATTCTTTCTGAACGGGAAGCAACGGCCAAGGGAATGATGTCCTCCGACTTCCTTACCATGGATAGGGAGACGACGGTCAGCGAGGCCTTGGCAAGGATAAGACAATCCTCTATGGAGCCGGAAACCATCTCTTATATTTATGTGGTCGGGGAGAATGGCCAGGCGCTCCTAGGTGTCATCGATCTACGTGAACTGATTCTTGCTTCAGACAACGTGAAACTCGGAGACATTATGGTGGCGCCCGTGGTAACCGCAGAAGAAGATGATGTTCAGGACGACCTCTCTGAAATGTTCGCCAAGTATCACTATAGAATGATACCAGTTGTAGACAGCCAGGACAATATTCTGGGTGTTATTCGTTACAATGATATTATGAAGGGTGTTGAAACCAGGAACAAGATTTAAGGAGGATCTGAATGCCCCGCGTGCAAATGACCAGGACAACGAAAGTTGCGCTTTACTTCTTGAGGTTTTATTTGATATTCCTTCTGATACTTATCCTTGTGAAATTTGTGAAAAGTTTTTGATTCATTCAGGGATCCCATGTGTGTAATTTGCATCTGTTGAAGAACTATCCGTCTGTTTTTGAGTAATCTCCAATAACTTGCCCCGATTCAAATAAAACAATAGAAGAATTACGGCTACACTCACCAGAACTATGACAAGGACCCAAATACGCAGGGTTCTGATACTGTAGCCACTTAATGAAAGAAGCAAAGTCCCAAATAACCTGCCCAGTGTCGAAATGGCCACAAAACTCCAGACATTCATCCGGCTAAGACCAATTATATAGCAAAGCGCAGCCTTGGGGAAACCAGGAATTAAAAAAAGTATAAAGCAGACCAGTGTGCCACGCATTTCCATAAAGTGATCATACTTTTCCAATGACGCTGCGCTTACAAGCCTTCTCACGAGAGGCAATCCGAACGCTCTGGAAAGCATAAAGGCCAACCATGAGCCGATAGCAAGACCAAACGTGGAATAAATCGTTCCTATTATGGGTCCATAGAGGTACCCGCCTACGAATCCGGATATCTCGGCAGGTATAGCGCCAACTATCAAAACCTGAACAATTTGAAAAATGATGAAGACCACATCATCATAAGGATGAAATGATTCAACGAAACTTATTATTTTCTGATTGTAATAATTAAAGTACGGATAATACTCATAGCTGAATACCAGTTTGATACTCAATGCAAGAATTATGATTAGTAGCAGGATCTGTATGATGCGCCGGTTAGTCAATAGGATTATCCATGTGTTTAGTTAACGACGTCTTCAAATAACTTCGACACCATTACACTGAACTGGCCAGAAAGTCAATTCACATATCTGTGCTTGTGAAGATATTCCCTCCCTCCAGGCTAAAGATCTCAATTGACTGTCCGGTAAAAATGTTATAGAAAATAACTAAAACTATTCTTAGGAGGCAAAAACAATGAGAGGTCTTCTCCAGCCAATGCATATTCTGGTAATATTGGTTATAGTCCTCATCATCTTTGGCCCCGGTAAACTTCCTGAATTAGGAAACGCTATCGGCAAGGCCATAAGGGGTTTCAAGCGGTCTATGGATGACACGAAAGAGAAAATTGAGGGTGCCATGAACGCCGATAAGTCAGAAGATAAAAAAGGTTAATTTTCACTTTAGCTGAGTTTGTCAGAGAATATGTAGAAATTCATTTCCTAAATAAGATAAACCTCTTATGATGGCTGTTACTCTAAAATCTGAGACTTGGCGATTTAATCAAGAAAGCAAATTCTAAACTGAATCACGACTGGGAACCACCCCTTATCCCGATAATCATTTATTGAAGTCCTTTCCATCTTCGCGAAGTCATATTTCTTTTCCACCTTTTACAGGCAGGATATAGTCGAAAGGTAATTATGGTGCAGTCAGAAAGAAGAAAGCTTGACAGCGGCGACCTGTTTACACGTATGGAGATTCGCTTTACAGACGGCACTTCCACGAGTATTCCTGATATGCTGAAAGACTTCTGGACTGTACTCTTGATATACAGGGGCGGATGGTGACCATATTGCCGTCAGCAGTTGGCTGATTTTCAATCACACATTTCAGATTTCGATCGGACGAAGATCAAGGTCATTGCGGCTTCGACGGACACCCTTGAAGATGCCCGGAAATCCGTGGAGAGGAAGAAACTTACCTTCCCCATTGCCTATGGACTTGATGCCAGGGCATTCGCCGCGATGACAGGGGCTTTTTTTAATGATGTGAGAGGTTATCTCCAGGCAACCGGCTTCATTCTCAAACCGGACGGTAAGGTGGAGCAAGCCCTTTACAGCACCGGCCCTATTGGACGCTTTACACCGGCAGACGTCCTTTCCTTGATCGATTATCGAATCAAAAAATCTATTTAACCGGAACATGATGGCGGATAAAATAAAAGCGCTCATCCTCGTTATTATACAATTATGCTGTATTCTTTTTATCTTTGTATCAGGCAGCCCGGTGGCGCACCAGCCCCTGCTGCTTCTTCTGCAGATTGTAGGAATGGCAATCGGGGTCTGGGCAATCACGGTCATGGGCATCGGCAACATGAACATTTCGCCACTGCTAAAAGAGGGTGCGGTGCTGGTAACAAGAGGACCCTACAGACTCATAAGGCACCCTATGTATCTGGCCGTATTGCTGGTCATCTGGCCACTTATCATTGATGACATTTCTCTCATGCGCGTTACCGCAGGGGTTGTTCTTACCGTCATCTTAATAATAAAGATGCTATTCGAAGAGAGCCTGATGAAGAAACAATTTGCAGGATATAAGAACTACATGAAAACCACCAAGAGGGTGATTCCTCTGTTTTTCTGACCGATTGAACCAAATAACAATACAATCCCAGTGGCACAGTCATTTCTTCCCATTCGTATTAGGCGGCCATCAGGCGGTCATTAGTTATTGACAGACAATCGCCATTTCTTTATTATTTTTTAAGGAGTTTTTGCCGCTGTTGAACACTTCACGATACTCATTAAAGGATTCTTTGTATGGACATGAAAAAGTTTGAAGTTCCGGTGGACAAGTTGCGCTGGCAGTGTGACCCTGCAATTTTTGATTTTCATTGTACGAAAGATATAGCCCCATTGCGTGAGTTCATAGGTCAGGACCGGGCAATCCGTGCTATCGAGTTTGGCCTCTCCATGAACCACGATGGCTACAATATCTTTGTTGCAGGTTTGACCGGCACAGGCAAGACCTCCATGGTAAAGACGTATATCGACCGACTCATAGCCAGGCGCCAGATAGGGGA
>DASRZZ010000187.1:0-4108 GCA_035685925.1 Syntrophales bacterium | reverse complement strand
TGGGTATCGCGATTGCTCAAAAATAATGCCATTCCCCCCAATTGATAAATACCCACCTCAAAGGAAATCCTGGTTCTCGTCGATGATTTTTCAAAAATCATCCCGAGAGTTTTTCCCGAAAGAGGAGTATAGGAAATACCGTCCTTGAGCATTTTCTTGAGTTTATGAGCCTTTTCGAATATGACCTCAAAATCAACGCGATCAAGATCATAGACGCTCAACAGGTCCTTTTTCATTTCCTTTTTAGCACCTCACCCAGAATACCTATGGCAGTATCAATATCCCCGTCAGTTATGATAAATGGCGGTACAAACCGAAGAACATTTCCACCCGTACAATTGATCAAAAGCCCTCTATCCATGCACTCCTTAACAATACCTGCTCCTTCAATGTTCAGTTCCACGCCGATGATCAGACCCCTCCCTCTTATATCTTTGATCACGGCGCATCTGTTTTTTAATTCGTCTAGCCTTCTTAAAAAATAAGCCCCTACCTTCCTCACATTTTCAAGGATTCCATCATGTAGGATAGATTCCAGGGTCGCTGTTCCTGCCGCCATTGCGAGCGGATTTCCGCCGAAGGTCGATGCATGGTTCCCAGGCTGGAAGGCGGATGCGATCTTATCCGTGGCCATCATTACACCTACCGGAAATCCATTGCCGACGGCTTTTGCCAGGGTGATAATATCAGGCCTGACCTTATATTGTTCATAAGCAAAGAGAGTTCCTGTCCTTCCTATGCCCACTTGAATCTCGTCGAGGATCATAAGGATACCCCGGTCATCACAAATTTTTCTGATTTTGCTCAAATATTCATCATCGGGAATTCTTATGCCCCCTTCCCCCTGAATGGGCTCAAGCATGATTCCGCATGTCTTTTCCGTAATCGCATCATTTAGTGCAGGAATGTCGTTGAATGGAACATACCTGAATCCCTCCGGCAGTGGTGAAAAGCCTATCTGGAATTTTGGTTGACCGGTAGCTGTCACTGTTGCCAGGGTGCGTCCATGAAATGAGTCTTTCATAGTAATCAACTCGTATTTTCCACCCGTCATGTTCTCATAAGCATACTTTCGCGCAAGTTTTATCGCCGCCTCATTTGCCTCCGCACCGCTGTTGCAGAAAAAGACCTTGTCTGCAAAGGAGTTTTCTACCAGCATCCTTGCCATATGAATCTGCGGTTCTATATAATAGAGATTGGACACATGAGTAAGGATTTCCACCTGCTTCTTTATTGCTTCGATAACCTTCGGATGCGAATGTCCGAGGCTGCAAACGGCAATCCCGGCAACAAAGTCAAGGTACTCTTTCCCGTTGCTATCCCAGACCCTGGCGCCTGAACCTCTCACCAGCACTATGGGAAAGCGTTTGTACGTCGCCATGATACATTTATCAGAAAGTGCTATCAGTTCATCTGTTGTCATATTTGTGTCTGCTTCCATTTGGTTGTAAAAAGGATCCGAGGGGTAAAGGGTTCAAGTGTTGCAGCTTCCTAAAATTTACTAAATTCGCATCCTCAACCGCTTGATCCTTAAACCCTTAAAGAGATGTCAATAACTTATTAGACGATCCTCATAGTACTATTTCCGTCCCTATCCCCATATCTGTGAAAATCTCAAGAAGTATGGCATGCTTCAGGCGACCGTCGACAATATGGGCTTTCTTCACCCCCGCGTTGAGCGCCTTGAGACAACACTTGACTTTAGGGTACATACCCCCTTTGATGATTCCCGTGTCAATCATACTGACGACATCTCTATCACTCATGGTATTGATCAGACGGCCCTTCGCATCGATAACACCCTTCACATCAGTCAACAAGACCAGCTTCTCCGCTTTGAGGGCAGCCGCCACTTCACCGGCAACAATGTCAGCATTAATATTGTATGTTTCACCATTGTCGCCCAGACCTGTGGGAGCGATCACAGGAATAAAACCATCATTTTCAAGGGACATTATAAGTTCTGCATGAATGTTCTTAACCTTTCCGACCAGCCCGATGTCGATAATCTCCGGAGGCGTATCCTTCGCCTTCTCCTCGCTCAAATAATACTTTTCCGCCCGGATCAGCCCCCCATCCTTTCCACTCAGGCCCACGGCCTTGCCGCCATGTTGATTTATAAGTCCTACAATCTCCTTGTTAACCTTGCCGACGAGAACCATCTCTACAATGTCCATTGTCTCTTCGTCAGTCACACGCATGCCTTGAACAAACTTGGAGTCCTTACCCAGTTTCTTCAAAAAATCGCCGATTTGAGGACCGCCTCCATGAACGACTACAGGATGAATACCGATGTACTTCATCATAACCACTTCCTTGGCGAACAAATCCTTCAGCTCCTCATCGACCATTGCGTGACCACCGTATTTGATGACAATGGTTTTATTATAAAACCGGCGTATATACGGAAGCGCCTCCAGTAGGATTTCAGCCCGTTCAATGGATTTTTCTACATCACCCATATTGTCTCCAAAATCAAAATCTAAACCTAAGAGTTATAGGGATTTGGATTTTGATATCGTCTCATATTTAGCATTTCGTATTTAGCGCATCTCCTTAGAGGATATACCTGCTTAAGTCCTCATCCTCGACGATGTTCTCCAGTTTCTCCTTTACATAATTAGCATCGATGACTTCTTCCTTCCCTGCGATATCAGGGGCATTGAAGGAAATGTCATCTAAAAGAGTTTCCATAATTGTATAAAGACGCCTGGCCCCTATATTCTCTGTCCTTTCATTCACAACCGCTGCCACTTCAGCTATTTCCGCGATTGCGTCGTCCGTGAAAGACAGCTTAACCCCTTCCGTGGCCATCATCTCAATGTACTGTTTAATAAGTGCATTATGAGGTTCCGTCAGTATCCTGATGAATTCCTCTTTACCGAGCGAGTCCATCTCAACCCTGATAGGAAAGCGCCCCTGAAGTTCCGGAATCAGATCAGACGGTTTCGAGGAACTAAACGCTCCCGCAGAGATAAAAAGAATATGGTCCGTTTTAACCATCCCATACCGTGTATTTACAGTAGAACCTTCGACAATCGGCAGGAGATCCCTCTGAACGCCTTCTCTTGAGACATCCGGACCATGAGTCCCATCACTACCAACGATTTTATCGATCTCGTCCAGGAATATGATTCCCGACTGTTCTACACGTTCAATAGCAGACTTCGTCACCTTGTCCATGTCCACCAATCTCTGGGCTTCCTCATTTTCGAGTATTTCCAGGGCCTCCTGAATTTTTACCCGTGCCTTCTTTTTCTTTTGAGGGAAAATATTCCCAAACATTTCTTTGATGTTTAACCCCATATCCTCGATGCCGGAAGAAGTAAATACCTCTATCATAGGGCCGCTGCGAGATTCCTGTATCTCTAGGTCCACATACCGGTTATCCAACTTCCCTTCATGAAGTAGTCTTCGCATTTTTTCACGGGTGTTATCAATTTGCTGAGGTTGCTCACCTTCATGCAGTTCCAAATGCCTGTCTGCGGATAGATCTTCCGCCTTCCTCTCGATGGGTTTTGGTGGAAGCAGGATGTCAAGAAGCCTCTCCTCTGCAATCTCGGCTGCCTTAGGCTTAATGTTTTTCTGTTCCTCAGATTTGACCATATTCACTGCCAGTTCAACGAGATCGCGAACCATTGATTCTACATCTCTCCCGACGTAGCCGACCTCTGTAAACTTCGATGCTTCTATCTTTAAAAAAGGAGAATTATCCAGTTTTGCAAGTCTCCGGGCGATCTCCGTTTTACCTACGCCTGTTGGACCGATCATAATAATGTTTTTGGGAGATATCTCCTCACCAAGTTCTTTTGTTACATTCTGGCGCCTCCACCGGTTTCTGAGTGCAATTGCAACCGCCCTCTTTGCATCACTCTGACCGATGATATATTTATCCAATTGCTCCACAATTTCTCTTGGAGTTAAATGCTTGGACGACATATATTATCCTTTTTATCCTTTCGATTTCGTTGTTTTGTCGTCTGCGTCTTGATGCATATCCAGTTCTTCGACCGTAATTTTGTCATTTGTATAAATACAGATTTCTGATGCAATTTTGAGAGCCTCTTTTGCTATCTCTGTTGCTGTCAAATTCGAGTACCTGACAAGG
>DASRZZ010000186.1:0-3470 GCA_035685925.1 Syntrophales bacterium | reverse complement strand
TACGATCATACTCGCGGAAGAAGTCAGCAAGCTCCCGGTCTACGAAGTCGTAATCGGTCTTTCCGACGATGTCCGCTTCCCTAGCACCGAAAAAACGCTCGAACATTGTGTTGCACGTGAGATAGACGCCACCTTTGTCTTTCAGCCAAATCAGGTCAGGGATAGTCTTCACCAGCGTGCGCAGGCGACCTTCACTATTACGCTGCGCCTCCTCCACCTGTTTGCGGTCAGTAATGTCACGGGCGGCGGAAATGATACCGATGATTTTCCCATCGCGCATCATGGGGGATCCACTGACTTCGCAATACTTGATGGCGCCCTCCTTTGTGATAAACCGATAGACCGTAGCTGTAATTGTTTCACCCTTTAAGACCAAACCTATATCTGTTATAATCTTCTCAAAAGATTCCGGCGTAAGGATATTTTCTAGATAAGACACATGCTGACCTATGAAATCTTGTGGTTTGTACCCCAATATTCTGTCCATGCTGGGAGAAACACTTGACAGATTGAGATTGGCGTCAATCGTATAAATAATATCCGTTGCATTTTCAAAAGATAACCGATACCTCTCCTCCAATATCCTCAATTTCTGATTTGTAATTTCCAGATCTGACATTTTCTTTTCAAGTTTTTTGAACAAGATTTCATCATGCCGCCTAAAGAACTCCATATCTTCACCAAGAGGCTTGGCCGCCGCTTGCCTTGCCGTATATTTCTCGTCCAATACCTCTTTCAACATATTTATAAATATATCAGGTTCCTGGGGTTTGATGATGAACCGGTCCGCCCCGAGGCTTAACGCAAACTCTTCGTCTTTAGGTTTAGTATACGTGGCCGTGTAAAATACCAGAGGTATATGTTTAAGAGTATCATCTGATTTCCATTCGCGGCATAAAGCGTAGCCGTCCATTACCGGCATCAGAATATCTGTGACAATCAGGTCTGGAGGGTTGAGACGGGCCCTGTCCAGGGCATCATTACCGTTTTTCGCTGAAGTAACTTCAAGGCCGTATCCCTTTAGCAAGGTTTCCAGCATATATAGACTGGTGCTGTTATCGTCGACAATTAAAACCTTCTTTATCATTTTCCTTTCCTCTGCTGATCTCTTACTGTGAAATGTCGACAAACTTTTGCCACAAAGGTGTCCGGATTAATTGGTTTCTCTATACATCCATCATAACCGACTTTGATTACCTCTGGCATTGCATAGGCTGTTACTGCAACAATGGGCGTGTCTGCAAGGCATGAATTCTCCCTTAAATTGCGGGCGACAGTGTAACCGTCCATTACAGGCAACTGGATATCAAGGAGGATCAAGTCAGGTTTGACTAAATTTGCCATTTCAATGCCCGATGGGCCATCCAGCGCAGAGAAGACTTCATAGTTGCTCTGCTCAAGGATATACTTGGCAAGATAAAGATTGTGCTCATTATCCTCTATTATGAGGATTTTCCGTTTCATAGATATTTCCTCTCCTTCGGCAAAGAAATACTGAAAGTGCTTCCTGAACCGAACACACTTGTCACCCAGATATTGCCCCCCATAAGCTCTACAAGTCTTTTACATATGGAAAGCCCAAGTCCCGTACCTTCATACTTCCGGCTCATTCCCGAATCAATCTGCTTGAAGGGCCGAAAAATTATTTCCGTGTCTTCAGTCTTGATGCCAATGCCGGTATCAACAACCCTTATCGTTACATTGTTCCCTTCCGGTTCGCATTCTATTTTTACGGAACCTTTTTCTGTAAACTTTATGGCATTGCCGATCAAATTCAGGAGAATCTGTTCTACTCGCCGACGATCGCCGGTTATCGATTCAATTTCGGGAGATATTGCACACGTAAGGTCAAGCCCCTTTTTATCGGCAAGTGGACGTGCACTGTCCACAACCTCTTCTATTGTGTGACGCAGGTCATAATTTTCATATGCGATCTCTAACTGCCCTGATTCAATTTTGGATATATCAAGAACATCATTGATCAGCGAAAGCAGGCGTTGTGCATCATCGTGCACTATGTTCAGTTGTTTCTTCTGCTCGTCATTTAAAGGTCCAACGATCCCCTTTAGCATGATGCCTGTAAAACCTATGATTGAGTTTAGCGGGGTCCTGAGCTCATGCGACATGTTGGCGAAGAATTCAGATTTTTCCTCAATGGTACGTTTTAACTCTTCATGGGCTTTTTTCAGACGATTTTCTATCTCCCTGCGTTCGGTGATATCCTCGATGGCCAGGAGGATCATCGGTTCGTTTCCCAACACTTCTTGAACTTGCCGGGCATTCAAAAGCATTATGCGCTTGCCGATCGTAGGAAAATTGTGTTCAACTTCATAGTCATCAAGGGTTGTCTTTTGGGGTACGATAGTTTTCAGCAGTTCACGCAACTTGGGGATATCCCATTGTTTATTGCCTAGGTCGTAGATGAAACTTCCGATCGTCTCACCAGGAGTTACTATAAAGGTTCTGTAAAAGCTGCGGTTCGCCGAGATTATCTTCAGATCCGCATCCAGGACCACGAGGGGCTCTCTAACAGTATCCACAATACTTTCGGCAAAGAGACGGGCATCCTTGGCCACAAGCTCAGCCGATATGCTGCTGTTTATTGATTTTTTCATTGTGGCATTTTGCCAGCGCAATTGCGCTCGCTCAGGTTCGAGCGGCTTTTTTCTCTTATTATCATTTTTCATAAGGTTATCCATTAGAAGTGATGATTAAGTAGAGTAGAGAGCTGGCGTGGTCGCCAAATGGTTCTATCTCCAGCTCCCCCTCGTCAAACCGTACATTCAGTTTTCCCGAATACGGCTTTCCAATCATCTTCTTCCAGAGGCTTTCGTTTTCACTTGGCCATCCGGTATAGCTTCCACCAGAGTTCCCGGAACTTTTGGAGTTAATAGCGTTACCGCAATCTCCTTTCCTTCTCTCTTTCAGAAGCATGATGAAGGTATTGCCCCTTACCTGATGTCCGGATGACTTAAACACTGCCTGTCAACACAAGCTGCTGTTGAGAGAAATACAATCAGCAAGAAGTGCATCAGAAGTCTTCCGGCAAATTCTCTCACTCGTGCATATCCTTGCCGCATTCAGAGTGTCTCAGAAAGAAATTCTTACTTCTGCGCCGTTGTTGTTCACGCAAATTTCCCCAATTATGGCCTCATGATGATCAGCTGCAAGTTTGACGTCAATAAGGAATAGTTGGGAGCTTATCGGTAGGCTTTTACATGGGTAACCGCTAATTATTGGTTGAAACTGTTATCGTCCTTAAAAGACAGTTACCAGTGGCACAAGAAAGACAGCTATATTTTCATTTAAGACCTGATCAAACTGCTGACGCCTGCGGGTTTCATCTGGCATTCAGTAAATTCACCGAATGAAAAAAGGTCACAATAAGTATTTGAAAGAGTATATCGATCTGAGAATTGCCCCATACAGCGTTACACAGTATGTCACCACACTTCCCGCAAGATGATCAA
>DASRZZ010000185.1:0-2415 GCA_035685925.1 Syntrophales bacterium | reverse complement strand
TCCGTTTCTGACATACGGCCTTTCTTTACCGAGAAGAAATTTTTTCAAAATCCAAGAAAAATCTTCTTTTCCTTAAATTCTACCGTAACAATTCCATTCTCACCAGGAACGTGATCCTGACAAATTCAGCTTTCTCGATTTTAAGGCCCACGTAAAGTTCTCCAGAAATATGCACATGTTTGAGAAGATGGAACAAGTTTTCTTTCTCGGTAGATGATGCGGGACGCAACGAGAAAACGCTTGCCAATCTCATGCTTGATGCTTGCGGCCATCCGGATATGTTCAGACACGGTGAGCCAAAGGGTAGCAGGCTTTTCCCTCAATTTCAACAGTGAAAGATACTTTTCCTCTCGTTCAGTTATTGCAGTGCGTCCGATTCTTTAAATCTATTTGAATGAATTAAGCAGCAACCTATCTGATAATCAACAAAAAGGGTATCAGCTCTTTGAATTAAGGAGGGGAAGACGCTTGAACAATCAAAACAGAAAGTGAAAGAGTGGGGGGGCAAGGTGGTTAAATTAACCATTTGTCGAAAACGTTTACAAAGTATATTAGCGGATATCGATTGCCTGACTAAAAGACTCCACCTTTCTCTTGATCCGATGCACCTGCCTGATAAACAAACCCAGGGTTGATGCCGCCTATGTTTACCATCTTACCCTCTAACACACTGCGGATGACACTATAAGCAGTGACCTATCTCATCGTAAATATCACCTCTCCTCTCATGAAGCATCTCCGTCCTTCGGTCTTTCTCTCCTATTCCAATCTCACAGAGGGGAGACACTTTCTCATTGCAGTTAGGGGGTTGATATAATCATATTGCATTAACAAGAGGATTATTTTGGTATTGACATCGGCATTCATTTATTCTATGTTGCAAAAAACCCGGATGGGACTTCCTGAAAATGACTTTGACTAGAAGAGTGGCAGTTGATTTGTGTGTATATTGCTTGCTCCTCCTCGCTCTTCTTTTGACGCGGCTATCCGCGTCGCCCGTCGTTTTTAGGACAGGATAAGAGCACATAGATATCATCCTAAAGGCCATGGGTGGAAAATCCATGGCCTTTTTATTTTTGGGAAAAATATCGGGAAGGTTGTCGGTATGCATGAAGTAATATGGCACGGCAGAGGCGGTCAGGGAATCGTTATAGTCGCTCAGATACTGGCCGAAGCGGCTTACCTTCAAGGATTCAAAGGAGTCACGTCCGCGCCGACCTTTGGTCCGGAAAGAAGGGGCGCACCGCTCACTGCCTCAACGAGATTTTCATCGGAGCCGATCCGGATGGTCTCACAGATAGAGCATGCTGATATATCCGTTGTTCTTGACCCCTCCCTCTTTACCGCCGTTAATGTTATTGGCACGCTCAAGGAAGGAGGGCTGATCATTGTCAACACCCCGCTTAGGCCTGATGACCTCAACCTGAACGCGAAAGTCAGCGTGGCTGCAGTTGATGCTGGAAGCATTGCGCTTAAACACCGTCTCATCAGGGAAGGGAAACCGATAGTGAATACAACAATGCTTGGTGCATTTGCCAGGGCGTCGAGTCTTGTGTCGCTTGAAATGATGGAAAGAGGACTGAAGATAAAGATGGCAGGCGCCGCTTCTGCCGCCAACGTAGCTGCCATGAGGGATGCATTTGAAAAAACGACAATGATAGCTGCCAAGTGAGGACTCTGATTGTGAAGAAAAAAGACGAAAATATTTCCGCCATGGCTACACCGGCTGTGGGGGAAGCCGGCAAGACAGGCGACTGGCGCGACATGAGGCCGGTGTGCGATCATTCGAAATGTATACCTTCCATCAAAAAGAAGGCAGCCTGCTTTCTCTGCTGGCTCTACTGTCCCGAGGGGGTGATCAAGGCGACGATCCCCTTGGAAATCGACCTTGAATACTGCAAGGGATGCGGCATCTGTGCAGAGGAATGTCCCGGAAAGGCAATTACCATGGTTAATGAGGGGGAGAAGAATGGCTGATGTTGAGATAATGACGGGTAACCGGGCCGCGGCTCTGGGCGCCAAGCTCTCCCGTGTTCAGGTCGTCGCGGCCTATCCAATTACCCCGCAGACATCGGTTACGGAAATGCTCTCGCAGTACATAGAAGGCGGGGAGCTTAAGGCAGAATACATCCGCGTAGAGTCCGAACATTCCGCCCTCGCGGTCTGCATATCGGCGTCGACAGTGGGAGCCCGCGTCTTCACCTCCACCAGCTCCCAGGGACTGCTTTACATGCATGAGCAGATACACTGGGCGGCAGGTTCAAGGCTGCCCATAGTTATGTGCTGTATCAACAGGGGCGTGGGTGCACCGTGGACCATATTCAATGACCAGCAGGATTCCATTGCGCAGCGCGACACAGGGTGGATACAAATCTACTGCCGCAGTAACCAGGAGGTCATAGACGCCATCATTCA
>DASRZZ010000184.1:0-6454 GCA_035685925.1 Syntrophales bacterium | reverse complement strand
CTTTTCCGAGATGGCCTCTCAGCAATGGTTCTTTCCGACTAAGTAACTGTATTTGAGGCCGTTTTTTTCGATATCGCCGTATTTGGAAAGGGCAAAACTGCGGGGAAATGAGGATTTGGAAAGGTAAGGTAGAGAGTTCTTCTTGAAATTATTCAACAGTTCTTGAAAAACGCCGTCTTTTTCTTTGTCTCTCACGAACGTGCGCGCTCTCTTATATTCGAAAAAAATTTCCGGACCCACAGTTTTTCGGAGCAGCTCATAGTGATCATGCTTATTAAAATAAAGCGCCTGAAGTTTAACCCCGATCCTGACTAAGAGTTCAACCTTCGTAGTATCAACCGCAATTGCGGCCGACTTGTTCCAGACTTCGGCCGTAAGACCATTTGACATGGGTATCTTTTCTACCAGTTTCATATGGCACTTTCTTATCATCTTTACACTTGACCTGCAAATATATTCCTCATATAAAGGGCGAAAATCGGCCTCCTGATCCGAGTTCGATGACGGAACCCCGTTGCTGCCGGGATGCCGGCACTTCATTGCGAGCAGAGGATCGTATCCACGCTACCAAAACGGTTAACAGCTAATGAAAGGTGAGACATTCATCTATCTTTGCCATCCGGATGCAAACAAATCCTGCGGGGCCTGTTGCGGACTCTATAATTATGCCGACAGCACCCGGGATTCTCTGACGAAACGACTAAGGGAAAGGACCAATTACTTCCGTGAGACGGTCAGTCGTTGGGAGGATTTGCCGCAGTTTTCCCGGACCGTCAAAATGCTGGAGGACACAAGAAAAATATACGACGTTATCTACTGCTGTGAGTACCTGGGTTTTCTGGATGGCGGGGAGAAAAAAGTGGGCTGCCTTCTCCATCCCTGCCAGAATGGCGGTGTAGATTTGAGGGCGCTTTCGTTCTATGGCAGGGAATTATGCGAGGGGCATTTATGCCCCAGTTATCATTATCTATCGATAGAAGAGAAGCTGGCTCTGACGAGTATTGTCAACGACTGGTATCTTTACGGCTTATGCGTCACCGATATTGATTTGGTCAAATCGTATTTTCGTCTGGTCGGCGAAAGGGTTTGTGAAACGCCGTCATCTGCCAGATTAAATGAGAACGGTCTTGGGGATATTATCCTTAAATTCTTTTCCTTCAAGATTTCCTGGCCTTTCAGGTCGTCTGCAACTAATCGTTTCGGCAAGTACTATTTCGATGGCTCAGAATATATGATCAACCGCATCGACTACAATGCTCTCGGCTGTGAGGGGTCCAGATTCAACACTATATTTCTCAGCCTTTCTTCAGAGTTTCAGAATATGCAGGAATTGAAAAAAGGAGAGGATCTGATACAGGCAAATATTGATGAATTTGCCCGTGCCTATTTGCAATAATTCTAATTGACTTTGACGACTGCGGCTATTTGCAGAAGACACTTTTGTCCTGTAAGGGCTGGCATGGAGGTTGTATGAATGAAGTAGGGAAAGAGATTCTTATTGCCAAAACAGATATTGAGAAGAGAGTCCGGGAATTGGCGGATACGATTTCCCGCGATTACGAAGGGAGAGAGCTGATCCTTATCGGTATTCTCAAAGGTGCATTTGTATTTATGGCGGATCTGGTACGGCAGTTACGCATCCCTTGTCAAGTCGATTTCGTCCGTTTGGCGAGCTATGGTACAGTGACCGTGAGCACAGGCAATATCGCGATATCCAAGGACATTGAAACATCAATAGAGGGCAGAGACGTTCTTGTTGTCGAAGATATCGTGGACACCGGTCTCACCCTCTCTGCTCTGGTTGAGAGGCTCAAAAAAAGAGATCCGCGCTCATTAAAGGTCTGCGTGTTCCTCGACAAAAAGGACAGAAGAAAAGTGCCGTTTGAAGCGGAGTATGTCGGTTTCAACATTCCGGACCGTTTTGTTGTGGGATATGGTCTCGATTTCAATGAGATGTATCGATTTTTGCCGGATATCTGCGTCATCGGCGAAAATTGATGGAGAAGGCGTATTAAAGGATGATATACATCACATACGAAATCCTTTTGTAAAATTGGAGGTCAAATGGTCGCTCAATGTAAAAATTGTCAAACGAAATTCAGGTTTGATGAAACATTGATCCAGGGGGAGGGGATCTGGGTCAGGTGTAGCCAGTGCAAGAAAGTTTTTTTTCTGGAAAATCCGGCGGAGTCTGGAAAGACGGCCCCCAGCTATGAAAAAAGTGTTGAAAGAGAAATTATGGAACCTCTTTCCTATGAGCGGGAGAGGGCGGCACCGAAGGCGGTTACGAAAGATGGCAAGGAGAATAAGGAGCTGCCGGAAACTGTGAACGAAATGGAAATTGAGAAGAAGGAGATAGAAGACATCGGGAAGTTCAAGTTTCTCGGGCAGGAAAATGCACATGTTGAGGGACCCAATCGGGGTAAGACGCCCGACGAAAAGAAGGAAGGTAAGGAGGTGACCTCACGGGGAAGACACTTAATATATTTATTTATAGTTCTGTTAATCGGCGGAGTTTATATCACCTTCTTCGCTGCTGAGGGGTGGCAGACGACCTTTGAAAAAATATTCGGTATGTCAAAGAAAAGTGAGGATGTAGGTCCCGCACAGGTCGATCTAACTGATGTGAGACAGCGACTCGTGACCAATACCACAATGGGAACAATTCGGGTTTTGGAGGGTACTGCGATTAATCACTCCGCATTTCCCATGACAAGAATCAAGGTCAAGGGTGAAGTTACGGATGCCAATACGGTGGTGCTGGGAATGAAGGAATCGTATTGCGGCAATCTCCTGAACGCAGATGAACTGGCTACTATGACGGAAGATCAGATCCAGAAAGAGCTGTCCAATCCCCAGGGGAGCGATGTGTCTAACGACCGAATCATGCCCCAAGGCCAGATTCCTTTTATGATCGTATTTACACGGGAACCGGCGGGCGTCGTGAAAGCATTTGCCACGCCTGTAGGCGCAGAGCGCCTCCTGCCCTGAAGCTAATCTGAGGCATATTTCTAAAAAGTTTTAGACAATTGCCTGCCTTGTTTCTGTCTGTCTTGTTTCTATTTCCAAAAACGATTTCATCTGGTCGTCTCTACCGGCATGACACATGGCAAGTAAGTTTAGCGGGTCCTGCAACATGGCTATGCAAACGAGGAATCGGTTAATTTGTGCTTGGGAATGAGTCCTTCTCGCAAGATAGCCGGGCGCTTTCTCGTTACGTCTATCACTGTAGATCCTGGTCCGCCACGGGTTTGCCCGGCATCAATGATGGCGTCGATTTGGTCTCCAATACCTTGAATAACTTCTCCGGCTCGCGTACATTCATGCTTACCCGAAAGATTGGCACTTGTCGCTGTTATGGGGTTACCGAGCTTTGTTGCCAACGCAGCTGCCACAGGGTGGCTGGAGAGGCGGATGCCGATTTTTCCTGTTCCGGCTGTGAGAAGAGGGGATACATCCGGGGACGCCTTAAATATAATCGTCAGTGCCCCCGGCCAGAATCTTTCCATAAGATGAAGTGCAAATTCCGGTATCTCTTCCACGAGGCCCCTTATGTCATTGACATTGCCAATGATCACGGAGATAGGATTTTTGAAATTCCTGCCCTTAATCAGAAAAATCCTCTTTATGGCCTCTTCGTTTCGCCCGTCGGCGCCGAGCCCGTAAAATGTCTCCGTAGGATAGGCGATAATCCCCCCTGCCTTGAGAATCGATGACGCTTCTGCGATCATGGCATCTTCAGGCCTTTGGCGATTGACATTCAGGATTTCTCGCATGTCAGACTTTCCTGTTTCTTCTCTATATCTTTGGCCATCCGTTCTGTGAACGTATGTAATTTTTTTCTCAGGTTGCCGTCTTCCAGGGCTAAGATTCTGATGGAGAGCAGCGCTGCATTTTTTGCTCCTGCCTTGCCGATGGACATTGCCGCAACTGGTATGCCTCCGGGCATCTGTGCAGTAGAGAGCAATGCATCCATTCCGCCAAGTGGCGTTGCATCGATCGGCACGCCGATGACAGGAAGGCGCGACTGGGAGGCAATCACACCGGCGAGATGCGCCGCCGCGCCCGCGCCCACGATGATGACCTTGATGCCTCTTTGAGAGGCCCTCTTGGCGAATGAGGATGTTCTTTCCGGCGAGCGGTGAGCAGAGGTCAAAAAAACCTCGTGAGGGACTGCGAAATCCTTTAAGATGTTGATCGTCTCTCCCATCACGGGGAGGTCGGAATCGCTTCCCATGACAACGCTGACTATAGGCGCTATCTTCTCCTTCATATCAAGTAGTCCTCCGTCTTGGAAAATATCTAAACGTGAATGCTCCAACCCTAAGAAATGCCAAATTCCCATGTCACATCATTAAGAGATAGGCACTTGGCTCTATTTATCGGGATCATCCCCGCATTCAGCGCTCCAGCTTATCCCGTGTCCTGGCGTTCAGTGCCTGAAGTGCCTTGTCTTAGTGAAAACCATGGCCATGTCATGCTCATCGGCGGCCTTAATAACTTCCTCATCTCTAACTGAACCCCCTGGTTGGATTATGGCGGTGATGCCTGCCTCTGCCGCTATGTCAACACTATCCCTGAATGGGAAGAAGGCGTCTGAAGCCAATACGCAGCCTTTTGTGGGTAGCTTGGCTTTCATGGCGGCGATTCTTACGGAGTCCACACGGCTCATCTGTCCTGCACCCACACCGACCAACTGGTCCTTTGTGGCATACACAATGGCGTTTGATTTAACGTATTTCACGACCCGCCAGGCGAAGTCTAATGCCTGAAATTCATCCTCCGTGGGAGACCTCTTTGTAACTGCCGGCATACTCCTGATATCAAACTCATCGATATCTCTTTCCTGGATGAGAAGACCCCCTACGACCCTCCGGAAGTCATAGCCGGCAGGCCGTGTTCCCGTCCGAGGAATTTCCAGGAGCCTCACGTTTTTTTTGGGGCTCAGTATAGCCTTTGCCTCCTCGTCAAATCCCGGTGCAATAATGACTTCAAGGAAAATCTTAACCATATCTTCCGCTGCTTTTTTATCTACAGTACGGTTCACAGCCACGATCCCCCCGAAGGCGGAAAGGGGGTCCGTTTCCATGGCCTTCCTGAAAGCCTGGGCGATATCACCGCTGGAGGTGGCCGCGCCGCAGGGGTTGGCATGTTTGACAATCACCGCTGCGGGTAGTTCAAAAGCAGAAACCATCTGCCATGCGGCATCGCTGTCCATAATATTGTTGTATGACAATTCCTTTCCTTGAAATTGGCGGGCACCGGCAATGGCAGACGGGGGTTGATCGGTTTCCCTATAGAAGGCGGCGTGCTGATGCGGGTTTTCTCCGTAACGGAGATCCTGAGCCTTGACAAACTGTACGGTAAAAGTCTCGGGGAACGTCTTTGCTGGCCCGTCCTTGTTCACACTGCTTAAGTAGTTGGAGATGGCGCCATCGTATCTGGCTGTCAGCCGGAATACCTTGGCGGCGAGGGAAAAGTTCGTATCCTCCGCGATTTTTCCTTTCGTTCTTTTCATTTCTTCCAAAATAACGGGATAATCATCGGGATCGGTGATAACGCTTACATAGCGGTAATTCTTTGCCGCAGCCCGGAGCATTGCTGGGCCGCCGATGTCGATGTTCTCTATGGCCTCATCAAGAGTACAGTCTTTTTTCGCTATGGCATCTTCGAATCGGTAGAGGTTGACGACAACCATGTCGATCATATCGATGCGGTGTTCGGTTGCAGCTTTCATGTGCGCCTCGTTGTCGCGCAATGCCAGAAGGCCGCCGTGAATCTTCGGATGAAGGGTCTTCAGTCTGCCATCCATCATTTCCGGGAAGCCTGTATAATCGGATACATCAACCACATCTATACCGCTGGCCCGCAACTGGGCCGCCGTTCCGCCTGTGGAGACGATTGTAACATTAAATTCCTTAAGACCTCGCGCAAACTCGGCAAGTCCCCTCTTGTCCGTGACGCTTATCAATGCCATTTTTATGGTATTCATCATCTTCATTCGTGGTCTGAGTATCGGCGATACTGTTAGCCACTTCACCTCCTTATCTGTTGCATGTGGCGTATTCTTTTCTCGATGAGGGATTCCGTCCCGATGTCAGGCCTGTGATCCACAGGACCTTTGATTTGTGATGCGGCTTTTTCAGCTATCTCCTCCGCTTTAGAGAGATTCTCCGCTATGCCGACGACGCCTATTGCACGGGATGAGCTCATATAAAGTACGTCCTCCCTCTTATCAACAGAGGCATAGTACAGGCGTGCTGACCCCACATCGCCGACCTCTATTTTTGCCGAAGTCGATTTTGCATGGGGATGGTCTTTTGGAAGACCGTAACCCATAGGGACAATGTACTTGCACACAGTTGCCTTATCCTCAAATTCGATTTTTATTCTATTAAGAGTTCCCTCGATGATTGCTCTGCAGACATCGACGAAATCAGTTTTCAAGATAGGG
>DASRZZ010000183.1:0-17969 GCA_035685925.1 Syntrophales bacterium | reverse complement strand
GGGAGATTTTCACCAGGGCCTCGGCAACCGTGGGAGGAACTTTACCGAAGAGTTGGATATAACCTGGAAGCCAGAGCGGTAAAATGGCCTTAAGGCGCTTTGAACAGGGGAGATTCGCTGCCAGCCATATCTGTTTTAAGGGCTTCAGAATCTCCTCATTTTGATAAACGGGAGGCTTCCCCCGCTTCTTCGCCCTTGGCTTCGTGAAGCGTTTAAATCTCCTGAGAATGCGTATGGCATGTTTCCTGTGGTATCCGCATGTTGTGCAGAACTCGTTAAGGATAATTGTTTTTTCATCGCGGGAAGCATTTTTATAGCGTAGATGGATTGCCCTGGTGTACTCTTTTTTCGATCGTGGACTCATCTATTACCCTCCTTTTGGAATTCGATGTTCGGTAACATCGAATTATGAGTCAACGATCTCTTTTATTCACCCCCTTGGGTAACATTTAATATGAGTCAATTCGTTCTGAAGTCTTGATTTTTCTATTTTAGCGCTTTATGTTACACTACGATGGGGAATAAATAGAACGTCTTCGCATATAATAGCAGCGCCACATAATTCCGGAACCTAATTCTCAATCTCTGAATGTGGTATAGTCTTGGGAACGAGCGAGGAAGTAGAATGCCGCGTATAGGTTGGAAAAATCTAATAAGAGGTTGTTCATTTGCCGAACAGGGTCAACGCCATATGGCGGCCTACTCTGAGTTTATGCCACCGATTCATTTAGGCTGCAGGCCTTACGGTAGAAGGAAGAACGACTTCTTTTCTGAAGAAAATCCTTATGGTTTCCCAGTCACAGAGTTTGAAGAGTATTACGAATTGCGTCCCGGGCTGGAAAGTATAGCCCATCAGGTTCTTGATTCTTTGGTTCATCTGGTTCGCGGCAAACCCTCTGAACACCTCGCCAAGAACAAACTATTCAATAACCCGTACTGGCCTCCTGAACTTGCGCAGAAGGCGGGAGCATTAAATCATGAACGCTTTGTCTTGCTTCTGCCGCTTGCCCTTTCTCTCACTCATGACGACAAGGGCAGGAGACGCTGGACGTTCTTTGGTGGCAGTGAACAGGGGCCCAGCCGTCCTTTCTGGAAGAGTTTTTTCAGGTCTGACGGCGGTCATCTCTCATCAGAAAGAGCTATGAATTTTATTAGAACCCTTCTCCATGCAGCCTACGGTGAACCTTTCGAGAAATTATCTGATCTCCGTGGTACCGGCTTTCGCATTTTTGTTGAAAATGATGATCCACACGATAATCAGCGGCCAGTCCGGGCATCACAGTTGATCTGGAATCGGGGAATGTCACTGAAAGGTGTTAAGTATCTCTTGAACTTTAAACCATTCGGCGGACTACCGGAGGATTTGAAAAGGGCCTATTTGGCAGGAGACCTGCAGTTATTGCCTTTTCCGGGTAGCTTACTTTTTTGGGGTGTCCCCGGATATATCAAAATGCAACGTGAATTAACGATGGCAAACCAGATTCCCTTGTTGAGTCTTATGGAGCGTCATGAGTCTCCTTATGGGCTTCGTGTGCCTCAATCCGGATGGATGCATGTCCCACGACTCAACCATCTTTTGCCAAATGAAGATTTCGGACCAATCAGAAGCACCTTCCAGCGGACCCATCGCTGGGCAAAGGTGCACCGTTACGAAGATGAATTAGCAACTCTCGGACGTCAGGATCATATCGCCAAGGTGCTTTTCAGCACGTCTCCAAAAGACCTGGATCTATATGGGAAACCCATGGCACGCAACAGCCAGATCTGGACTCAGGACTATCAGCTATTGCTTGATGGCCCAAACGCAAGTAGAGCCGAAATTGATGCTGCCATAAAGTCAGTCAAACAAGGAGGGATGTTCGGATACAGGTTTCAGTATCCACAGATGTGCATAGGGTCATACCAAGTATACTGGCATCGCCCTCTCGTAGCATACATGCCCCACAATGCTGATAAGCCAGCCGTGTTACATGACACCATTATGGGATATCTTACTGCCTATGACGCAATGGAGCGTCTTGATTTGGAGAATGCAATCGAACTCTGGCCGAATCTTTACAAACGAAATGCGTATATGGCCGTCATCGAACTTTTCAAAGATAAGAAACACGAACAGAAAACAGTTACAAGAGCGCTGAATCTGTTGGAAGCGCACGAACTCATGGGCAACGGAAAGATTTCTTACACTCTTGCAAGACAGATATTGATGCTGCCGAAAGATAGGTCCCTTGACTCATGGCTCGAATCCTTGCCGGAGATTGCGGGCAATAAAGAAAAAGGTCAATTGCTCGTTGATCAATTCCAGGACCAGATCGAACAAAAAAATACGGTTTTGCCAATTTTAAAAAGAAGAAGACTGCCGGCCTCGCTAACCTTTAGCCTTACTGCCGCTCGTTCTTTTGAAGTGCGATATTGGAAGGACATCCTTCATCTGTCGGCAGGCAAATATACAAATAAAGCAAATTCTGACTGCATCCTGGATACTGTGACCCAAAGGATGTTGAAGCATCATCATCGAGACCTGGAAGCACTTGGTGATTACTTGCTTACCTACTATAGACGGGTCATCGCTGAATGCGGAATGCAGGGTAAAGCCCTAGTCGGAGACCTGCCTTTCCGGTGGGAAACCGATTTTGACTTCAACTGGTGGGGGGGGTGGGCAAATAACCAGCTGGGGCGACTTGAGGAACGCAATCTTCTAATAATGATTCCAGGACGTGATCGCCATCGGGCGGTTATTATGGCGGATCATTATGACACGGCATATATGGAAGATATTTATTATAAGGACCAAGGTGGTTCTGGCGCACGTCTTGCGTCGGCTGGGGCAGATGATAACCACTCCGCAACTGCGGCTCTAATGCGCGCTGCTCCAATCTTTTGCAAACTCAGCAAGGACGGAAGGCTCGGTTGTGATGTCTGGCTTATTCATCTGACCGGCGAGGAATTTCCTTCAGACTGTCTCGGAGCACGAAATCTCTGCCAGCAGCTTATAGACGGTACATTGAAATTACGCTTATCAAAGGATAAAGAAAAAGATCTGTCAGATGTTCAAATTCAGGGCACGTTTATTCTTGATATGGTTGCACATAACAATGACAGTGAACGTGACAAATTTCAAATATCTCCTGGAATGGGAGAGGAATCGTTGCGGTTAGCTTATCAAGCCCATATGGCCAATGAAATATGGAACACCTCAACTGATATTTGGAACATGGGGCCGTCACGGCGCAGATGTGCTCGAGGAAAACGAAGTTCTGACGGGAAGAAGATACCGGAAATTGCTTTACATCTCAAACTTGATGGTGAAATTCGTTTGCCTCGTGATCCCAAAAGTACACTTTATAATACCGATGCCCAGATCTTCTCTGATGCAGGTATACCGGTAGTACTTTTCATGGAGAATTATGACATCAGCCGACACGGATATCATGACAGCCACGATACCATGATCAACATTGACCTTGATTATGGATCCGCCGTGGTAGCAATTGCTATCGAAGCTGTTGCCCGAGCTGCTTCTGAAGATTCTTTTATAAAATGAGATTGAGCAATATCGCCAAATTTATATTCTATATATATTGCATCTCTCAATTTTTTATTATCAGCTGCCGTCGAATTACTTTTTAGTTTTATCTGGCAATGTTCAACTATGTTAAATCGTAGCCGCAACATTTTCAGGGGTGGGTGAACATAACTCTCGTAAAGTTGTTTTCTCTATTTTAACATTCTATGCCACATTGCATCCCATAATCGTTATAACCAAAACAAAAGGCAGAGCCATCGACCCTGCCTTTTGTTTAGAAGATTTATTATAATTTAATTCTTAAACTTCATAACAATAATTAATATGAAATAGTGTTTATATTTTCGTCGTCAACGTGCTAACCAGCATAGTGGTCTTTAAGATTAGCTTTCGCCCATCAGCTTCGCTTATCCGTTTCTTTTTTATGTCTCCCCGTACATTTTCAATGAACGCGTTCAGTTTTCTGATTAACGGTATTATCTCTTTATTTTGAAGATCCAAAAGTTCTTCAGGCTTTTTCCACGCCACTGAATTCCTCCTCACAGGCCAATTAGTGCGTATTATGCTATATGCTGATGTCCGTGAGGGTACCACAATGGTTCTCAGAGTATGTGACATGGAACACTCATATAAAGCTTCTTTGACAAAACGCTAACGGATACGGTGCCTGACCCCTGCCAAGCCTACCAGCCCAAGACCAAGAAGCAGCAACATTGCGACAGAGGTAACGGGCCACAAGTGTCAAGACAAGAATTCCCATGTTTACAGTCTGCACTTTTGACCCTTCTTGTCATAAAAAAATTGCTCACTCCTAAACTCAAACGACATCCCGATGCCGTGATAGAGATGCCTTTTCTTGACCAATTCCAACTCCCTCTCTGCCTTCAATGTTTGCCCGTGGTTATGCACTATGCCTATGACGGAAAACTCAAACATCAGCAAGAATGCCAAGACTATGAAAAAGGCGAATATTGATAGGATGGGCTTCATGTAGTCGAAAATATCTCCACCACAATTATTATTGAATCTTCCACCTGACTCCTGCGAACACCCCCAGACCGAGACCTAGAGGAGCATGGCGTGGGTTTTCGGCCGCTGTTAGAGAAGTTTGTGAAGTACATATTGCAGTATATGCCGCCTGTGTTGCTGGTTTCTTCTCTTCAATACAAGCCTAAAGTAAAGCAAGAAATGATATAACTCAGTTTTGTCATAGCTTAAGATTCTCATTTCATAAGTCACTGTCCAGAGATAGCCACTTGAGTATGTTGAATGCCCATGTATGCATCCCACTTTTTCCCTGTTCCCGCATTAGAGCATAAATAATGCCAACGTTAGTTAACTATTTAATATCGAAGAGTTTATTTTTTGCCGGTAATTTCAAAATGATATGATTGTAAACAATCCCGACATTTACAAAGTGATAATTTGAGTACTAATAATATGTAATACTATGTATTTATAAATATTTAAGCAGTTTTATTGAAACTGTAAAGAATTCCGGCACTTTTTGATTGTTTATGGGATATGTTTAGATATGTTCTGGATAGAAGATATTGATCTTATGATGTATTGCAGTTATGTAAAGTGACCCGGCGCTTTTTAACGAAATTGATAGATTGAGCCAATAATGTCTATGAATATAGCGATTTAGGTTAATATCTAAAGAGTTGTAAAGAGAACTGACACTTTAATAAACTGACAGATATATCCCAAGAGTAATTGAAAACATATTTTCTTGTCGAATAGAATGCACGGTGTAATAGATGACTAAATTGTTTCTTAGGTGGCGATCAATCGTAATTAGAATATCAATGTGGCCGTTTAACTGCGTCACGATTTGATGAGCAGATTTACGAACCGGAGATAGGGTCGCATGGCCGGTGTGCCGCCGCCCTCGGAAATGATCTGCATGATTTTTTTTGTGTCATTTACTGTAGCCCCTCCCAGGTGGTTGACCGGCGTGTCATGAAATATTTCCGGGCAGAGCGGAGTCGAGGGACCGAGGATGGCTACATGACGGGGATTTCCCAGGCCATTGAGAACTTCTTCCAGAGTATCGTTGAGAAGTGTGGTCGCCGTAATAATCGCGACAGTGCATTCCTTTAATATCCTGCTACTTTCATTCTTATCGAGAACAGCCACACGGGCGGGATTACGCTCAATGATGGTGAGGTTTGCCCCCATTCCTTCTATCTTCGGAACCATCGGCGAGAAAAGACCGACCATGGCAACATGATCTTGGTATACTAAGTTCATGATCGAGAGGGAATCTCTTTTATCTTCACCTGATGTCGCATGAAGGAGGGCGTTCGCTGTGGCAAGCCCCAGGGCTTTCTTGAGCGGATTATTTCCTTCTATCAGGTTATTAAGGAGAGACACCGCCTTTGATCCGGCCAACTTTCCGGCATCAGTAAACGCAGAGCAGCTGGCCGGGAGCTCATGGAGTAAGATGGCCGCGAGGCCCATGTGTCTTTTGTCCAACCTCACTCCCGCATAGCCCAGGCCGATGCGAACCTCTTCGATGACGGCGTTTTCCCCTGTATGGACAACACTGTCAAAGAGACGGCGTGCTATTTCACCTCTACGGAGCATCGTGTGCAAATAATAATGTAGCGTAGGACTTTAGTTCCGCTTTTATGGCGCACCTGAAGGTACGCACCACATTTGATGGTAATACAGCAGACCTGGAGGTCTGCACTACGTTATCCAAAATCCCCGGTGACCCCTTTACAAATGGGGCATTGAAAATTGGTGTGCTCACATTGAATAATGGGTAAATCGCTTGTCGGACGCAAACCCCTCACCCTCTTTTCTTGCGTCGGTTTTTACTGGTTTTTTATCCCTGGAAACCTTTTCACCACGTGCATCTTTCCTCTTATTCCCTTTCTTCTCTTTGCGAGACGCACGCACGTCTCCCCGCGAGGTGCTCCATGTATCTATCAAGCCTGCCAGTTCTCCTAATTTAGTCAGCTCTTCAACCCACACCTCGGTAAACCGTGACCTTAATGCAGGCGACAGCAAGTTTCTTGATTGATGCACGGAAGGAGGATTCATCGACAAAAATATCCTGAAATTGGGATGGGCATGACATATATTCTCTTCACCATCAATGACGTAGCCAAAATCCAGGAGGGTGTTCAAGTATTCGGACAGGGGAGACAGATTAGCTTCATCTATGAGCAGCCAGCCTCCCTTCTCCATTGCCGTGAATAGAAGGCCCTTCCCGTAATGCCATTTCCCTTTCTTGTCTTGAGTATAACCTCCCAGAAGTTCTTCCAGGCCCGTATCGGAGGAGAGGTTGACGTAGTAGAGGTCCGTCTCTTTTTGTCTAGCTAAATATCTAATGATGGTGGTCTTCCCTGAGGCGGGATTTCCTGCCACAAGAAGAGGCTCGTTATGTATCAGTGCTTTCAGAATGAGATAGATGGTTAGGTTCTGCGTCGGCGTAGGAATAATTGCTGCATCATGCTGAGGAATCAGTTCATCTCCCTTTGAGGCTGTCAATGCTGCAAGCAGGGAATCCAGTTCCAAAGAGGCGGCCCCAAGAGTTTCTTCCAGGTTCAGGCCCTCAGCTCTGAAGCCGAAATGCGCGTCCATCAAACTGATCACTGCCTCCTTTTCGGAGCTGTCTCGGAGCCTCCCTATGTAGACACTGAAGAATTCCAGGAAAAACCGTTTGAGGTATTCTTTGCCGGCTGATCTATTCGCCAGGAGTGGTTCCAATCTCCTCCCCAGTTTTATTGTGTCCCTGAGGGTAAATGTATATGGTTCTTTTTCGGCCTTGCCGATGATGCGGCTGTCTGCCTGATTCTGCAAGGTGGTGTGGAATCTGGCAATGGGAAGTGCCGACGAGGAGGTAATCTCGAATAGGGAACTTAATATCTGCGATAGTTCCTCTTCAGAAAGTTCCTTTTGGTAGAGGATCTTAAACCTGGATAGAAACACCTCCGAGAGTTTGTGCCTCTGGCTGTAACTCTCCGGGTTTCCTGTCGCAAAGAGCCTGAAGTGGGGATGTGGGTACAATTCCTTCTGTTCCCCGTTTGCCGAATAGGATATCCTTCCCGTTATAAGATAGTCATTCATAATCTCGACGACCTCGGAAGACGCGAGGTTTATCTCTTCTAAAGTCAGCCACAGACCATCTCGCGCTGCATTGAGCAGGATGCCGTCCTGCCAGACGAATCTGCCCTTTCTGTCTGGCTTGATGCCGCCGATTATCTCAAACTTGGAGGTGTAGGGGTTTATGGAATACGAGAGGTGCTCATAGCCCAACACATGGGCGAGCCACTTGATCAAGAAGCTTTTTCCCGTTGATGTGGGACCCATGAGCAAGACAGAATGTCTCAATAGGTAGCCTATGCTCAGCGTCTCCAAAATGTGATAGCCCGATTCTGTCATCACGCAGGGAGGTATATCGTCCCTCCTTGATGCCCTCTCTAAGATGAGATCCCCCACTGTTAAAGATTTTTCACCAATCTGAACCTCGCTGGAATGTGTGCCCGCTATGGTACTTGCCATCGGCTCACCAAGCATCTCTTTGAAGGAGGTGAGAACCCTTGTAAATTCCTTCTGATTGCCCGATATGATATCCGAAAATATTTTTATTGATGCCCTGCCGGCAGCCTGGCGGACGGACCAGATCTTATCCTTCAATCTCTTTTCCAGTTTGTCCAGTTCTGCAATATTGCCCTTCTTGATCAGGGCATGGTGTATCTGGACCAAGGCGAGTGCGGCAGCTTGGTGGACAAACCAGTTTTCATCCTTGAGCCTTTCTTCCAGATCCTCAATGGTTGTCTTCCCGCGGCGATAGCTATGAGGCCAGATCCGGCCCAGGGCCTGCGCTGCAGCCTGGCAGACCGATCTATCCACATCCGCGTCTCTTAACCTGTCTTCCAGTTTCCCTAAGTTCACATTTTTCCCCCGCCTGATAACGGCCGGGTAGATCTGCCCCAGTGCCTGGCACGCAGCCTGACGGACCGGCCAGCTTGGGTCCTCGAGTCTTTTTTCCAGGTCTTTTAAATCCATCTTACCGTGGAAATAGCTGTGGAACCATATCCGGCCTAGGGCCACTGCTGCTGCCTGACGGACTGACCAGTCATCGTCGTCGAGCCTTTCTTCCAATTTACCTAAGTTGACATTTTTCCCCCGTTTGATAAGGGCCGGATAGACCTGACCCAGGGCAAGGGCGGCGGTTTGACGGGTCAGTATATTCTTATCTTTCAATCGTTCTTCCAATCCTTCCAGGTTAATTTCTATCCCCTTCCTGATAAGAGCGCGATAGGTCTGCCCCAAGGTCTCGGCCTCAGCTTGGCGGACAAACCAGTTCTTGTTCCAGAGCCCCTCTTCCAGTTTGCCGACATCCACGTTCATCCCCTGTCCGACGAGGGATGGATATATCCTGCCCAGGACCCGTGCCGCAGCCTGACGGACTGCCCAGCTCTCGTCTCCCAGCTTGCCCTCCAATTCGGCCAATGTCATTTTTCCCTTGACATAGTAATGAAACCATATTTGGCCCAAGGCCTGCGCTGCAGCACGGCAAACTGATGGGTCTTCATCCTTCAGCCTTTCCTCCAGCATACTTACGTCTACTTCTTTTCCCTGTTTGATGAGTGCAAGATAAACCCGGCCCAGGGCGAGGGCTGCGGGCTGGCGGACGGCCCAGCTCTTGTCCTCTAATTTCTTCTCAAGTTCCTCTATGGTTATCCCTTTTAGAAGTTCATCATCGATGACCCGGAAGCTCGCTTCCAGTCCGGGTATGTTCACGAAAGCCATGTCAGAGGAATTGACGAGCTCTTTCAATAACAAGATGGCCTTCTTGATTTGAGTATGAGTATTGTTCTTCAGCAAAATATCCAGGACGGAAGCCAAGTCGTAGGGGATCGCAGACACGGGTCCATTCGCAAGTGAAGCCGCCCTGTGAAATTCTTGCGGCACGTCTTCCCCTCTGAAGTCCGGGAATATCTTCTGCATCTCCTCAAGCCTTTCGAGAAGTAGTCCTCTTATCCTTTGGGGTTGCTCCTGCGTGTCAACAAAGGCGTATTTCAAGCTCCTCGCGAAGGCGTCCTTCCCCGGATAACCGCGGTTCAATAAAAACCCCAGGAGCTCCGATGCCCTTTTGAGATGCCTCACATTAAACGATGGGACATTCCGCTTCAGGTAGAGATAGAGGGAGGCCAAGAGTTCCGACAAAGCCTGCGGCAGAGACGCCACGGGCTTCTCTGCATCAATATGCGCCTCATCCCGGGGAGTCAGAAAACTCTCCCAGTATCCTTCCTGCGTAACCAGTTTTTCTTCCAGTATGCCCGAAAGGACAGACGGCAGCTTTTCCACATCGTCAATCTGTATGCCGCTGGTGTACCGCCTTATAACCTCCGTTACCTCTCCTCCCAGACCCAACCCCAGCACCTCTATCTTTTGATCCATGGCTTCCTTCTGAAGCTCGCCAAATGTCTTGCCTGTTGTATTCACGTTTCCTTCTCCATCCGTCACCATGATGATCCATCTTGATGAATCTTCCGGTTGATCATTCAATATATTTGTCGCCAACTGAAGAGCATCCGCATCGGCAGTGGAACCTCCAGGTATGCACAGGGAGACCTCATCGAACAATATCCGCCTGCCTGCAGCATCAAGCTTCACGCCAAGTTCCTTGTGCATAATGGGGCTGTCGGAAAATCCGATCACCCCGTAGTCGATGCCGATATGGTCCAGGGCTTCCATGAAGACGAGAAGACCTGCGAGGGCGGATGTCCTCTTGGGTTCATCCATGGAACCCGATTCATCGAGGGCGAGGATAATCTTGTGGCTCCTCCGTGTCGGAAGTCTCCTCTTCAGGAAGACCTTGAGATCTTTATCCTGCACTGGAATGCCTTCGCTCAATTTCCGGGAAAGCTCCATGGCCCTCCGTAAATCAGGCTTTTGGCCGGAAGGGAAATAGCCCTTGAAGGAAGGCCGTTTATTTTTCGCAAAGTGATTCTCCAAAACCCCGCTTAAGGCCTGGACAAGGTTCGAGATGAGCATATAGACCCTCTCGTACTCGCCCATTTTCGCGTCCTGCTCACGGTTTATCCTTCGCTGCTTCTTGATGAGGTCGCGTAGAGTCTCTATGGGTAAAGGCGCCGCTCTTTCCGCGGAAGTCTTTCCGCCCTGCATGCGCGCTTTTGTTTCTTCTGGTGCCTCTCTTCTGTATTCCTCTGTTTTCTTTCCGTACGGCTTCTCGGTCTTCGGTGATAGCTTATCCGCCAACTCCCTGGCGTTGGATTCTAAGAACTTTTTAGCTTCTTCTTCGATCTCATCCGGACTCAAATCCTCGGGGGTGCATTTTTTCTCCTTGAACTGGATCTGGCCATCCTTTAGAGCCTCGGCGAGTTTGGCGATAGCCATCTTGACGAGATTTTCATACTCCGGAAGAATGCTGTCCCTCACCATCAGGGCCGTCTCTTCCGCAAACCTCAGCTTCTCTTTTTCCGAGACCCATCCGGGGGGATAGTGATTGAAGATCGCCGCAAAATACCCATGTGTCCGGGCAAGGGCATAGCTCACTTCAGGATTCATCACCTGGGAAGGAAGGCAACCATACAGCCAGTAGTAGCGCATGCCCAGCAGGTATTCCATGTGAGGATAAAGAAGATAAGGATGGCAGGAAGTGCTCGCCCTCTCGGAGATTTCGCCCTTAAGATGATCTACATAAGACGATCTCGACAAATCCCGGGGGAGCATTTCTGCGTAGGCAATATCCAGATAGTGTTTGATCCCCTTGAAGACGCTTATCAGCCAGTTGTCTATGCGGCTGTCCTCGAAGGCGTTCAGGAGGAGCCTCGTGGACTCCTTCGCCGAGAATGTCTTGAACACCGCCCTTCTCAAGTTACGGTGGGATATCTGCCTGTGCCCCGCCTCGTGCGCGCAGAAGGCAACGACCTCCTCTACTGAAGAGGACAAGAGCAGCCCCACCGGAAACATGATCTCGTTCGTCTCGGCGTCGTATCTCCACCTGTCACCCGGGGCGATCTTCAGGTGTACGTCCTCACCGAGCCCCGTGGAGATTATTTGCAGGAGCGCAAGCAGACGCTCATCAATCGCCAGCGCCTCTCCCTCGTCCAGCCCCTTCCTGCGGACCAGCTCCTCTATGCACTTCGCCCGCAAATGTCCTTCTTTTGTTGCTGACTTGATCTGCATAACTCTAGTCGACTTCAAAAAACTACCGTCATCCTGCGCACGCACGAATCCGAGAGGTCAGCATAAAAGAAATAGGGACCGCGTGTCAATGTGTAAAACTGTTTCCACCCCTCCGCAAGCGCCTGCGCCTAACGCGGCTGGATCGATGACACATTTGTCATCCATTCCCTGATCCAAAATTCAGGCTTTTCAGAACTTGATTTCATGTATTGCAGGATGGATGAATTCCACGATCATGATTAGACTTGAGTTGAAAAATATCAAGGAGGAATGAGATGCCACACTACGAAAGAGTGAAGCCCCTCGATGCAATTTTTAACGACAAGGCGACGGAGTTTGAAAGCGGAAGGGATAGATACCGCGACAGGGAACTCGATGAGATGATCTGGGAATTCGGTGATTATGAAAACGAGGAGCCTCTGATGGAGATCATCGAATTCGAGCCGGAAGTCCCCATCGAAGAAGAGTTGGCGGAAAAGAAGAGAATGCCTGCCCGTGCCAAGGTTCCTTTCAAGAACGTCAAGAAGAAAGCCCGACGCAGGAGAACTGCTTCTGCAGCGGCGGCCAGGTAAGTATTACCTCCCGAAATTGAAATATAGCTACCTGCAAGGCTGAGAGCGGCTCACCCGGCCGCTGGCCTTGCAATTTGCTGAATCTTAATGCCTGTGGTGAGCGTGTTCTTTTCTCACGATCTTGACGGTGCTCGCCTGCGAGCCTTTCTCTCCCTCCTCCTCCTCGTAGCGCACCTCAGTCCCGATGTCCAGGTTTTCGAACCCGTCAATTACACTGTTCCGGTGGAAGTATATCTCCTTTCCGCCAAAGCCCTGAATGAATCCATAGCCGTCCTTCTGGTATAGTTTATGGATCAGACCGTGAGGCAGCAGGTCGTGGTCCTTCAGCTCTTTGTGCCGCACACGTGCGTATTCTTCGAGCTGCCTGGCTGCGTCGGCGAAGGCATGACCTACGGTAACAAACATGTCCTCATGGCTGTGGTGTCGGGGGTGCTCGCGATTTACCACAATCTGTTTGTGAGGTACAGTCAGGGTAATCGCCGTCCTGTAGAGATCGCCCACATGGTGCCTCGCTTGAAGCCTTTCGATGACAACGTGACAACTGATGATATGGGGGAAATACTTATCCATCTTTGCGGCATGCTCCCTGATTATCGGATCGAGGGCGTCCTTATGGTCCGGCAATATATCGCGGTATGTTATTCTTAAAGGCTGTTCCATGGCGATATCCTTTCTTTGCATTCTGTTTAAAACCCCTACACAATAAATTATATACTGCAAAAAAAGGATGTCAACAACAGACAGACAATAATATGTAGTGCAGGACTTTAGTCCTGCTTGTCTTGTCCCCCTTTTCTAACCGGGGGCGTCTTAATAGCGGCTATTTCCCCAGCGTCTTCTTCAACGCAGCGAGGAACCTCGCAACGTTTTCCTTTCTTGCGGTGTGCCCCATGATCCCGACGCGCCATATTTTTCCTGCCAGGGGTCCCAGGCCTGCGCCAATCTCGATCTGGAATTCACTCCGCAGGCGCTTTCTGACAGCCAGTTCGTCCACGCCCTCGGGCACACTCACGGCATTCAGCATGGGCAGTCGGTAGGGCTCTTCCACCAGCATCTTCACGCTTAGCTCCTTCAGCCCGTCCACGAGGGCCTTGTGGCTTTCACTGTGCCGCTTGAATACATTCTCCACCTTCTCCTCCAAGATGACATAGAGCGCCTCGTACAGGCCATAGATCATGTTCACTGGCGCGGTATGGTGGTAGACGCGGTTCGACCCCCAGTAGTTCGCTATCATCGTAATATCGAGATACCAGTTGGGCACCTTCGTCTTCCTTCCACTGAGCTTCGCCATGGCCTTGTCGGAAAACGAAAAGGGTGCAAGTCCCGGAGGACAGGACAGGCATTTCTGCGTGCCGCTGTAGAGGGCGTCTATGTTCCAGTCATCCATCCTGACCTCGATACCGCCCAAACTGGTTACCGTATCTACCAGATAGATCGCGTCATTCCCTTTGAGGAGCGCGCCGATTTCAGCAACTGGATTCCGCACGCCCGTGGAGGTCTCGGCATGAACGACGGCGATTATCTTATACGAATCCTGACGAATCTTCTTTTCCACTGCCTCCAGTACCACCGGTGTGCCCCAAGGGAACTCCAGGGCATCAACCTTAGCGCCGAGCCGGCCGGCTACGTCCTGCATCCTTACCCCGAAAACCCCGTTCGTGATAACGAGAACCTTGTCGCCCGGTTCCACCAGATTCACGAAGCATGCCTCCATACCAGCGGAGCCCGTCCCCGAGATAGGAATGGTGAGTTTGTTCTTCGTATTCATGATTCGGCGGAGCATCTCCATGAGTTCATCCATGATTTTCAAGAAATAAGGGTCCAGATGTCCCAGGGTCTTCAGGCTAAGGGCCTTATAGACCTGAGGCGGCACACAGGAAGGGCCGGGACCCATGAGCAGGATTTCTTCGATGTTTTCCAGTAGATTCTTCATATCAATCTTCTCCTTCTCGACGCGGACGATTCCAGCAGCGTCTTATTTAGTTCTTTTCAATCTCATAAATTTCGCCATTTTTCAACAACAGTCAAAAGCAAAACCCGGAGCCGTCAGAAAGATCAAAGTTCGCCAAAGGAAGCCTTGCAAAGCGTGCCGTGGTTATGTATAAAATTATATTGAATTTATCAGGCGTATATTGGTATAGCGGCGGCCGATTCATCAAGGCTTTACGTTTCAACATTTCCCGATTCCTTTGATCCACGGTTTTCAGGAGGTCTTTATGAGTAACTTATTGGTGAACACGAGAGATCAGCAATTTGTCCTTTACGAGCAGCTTAGCATAGAAAATATTTTCAAGGCCAGGTACGCAGATTATTCAAAAGAAACCGTGGACATGGTCATTACGGAAGCGGAGAAGATGGCCCTCGATGTTATACTGCCTACGTATGTGGATGGGGACAGGGAAGGATGCACGTTCAAGGACGGAAAGGTTTACGTGCCGAAGAGTTTCCACCACGCATACAGAAAATTTATCGGCGCTGGCTGGCAGTGCACGGCGAGTGATCCCGAGGTAGGGGGACAGGGAATGCCGTTAAGCGTTTCCACCGCCTGCTATGAGCTTTTTCAGGCTGCCAACTATCCTCTCATCATGTATCCACTCCTTACAACCGGGGCCGCCGGGCTTATTAAGCGTTTCGGCACGGAAGCACAGAAGAACAAATATATGTACAAGATGTTTGCCGGCGAGTGGGGCGGTACCATGTGTCTCACAGAGTCCGGGGCGGGGAGCGACGTGGGCGCCCTTAAGACAATGGCGAAGAAACTGCCAGACGGGACATACAGCATCACGGGTACCAAGCTCTTCATCTCCGGCGGAGACCATGACCTCTGTCCGAATATTATCCACCCCGTTCTCGCCAGAATCGAAGGGGATGAGCCGGGAACGAAGGGCATCTCCATCTTCATAGTCCCCAAATACCGAGTCAACGACGACGGCGGCATGGGGGAATTCAACGACGTGTGCACGGGGAACATCGAGCACAAGATGGGGATCAAGGGCTCCGCCACATGTACCCTTAACTTCGGCGACGACGGGAAATGCATCGGCGAACTCCTCGGAAAAGAAAGGGCCGGGATGGCCATCATGTTCCAAATGATGAATAGCGCGAGGCTTGAGGTCGGCATACAGGCACTGGGTATTGCGACCGCGGCATACGAACATGCCGTGGCATACGCAAAGGAAAGAATTCAGGGTGTCGCTATATGGGACATGAAGAATCCTGAAGCCAAGGCCGTACCCATTATCCAGCATCCGGATATCAAACGAACACTTCTCTGGATGAAGGCCCATGTGGAGGGAATAAGGGTACTGCTCTATTACACGGCCTATTGCTACGACATGGCGGATATCTCAGAAACAAAGATAGACAAGGCAAAGTGGAATGGACGCGCGGAACTATTGATCCCGATCTGCAAGGCCTATTCTTCGGACAAGGCCATGCAGGTCTGTTCCAAGGCCATCGACGTATATGGCGGCTACGGCTACTGCAGCGAATATCCAGTAGAGCAGTACTTGCGTGACTGCAAGATAACGACCATATATGAGGGAACAAACGCAATCCAGGCCCTCGACCTCGTCGCCAGGAAACTGGCGCAGAGGAGAGGCGAGTTCATGATGAGCCTGTACAGCGAGGTGTACAGCGTCATAACAAAAAGCAAGGGGTTTGAAGACCTCACTGTGCCATGCAACTACGTGGAAGAGGCGCTCAAGGCCGTGTCCGATCTGACAACGCATTTCTACCGACTGAGCAGGGGCGCAAGCTTCCTGATCCCGGTTCTCAACGCTTCTCCATATCTCGAAATCTTCGGCGACATGGCCGTGGGATCGCTCCTGATGCAGGCTGCCACGATTGCGAATGAACGGCTGAATACGATATACACGGAAAAGGAGGCAAAGGGATCGAAGGCGAAGCAGCGGGCCCTCATCCGCGAGAATAAGGAGGTTGCCTTTTACAACGGGAAGATCGCCGCAGCAAAATTCTTCGCCCTGAATGTTCTCGTCACCGTCAAGGCCAGGTGCGAAGCGATAAAAGTCGGAGACAGAACACCCATTGAGATGGCAGAGGAGTTATTCACGATATAAAGGCTCGGTGTTTTCCCAGCAACTCATGTAATTAATTCTAATTTGATGGTATGTTACGGCTTATAATTCCGACCGTCAGGACAGATGAACGTGCCAAGTTATCTATTGCGCGAGAGTAGTCACTCCTCCTTGCGGCGTCCCTTTATCCCGATGAATCAGACTGCCATCTTCCAATTGCACCGGGGCCTTCAGTCATCTTTCGATATATAGAAACACCTATTTGCAATCGGTGTGTTTACTTACCGCCCGCATCAGAAGACCACGGTCAACTGTCAAGAAGCCTTTAATATCGATGTCAAAAACCCAGTCGTATCGCCAGCACCGCTGACGGTTGGGCAGGGCCCAGGCACGGACCGGGCTTCGCATGATGCCGACGTTTCTTAGTCCCCCCGCTCATTCCGTGCGGCGGGTTTCCCCAAATACGGCTGGAAGGCTCGCTTTCAAGTGGGATCTTCCCTGACTGTTTCCAGCCTAAGTCTGATCCCGACATCCGCTCGTCTCGACCCGGTTTGTCACCACCCATAGTGGTACCAATCAAGCCCCGTTTTCCTGCTCAGTGTCAGGTCGACGCCTTCTTGATACACCGCCTTGGAAGGTAAGCCCTCCGCCCCAGGGATCCTCGCTCCTGTCCGGGTTATGCTCTCCCCGTCCGTCATCACATAATCGACCCCATCCGCAACTCTCGCAGGCAAATCGCATTTTCGCCACCTTTGTGACTTATGCCGGTCTCTTCGCTGTGCGGAGCGCCTGGGCGACCCGCGAGAGGTTCCGAGCTTTCACTGTTCATTCCTTCCTAACATGCCATCCTCTTCGACCCCAGGGAGTTCAGCCACCGTTCATGTCCAATATTTCGATGCCGCCATGGGCCTTCGCCAAGCTGCAAACGGCTCGGCACTCCCGATTTTCCCGCCATCCGTTTCACGCGGGTCACATTTTGGGGTTTCTCTGGTTCGCTCTCGCTACGGCCTGCTAGGTTGCTCGTCCCCCTGGGCAGACCAAACTGGGACTCCCCCAGCCTCCGGGAACTTTTCCTTCAGTTTCGATGAGTTGGGCACCCTTCTCCTCGCTGGGTATAACTACTCATTGGACCCTTTTTCCGGCGGGGCTTTCACCCGCTTGAATAACAGCCAGCTTCGCTGCACTGCAGCCTCATGGCGCAGTTGCTATCTGAATTCTTTACAACTTGACGCATTTGCTGTATACGGAAGCGATTCATTTGTATAATTGTAGTTATTTAATTTAAAAAAACAGTGATGGCGCGGGTTAACATCAATTACAGAAATTACAGATTGGAGATGATTCATCAGGCACAGTTTGTGCTTCTCTAGATTTAGATTAGATATTTATTGAAAATAAAGGCGTCCCATTGAAAAAAGACGGCCACATAAGTTTTCGTGCGAGCAAGGAGCTGCATGAATCCCTGGCTCGAGTTGCAAGGGAAGACCGGCGGTCTCTCTCTTCAACGATTGAGATAGTTCTGACCAATTACCTGAAAGGGAGGAAGGCATTCCAGGGTGTTGAAAAAGAAAGGCGTCAATATCCGAGAAAGGTTCTTTCAGTTCCGGCTGTGATTAATCAACAGGAGTCCGGGCAAACGGGGATAGGGGCCATAACAGA
>DASRZZ010000182.1:0-10975 GCA_035685925.1 Syntrophales bacterium | reverse complement strand
GTGCGGAGCGCCATGGAGCCGATGGGTCCGTCTGATGTAACCTGATCATGGATCCCGTATGCGGGCTGATGGGTCACGATGATGTCCGGCTTTACGGCACTGAAGAATAGGTACATCTCACTGTACTTGTCATGATACTTTGCATTTCTCTGATAATGAATCACATACCTCTCAGGGATACCGGGTGTCCAGACGGCTGCTCCGCCGTAACCGCAGATCCGGAGATCATTCAATTCGTACCAGTGCAGGTGCAGGTCATGCTCACTCAAAGCCGTAAACCTGAGATCCATATCATAGTTCCCCGGAAGGAAGAAGACCCGTGACCTCTTTTTCATGGACGCTATGCTCGCTAAGACCTTATACTTTTGCTGCATGACCCTGCGGGCCCTCGCCGTATACTCCTGGTATTCCGTACCGAGATCCTGTACGTCGTCTGAGACATCAGGCTTTTCTAGGAGCTCATCGACAAAATCCTCTATGAACATATCTTCCTTTGACATCCGCCTTCTTAAGCCGTGAAAATATGATTGCAGTTCGTGGTAGCGTATCGACGCATCCATGCTGTAGAAGGGAATGTCAATCAGGTCACCGGCGATAATATAAACGTCGGCAACCGTCTCGTTGAGGAGATCATTCAGCCTGTCAAAGCCTCCGTGGATATCAGCCAGATAAATGATTCTCATAGACTAGCTTGCTCAACTATCGCTGCGGCTTTTTTCCACGCGATCTTCTTATTGTTATAGTTTCGCCGCCGATGCCCCAGTTATCCGTGTCTACTTCATCAATTACGACAACTGTAGTTTGAGGATTTTTGCCTAAAATATCCCTAAGCAGATTAGTCATCCCGCGAATGATTTCTTCCTTCTGCTCCTTGGTGACACCGTCTTTGGTCACTTTAACATTTACGTATGGCATGATGCTCCCCCTGCAAATTCAATCGTATAATTAATCTTCATTCCTCTGATGGATTCCTTTCCGGGCATTATCAGATCAGGATTTCTATAAATACTTGCCACTGCAAATTCTGCAATCAGCAGAACTGCGCGGCAACAAGACGTCAATAAGGTGTTGTTCAGTTGAGTAAGGCGCGCTTTAATGCCGCGCAGTCAATGCCCAGTTCCTTCTCCAATCGCTTGTTTCTCTCGCTTTGATTATATAACCAAAATAATGCAACGATGACGAGCAGGCTTTCGCCGACAAAATTTTCGGTCATCCGCACCAAGATGATGTTAAATATTATCAGGGCACCAAGGGAAACTATTACGTACGTAGAATGTTTCTCCGAGGCGAAACGGCTTTGCTGGCTGAGGAAAAGAATCCCGATGAGAATAACAATCGGCGTGTCATATATGACATGACCCGTCGTACCATATGACTTGATGTTTAATACGAGGTATATGATAATTACTATGTAAACGTTGCCCCTCATCCTCATGACTGCTGCTTTCCACTCACCAAACTTTTGGGCGCCAACTCCTGGAAAATCGGATGCGCTCAAATCCTTAAATCTCTTCATTTCAGTCCTTTTCTTGCTTGATATTTTTCATCAATGATGTTTTTTTCGTAACACGGTCTCTTAGATATGTAAGCAGTAAATTGTCTTGCGTAATCTGCATCTTTCCGGAAAATTTATCAAGTCCAGAATCCAGTCAACAACTTTTAACAATGGGAAATATCTATCCATAGCTTCGTCAACTTCCCTGAGCCATGTTGTCCGCTGTTTTTGTGAGCTCGTAACAATTATGCCGAACACCCTACGATATACATTTTTTACCCCACAGAGACTGAATATACAATTTTTCCAAAGTGTCTCAAGGGGATCGCCGAATACATTCATCTCCCTTTCCTCAGGTGTATTGGACGTATTGAAGATGATTGCAGTATCCGCTTTCAACAAACCGCGGGGGATACCTTCTCCGGCGTCGCCTTTCTGAAACTCATAAGCCATTCCGGGTCTGAATATCCTGTCAATCCATCCTTTTCAAGATTGCGGGCGGCGTTTCGTATAACAAAAAACATGGTCGACGTGAGGTCTATACTCTCGTCAATTGCCGGTACTTGATCCGGTGCGGCTGGTCGGCCGCAGCGCCGAGTCGCATCTTTCTATCCGCTTCATATTCCGAGTAGTTCCCGTCAAACCAGACCGTCTTGCTGTCACCCTCGAAGGCGAGAATGTGGGTGGCGATGCGGTCTAGGAACCAGCGGTCATGACTGATTACAACAGCGCATCCGGCAAAGTTCTCCAGCGCTTCCTCCAGCGCCCTCAAGGTATTTACATCGAGATCATTTGTGGGCTCGTCCAGGAGAAGCACATTGGCCCTATCTTTCAACATCCGGGCCAGATGGACCCGGTTTCTTTCACCTCCGGAAAGAATGCCGACCTTTTTCTGCTGTTCAGCGCCGGAAAAATTAAAACGTCCGACATAGGCACGGGAGTTTATTTTGTAGCCATTCGATTCTATCTGCTCTTGACCATCAGAGATCACTTCCCAGATGTTTTTACCGGGATCGAGGTCATCTCGACTCTGATCGACATATGAAAGCTTGACCGTTTCTCCTATTCTGATCTTACCAAAGTCAGGTTTTTCTTGGCCTATAATCATTCTAAACAGTGTGGTTTTCCCCGCACCATTAGGGCCGATTACACCAACGATCCCACCGGGTGGGAGAGAAAATGACATCGCCTCTATGAGAAGACGGTCACCGTATGCCTTGCTAACGCCGTCTGCTTCAATGACTACCTGGCCTAGCCGCGGCCCTGGGAGGATATATATTTGCAGGTCTCTGGCATGTTTCTCACCCTCCTCCGTCAAGAGCGCTTCGTAGGAACTGATGCGGGCCTTGGACTTCGCATGCCTTCCCTCCGGCGACATGCGTATCCACTCGAGTTCACGCAGCAAGGTCCGCTGGCGCTCGGTTTCCTTTTTTTCCTCCACTTCCAAGCGTTTCTGTTTCTTTTCCAGCCATGATGAATAGTTGCCCTGCCAGGGGATCCCCTGCCCGCGATCCAGCTCCAAGATCCAGCCCGCCACATTATCGAGGAAATATCTGTCGTGGGTCACGGCAATGACGGTCCCGTGGTAGCGCTGCAAGTGGTGCTCCAGCCATGCGACGGTTTCAGCATCGAGATGGTTCGTCGGTTCATCGAGAAGAAGTATGTCCGGTTTCTGGAGCAGTAGTCTGCAGAGGGCAACGCGCCGCCTCTCTCCGCCGGAGAGAACCTTCACAGGAGTGTCTCCCGGTGGGCAGCGAAGGGCGTCCATGGCCATTTCCAGCCTCGCATCCAGATCCCAGGCATCGAGGGCGTCGAGCTTCTCCTGAACCTCTCCCTGACGTTCGATGAGTTTGTTCATCTCCTCATCGGACATGGGTTCGCTAAATTGTTCGGTAATCAGGTTGAACTCATTCCGTAGAGTAACGGTTTCCTGCACTCCCTCTTCGACGATCGCCCGCACTGTTTTCGTCTCGTCAAGGCGTGGCTCCTGTTCGAGAAAACCAACGGTGTGGCCTGGAGACAGGATCGTCTTCCCGTTGAAGTCCTGGTCAACTCCCGCAAGTATGCGCAAGAGCGAACTTTTTCCGGAACCGTTCAGGCCAAGGACGCCTATCTTAGCGCCGTAGAAATACGAGAGATAGATGTCTTTCAGCACGGGTTTCTTGTCATAATACTTCGAGACACCGATCATGGAGTAAATCACTTTAGTTGTTTCATTGGACATGAGTCTCCATAATCTCCTTCCATCATCAACAAGAATCACTCTCTTCCGTCCGTTTTCCAAGCGGGGCTTTGAAGTTATTGTCCGTCATTCACAGTGGCAAGATAAAGGTCAATTGTTGCCGCTGTTTCTGTAATGAGGTTAAAAAAAGCCTCTTCATCCTTCTTATCGCCCACAATGAATGGAATGGCCTGCACACCGGCGGAAAAAACCTCTTGCAATAATCTTACTGTATCGCGCTTCCTCTCTTCAACTTTTTCCGGTACGCTGTAGCTGTCATCTATCTGTTCGTTAGATCCGAAATCATCAACAAGCAAGATGTGCCTTATCCCATCCATGCAGAGATCATTTTTCAGAATCTCCCAAAACAGGAGATGGTCCTTATGGAACCCGAGGTCTGCGGAATTTGCCACAACGACTGATGTACTGTGAAGAGCAGCCATGGCTGCTTTTGCCGACACCGCCTGGATATGTAATTCATCAAGAAATTGCAGGATATAACCCGTGGCTTCAGCATAATGATCCGTAGCAATTATAGCTCTTACAGGAGGATGCATATTTAACTTTTCCAAGACGGGCTGCCAGCGGTTGTCGATTCGGGAATGGCTTAGGTAGCTATCTACAAAGGAAGATGCTGCATCAGAGATCTTCGCGCCGGAGATATAGGATTTATTCTGAGAGATAATGGCTGTTATCCTATCCTCTACAACTTTTTTGTATCCTACTTGTGTCGTGCTCCCTTCCACCCAGGTAGGATTGACGATCTGTTCCCAGAATACGCCCGGGCTTGTGACCCCCAGATCCATCAAGCCACTTTCTTTTAGTCGTTTCATCAAATAGTCGGGCTCACCGAATAACGTGGATTCCCGACTGAGGGTTCCCGAATAGTCGAAGATGATCAGCTTTCTTGGAAGCATGCAATCGTCCCCTATGCCACCCGTTTCTTTAAAGCCACCTGGATGATTTCATTAATTTCGCGGGAAACGGAGAGGGGATCGGAGGCCGCACAGATGGCGGAAACGACAGCAATAGCGTCGGCTCCGGCCATGACCGCCTCTCTGGCAGTGGCTGCATTCATGCCACCTATTGCAACCAGCGTGTGGCGTGAGTAGGCCTTGATTCTCGCAAGTCCTGCAAAGCCCCAGTTCTCTCCTGTATCGGTCTTGGTGGGTGTCTCAAAAATGGGGCTGACACCGAGATAATCGACATCGAGGGCCTCTGCCCCTACCACATCATCCCATGTTTCTACAGAGAGGCCGATGATGGCATCAGGGCCCATCAGTCTCCTGGCCTCGGCATAAGGCATATCGTCCTGCCCGATATGTATTCCGTCGGCTCCGCTGGCAAGGGCCACGTCGATGCGGTCATTTATGATAAGAGGCACATGAAATCTTTCCGTTAGGGCCTTCATCTTCCGCGCCTCATCCACGAAAAATCGGGTGGACGCGTCTTTTTCACGGAGCTGTATGCATACCGCTCCGCCAACGAGAGCCTGGTGCGCCACATCTTCCAAGGATCGGTTGCCGCATAATCCCCGGTCTGTAACAAGGTATAATCCGCGCACGATTAACCTTCTACCTTGAGGTAATGTTTAATATCTTTTTCTGACAGCCCGTAAAGGGCATCGAGAAAACGGACCTGAAGCATTCCCGGACCAGCGGCGTTTTTTACGGCGATTTCTCCCGCCATGCCCATAACCGCCATTGCTTGAACCGCCGCCTCTGCATACGCGCGGTTGACTGCGGCGAAGGCCCCGCATATTGCCGTTGCAACACATCCCATACCTGTGACCTTCGTCATCATTGGGTGACCGTTCATGACCTTGATGACATCATCTCCGTAAATAATATAGTCCGTTTCTCCGCTGATACAGACAACACTTCCGTAAGTCTTGTTTAACTGGCGGGCTGTGTATACTGCGGAATGTGAAGAGGCCGTGCTCTCCACCCCTCTTGTCCGCGCGTCTTCCTCAATGAGGGACATGATCTCCGAGGCGTTGCCCCTGATGATAGCAGGCGGTACTTCCTGAATCAATTCTCTCGCCGTACTCGTGCGGTAAGCTGTTGCTCCTGCGCCAACAGGGTCCAGGACGATGGGAATGTTCATTTTCTTGGCTTGGTCAACAGCCAGAAGCATTGCTCTGATCCAATGGGGGCTCAGGGTTCCGATATTGATGACCAGAGCGCCGGCTATGTTAACCATTTCCTCCACCTCTTCTTCCGCGTGTGCCATTACCGGCGATGCCCCGATGGCGAGCAGTGCGTTTGCGGAGTTGTTCATGACAACATAATTTGTAATATTGTGGATCACCGGTGCTTTTTCTCTGATTTCCTTGACTGATGTCCATATACTCGATGCAGAAACCTTCATATGGCAACTCTCCTTAAATCCATTAACTCTTGCCGCCGCCAAGCCTTTCTCGCAACTGTTCCAAAAGTTTTGTTGCGGAGGAAGGCACCTTCAGCCTCGCAGCGCCGATTATGTAGCGGCCTGACTGCTCCACGAGCACTCCCTCATATAAGGGATCGAAAGCCGTAAAGGAGACGTAATCTCGCTCCTCTCGCAGTTGAATGTTTTTCCCCTCGGTCTTCAGATAGGAAAGGTAGCGATCAATGGCCTCTCTGGCAGCAGAAGCGGAATCTTCAGGAACCAGGAATACCTGGATACGTTCGCCTTTTAGAAGCGCATCGGCTATGATACCCTGCCGGAAAAAGGCATATCCTAGAAGGCTCTTAGCTATATACCTCTCTGTCTTCGGAAGAATACCAGGTACTTTCATGGCATCAAGCTCCCCCGGGGGCTCCACATTGAACGGGAGCTTATCCGATACAGACCGAGCACATGCAAGAAATACGTCTTGCCCCAGGCTGGTAGCGCCCGTAATCTGAAGCCTCACAAAATACCTGTCCTGGTAGAACATCAACTGGGACGAAGAAACAAATCCTTCGGCGCCTACCTTAACATTTACTGCATCGGCCTTTCGATAATTGGAGTAGATGCCGAAGGCGTCGAGCAGGGAGGCCATCCTGTATACATCGGCCACGATCCATACTTCCGAATTCTTTCTGTTCATATACGTGGCCGTGGCAAGCATATCGAATCCGTAGGGAAAATAAAGCTCTGCTTCACCGTTGATATGATCGAACAGCGTTTCTTTATTGAAGAGGCTTGCCTTATCATTCAGAACCCAGCCCTCCGCACAGCTGCGAGTGGGCAGAAGACTTTCCATCGCCCCATCCGCAGCAAAACCCGGAGCCAGCATATAGATGACCAAAAAAAGAACGAATATGATGGTTGAAGAGACTACCTCGGAACGGTTCATTGGCAAGCCTCTTTAAATATTGTGCATTATTAAGCGAGTAGTCTCCTTGCCCTATCCATCTTCTCTGCTATATCAAGTCCGTTCACGCACTTGGCTACACAGCCCGGACAGTCAAGGCATGCAGACGCAGAGATGGATACGGGAAGCTCAACGTACGTGGACCGTGCGAGGCCAGATTCCTTGTATCCCTCCTTGTACATGAGGCAACGGTTGATCGTGCTTATCGCCACACCTTTCGGGCATGTAGCTTCACATTTTCCGCAGAGATGGCAGTAATAATGCTTCACAGCAGCGCCATAACGCTTCAAGATAAGTTTGTCGAGGTAACCGAATTTCATCCCCATCACCGCAATATCTTCCCGAAGCTCCGCCATGTCTCTCATGCCAGGAATGGCCGCTGTAATATGTGTATTCTGAAGAGCCCACTTCAAGGCCGCCTGGTGCGGGCTGATGTAACCCAGTGCACTGGTGCTGTAACCCCCTGCCTGCGTTTTCATAGCAATAATCCCGATATTCGCCTGGGCGGCCCTTGCTATTGCTTCCTTCTCATCCGCTCCACTCTTGAAGTTGTAGCCCACAAGGGCCGTATCGAAGAATCTGTCACGATCATCCACAAGGGCGTTGAGAACCTCCGCCTGGCCCTTATGTGTTGTGACACCAAAGAATCGGACCTTACCCTGCTCTTTGAGTTTTATGTATGCCTCTCGTGCCTCCGGATTGAATATACGGTCTTTATTCTCACCAGTAAGATTATGGAGCTGGATTACATCAATATAATCGGTTCCGAGAGCCCTGAGGCTCGTCTCAACATCGTTGAAGATGGCCTCTTTTGTATGTGAGTCAGGCTTCGTTTTCGTCGCCACATATACCTTGTCACGCCTGCCTTTCAATGCCTGCGCGACTATCTCCTCATTCTTCCCGCCCATGTAACGTCGCGCCGTATCCACATAGTTCACACCGTGATCGAGAGCGACCTTTATTACTTCTGCTTCCGGTGTTAGCATTGCTCCAAAGCTTACGATCGTAATCTTCATGCCCGTTCGGCCGAGGGTCCTGTATATAGGCGCGGGAAAAGTGAAGGATTCCGCGGATGCATATTCCAGGGCATTGGCTAGGCCTTCCCAGCCGATTAAAGCCGATGTTGTTCCTGCCAGACCAATCTTGAAGAAGTCTCTCCTATTTATTCTGGAATATCCTTTTTCTTTGCCCATAGGGTCCTCCATATCACGTAGCGGTGATTATCCGCCACTTTTTTGCGCCTTCAGCACGCGCAGTACTTCTCCAACATCAGGAAGCTGCCTGATAGGATAGACCTTGACGAAGATGATTTTCCCCTTCTCGTTGACAATGACATTGGCTCTCTCCGAAAATCCCTCCGCCCGGAGAAGGCCCATGGACTTTGCAACGCCCCCGTGAGGCCAGAAATCAGCCAGTAGTCTTGTATTCTTGATTTTTAGACTCTTGGCCCAAGCCGCCTTGGAGGGCACACTATCCACGCTTAGACCTACAGCCGCAGTATTGAGTTTATCGAAGGACTTCTTGTTCTTCTCCAGCGCCTGCATCTGTTTGGCGCACACGGATGTCCATGCGAGAGGATGAAATGACAAGAGCACCTTTTTGCCTCTGTACTCCGAGAGGTGAAAGTCCTGTCCGTTCTGATCTTTCAAGGAAAAAACCTTCACTTTCTTGCCTTCTTGTAGCCTTATCTTGTCCGCCATAGAGGACCTCCTTTCGTTTGTGTGTTTGTGCCGACGAGCCGGCATGGGGGTTTCAAACAAAAATGTGCTTATTTCGCAGCAGGAATAATCACAAGCTATATGCCAAATTGAATGGATAGGTTTCACCACAAGTGTGACATAAATGAACTTCTAATGTAAAGAACAGTTTGAGATGCGTCAATCAATACCCCTTTACGTAATTGAAAGATATTAGGAATAACCTGGGGAAAACCTAGGCTACATGAGGCATATTACTGTAGGACATTACTCGCTTGCTTTCAACCTTTATGGTTTAAATTCACTCCCGGCCTCGCAGTTTGGGGGGAGGCACATAGGGGCTATCCAGATATTTCCTTGCCTCAACTTGGGCGAAACCTTCCCCGCCCGGTTCTGCCAAAGCCCTGTCATAGTATTCTTCCGCCTGCTCCCGTTCATTGAGAGCATCATGTATCATCCCCAGGCGTACGAGGGCCCAGGCACGGACACGGGCATTATAGGGCACCCTATCCTTCAGTGTCCTTTCAAGATATTCGGACGCCCTGGCATATTCTCCTTCGTCGAAAAAGATTCTTCCCATTAACTGATCGAGGCGCGGCTGGAGTTGGGGGGCGAAGGGGGGCGTCCCCGCTTGGATTCCTCTCTCAATTTCACGGGCCGTGGCGAAAGCCTCCTTGAAATAGTGGAGTTCGGAGAGGGCATTGGCTAGGGCGAAGGAAAAATTATAATTGCGGGGAAACCGTCCTTTTAACTCACGGGCAATGGAAAGAGCCCGGGCAGGTTCTTTTTCAAAGTTAACATACACCGACGCGAGTTCAGACTGTGCAAGTTCCTTCAGAAGATCGCCGTTCTGCGCCGCCAATTCCAGTTCCTGCAGCCCTTTCTTGCTGTCACCTGAAGCAATCAATAGGGAAGAAAAAAAACGGGACAGGGCTGGGAGATGATCTATATGGTAATGGAGCAGGCCCATGAGAAAATACGTGTCATAATTGTTTGGGTCTTCTCTCCTGGCTTTTTCCAGATAATCCCAGATATTCGATGTCTCTTGCGCTACGATACGGTACTGTTTTTGCCCGATGGCCCAACGGACTTTGATAATCTTTGCAAGTGCCGTGGCAAAGTAAGCCTGTCCGTCATTAGGATTTTTCTCAATCCTCATCTGGCCTCTTGCTACTGCTTCGCTGACGTAACGAAGCATGGACTCCTGATATTTCTCCCGCTCCTTCTGATCGAGGCTAATCTCATAAAAGAACAAGGCTTCCAGCGCAAAAAAAGCATAGCCGGTCGGGTTTCCTCGATCCACATCCACGGCTTTTTGCAAATAGATGCTTGCGTCCTGCCGTTCCAGGTTGAAAATTTTTTCTATTCCCTGCTTGAGATAGGAATGGAGCTGGTCCGGCCTCAATTGGGCTGGTGCCGCCCCAGTTTCAGTAGCGAACATTATGAGGGATAAGCAAAGAGCGTGGAAAAGAATTGCCGTCTTTTTTTTGTTCATGGTCGGTATTCTTCTCACACGTTCTTCGAGATGAATTTCAACATCTGCCTGAAGACCCCCTCGAGGATGTCCCGCCTTATGAAATAGTCCGGCATCTGTTTATAGAAATAATCAGTAATGGCCTTCCCAGCAGCGTTTATGTCGCCGCCATGCCTGCGGTATGTATCCTCCATCACGGCCCTCCATCTGACGCCTTCGTTAAAGGTCAGGTCAAGGAATTTGGATGCCTCGTCCCCGGTAATGTAGCCGTAGTGGTCTCCGCAGAGGTAGGATACCGGTAAAGGCTTCAATTTTTCCAGGCTAGCCAGATACTGCGTCATATTTGTATTCATGGAAGGGAAGCAGAACTCATTGTAAGGAATCCCTGCGGCATCTGAGGTAAACATGATTTTTCTTTCGGGCTCATAGGCAGTAATGGAACAGTTGGAATGACCGGGTGTATCCAAGATCAGCAAGTTGACACCGCCAAACTCTATCTTATCTCCCTCGGCCAAGGTTATTCCTGTAATGTCGTCACGCCAGTCGAGATCATAGGCGTCAAGGGCTTTTTCTAAGCCCCACCATTTTGCACTGAGTTTGCTGTAGGTGTTCATGACCTCGATAGCCTTGGGCATGGCAAATATCTTCCAGGCCGGGGCTGACGCGTATACAGCCATACCGGGATAAGTCCGTTTGAAATATGGGACGATTCCTACATGATCGAAATGTGAATGAAGGATCAGTATCT
>DASRZZ010000181.1:0-12049 GCA_035685925.1 Syntrophales bacterium | reverse complement strand
TCTTGAGTACTGCAAAAGAGAGTGATTTTGACGTGCGCAGCAAAAATGTGACCATCCTTTTTCTTGAAGGGGGATGAACCGATGAATGACTTGAAGGAACATCTTTTTATTGTAGCAGCGGTCATTGTAATATTACTTTATGCTATTTCGAATTACGCGTTAGCAGGGGAGACTGGTAGGGACGGTCGTTTTATCGCCTACGACGATGGCACAATTCTGGACACGAGTTCAAAACTCATGTGGGCAGCCAAAGACAACGGGAAAAACATTAACTGGCATGATGCTAAACGCTATTGCGAAAATTATCGTGGCGGTGGTTACAAAGACTGGCGGATGCCCACCGGGGATGAGCTGGCTAGTCTATATAACGAAGGCAAGTATTATATGTCCGCGTGCGCATACGGCGTTCATTTGACAACTTTGATTGGTCTTTCTTGTGCATGGATATGGGCTTCGGAAACACGCGGTTCCGATGCGGCGAATTTTGATTTCTATACGGGTCTACTTAAATGGAGTGAACATATCATCGATTGCGACGACCGCGTGCTCCCTGTGCGTTCAGGAAAATAGATTGTCCGACCCTTTGGTCTGGATTATCGTCACTTTCTTGGTTGCTCATGTAATAGGCGTCCTCTTACCGCTCATAATTTACAGTGATGTATTTGTAATTAGGAATGGGCAGAAACGTCTCACCCTGAGCTCGAATATTGTCCGTTATTCACCGAAGGCGACGCCAATTTCTACCCTGCGATTCAACGCGCGGCCCGACGCAGTGCTGTTGTCAGCTATCGGCTGGGTCGGTCCCAGACCTTTGGCGACAATGCGGTCAGGCGCGATGTTGTGAAAATCGACAAGGTAGCCCTTAACTTTTACGGCGCGCTTCTCCGTGAGGAGCCTTTGTGCTTCCGCCTTACCGGCGTTGTCGGAATAGCACCGGATCATTACGGCTCCTTCAGGATATTTTTTCAGGTAGCTTGCCACTTCGTCCAGGGTTGATTTTCCCTTGGCATGGATTTCATTCTTAGAGGAGAAGATTTTGCTGGCCGATATGTTGATTACGATTTCTTTGTCAACCGCTTTTACTGTGGCGCCGGGGATTTTTACGGCATCTGCAAGCATCGCCTTGGCCTTATCCAGCGCAGCTAGTTTTTGCTGGAGGGTCTTGAGCTCGGCTTCCTGCTTTGCCTTCTCGGAGACCAGCTGCTGCCCTTTCAAATTGGCGTCGCTCAGCTCTTTCTGCTTGGCGGCTTCGAGGTCGGCAGCTTTTTTCCTCGCTTCCTCGAGTTCCTTCATCTTCTTGCTTTCCAGGACGGCCGCCTCCTGCCTTGCCTGCTCCAGTTTCTTCTGCTCAGCCTCAGCCTCGGCTTTGACTTTTTTCGCCAGTTCGGCTTCGGCTAATTTCTTGTTCAATACATCTAGCATCGCCTGATTGTCGGCAAGGTCCTTCGCTGTATTAGTCAATTCCGTTGCTACTAACGCCTTTCTGGCCTTGGCCTCAGCGGTCTGGGCTGTGATTCTTGCCATCGTTGCAAGATACAGTATCTCCTGGGTCTTGGCCTCATCGGATATGATGAGCTTCAGGCTTTGGGACCAAAGCGAACGTGAGTGCGCATAGTTCTTTTCCGCCTGCATAAGCCAGTATCTCGCCTGTGTCAGTTCACCTGGCGCGCTCTTCTCTGCATCGGCCTGGCGCGCATTTTCGATGGCTGCCTTTGCCTCATCTATGCAAGTGGCAGGAGAAGGGGTTGCGGGGACTGCAACAGAACCCGAGGCATTAGGTGTTTTGGTCTCCTCTCCACTGGTAGAGGAGCCTGTCGCCAAGGCTGAGACGGGACTTAGGGCACTTATCCCCCAAACTGCCAAAATGAAGAAAGAGTAGAGTGCTATCTTTCTGTACCTCATGACGTTACCCACCTCTCACTTGGCTTTTTCCAGGCGTTGGATCTCGGCCTTCGTCTTTTCCAGCTCAACCTTGGTCGCTGACAATTTTTCCTGTTCAATCTTCAGTTCCGACCAGGCCTTGGCAGATTCTGCATACGCCCGGGCAAGGTGAGATGATCGTGTAAACTGGACATCGTCTTTTGCGGAGCGGGCCTGTTCGGCCTTGCCCAGGAATACATTGGCCTCCTTTAGCATATCCGGCGCATATTTGTCGGCCTTCGCGGTCTGCGCAGTCTGCAGTGCTTCCTTCGCGTCCATGAACTCCTGCTCATGCGCCGGGCTCAATTCCTGAGCATAGGCGTTACCGGCAAGTATGAAAATGACAAGAAAACCGCAAATGATCCTGAACAAATTCAATACCCTGGTGTACATGATCCAGCCTCCGGCATAATGTAGATTAGTTCAATTCGGATGTAACGGCTCGCAGGGAGGTGTTTCCGCTCCCACCGACGGACACAAAGGAGGCCCTCCCTGCGAAGACCATTACAACCCAGCGTATGAAAGAAAGGATTCGGATTATTAATATTTATGCAATTACAGTTATTTCAAATTCACCGTTTACCTCAAGGGCCCGGCGAACTGCTGGCAAGGCTGGGACGGTCTTAAACTGATTTGACTTAATACTGTCACTATTTTGCTTGCGCTGACAGTTGGGTTACGACAAAATGATCCCTTCTGTTCTTTGCCCAGGCTTCTTCATTATGACCCGGGTCCAGCGGTTTATCCTTGCCATAGCTGACGGTCTTTATCCTTTTCTTCTCGATACCCAGCGCGATAAGATATTTCTTGGCCTCATCAGCACGCCTCTGTCCCAACGCAAGGTTGTACTCCTCCGTTCCTCTTTCGTCGCAGTTTCCCTCGATGCGCACTTTGTAGTCTTTGTTCTTTGCGAGCCAGTCAGCCTCTTTCTTGAGAAGTGCCCTCGCTTCCGGCTTCAAATTGTATTTGTCGAAATCGAAGTGAATATCCTTGAACGTGTCAGCCATTGCTGATTCCTTCTTTGCGGTCTGCTCCCCTCCTGCAGCTGGAGCCTCCTTGACGGCAGGAGCCACCCCTCCCTTTTTCGCTGCCTGTACACCGGGCTGCTTTTCGGCGGCGACACTTGGCGTCGCCGTGGATTCTTCCTTCACTGTCCCTTTATTGGCACATCCGGCAAAAACGATGAAGAAAAGCGGTAAACAAAGCATTAAGAACAACAACGATTTTTTCATGTCCAACACTCCTTTCAATTTTGTTTGTTTCTTTATAATATACGAAACAGCATTTGTCAATTAATTTGTATATAAATAATTTGCATATCAATTAACATTCTGTTATAAGTATTATTAAACTCGAGGAAGAGGAAGAGGTATGAAAATGACAAAAAAATCCGCAATAGTATCAAGAATTATCGACAACATTCGCAGGGTATTCAAGGTGGTTAATGATCAATCGAAGAAGGCGGAACATGAAACCGGAATCACGGGGCCACAACTCTGGACCATCAAGGTTATCGGCGATCTGTCCCCCGTCCGCGTGTCGGACCTTGCTAGACGCATGTACCTTCATCCGGCCACGGTAGTCGGAATACTCGACCGTCTCGAATCACGGAAACTCGTAAAAAGAGTACGCTCAAAAGACGATAGGAGAGTCGTAAAGGTAACGCTGACGGAGGAGGGCAAGAGGATCATTGCCAGAGCTCCCCGTGTCGCCCAAGGGCTTCTCGTTGCGGGACTGGAAGTTCTACCCACTAAGAGACTTCTTGAGTTGGATTCTGCTCTCGATGAGCTTGTTCACATTTTGGGAGCGCAGAAACTTCCGCCGCAATTGATGGTCTCGCCGGAAGTCAACGTGCCACGGCTGAAAAAAGTCACTAAGGAGAAAGAATAAGACCAGACGATCGGGATTAGTATTAATCTCAATCAGCATAACCATGCTCTTTCTTGAAACATGTCGTGACGTCTATAGTCTGTTCCATTTGTTCTCTTGGTAGGAATGGAGCTAATTTGTCGGTCCTGATGTGCAAAAGGAGGTGCGATCATGTCCAGAAGAGGGATCGTCATATTCTGGGTTTTCATCCTAACTTTAGCCCCTATTACAACTCGAGCCGAAGAGGGAGTGCCTAACCGCCTTGCGGTTGAAACGCTTATTGACCGCGTAAGTGATTCTCACTGGATAAAAAATTCTTTCAGGATGAGTCAGGACAGGCATCATGATGCATATGTTGCTCAGGATGGCAACAGGGTGGCAGTTGTAGTAGACGGCAGGAAAGGAAGAGATTACGATGCAATTCTTTCAGGGACACCGATATTCAGTAACGATGGCTTTTCTGTAGCCTATGCAGCAAGAAAAGGCGCCCGTTGGTTTGTTGTCGAGGATGGCAAGGAAGGAAAACGATATGATGCCATCCTCGAGAATTCTGTGACATTCAGCCGGGGCGATATTCATCTGGCATACGCGGCAAGGTCGGGCAATACGTCGTTCGTCGTATTAGACGGGAGGGAAGGCGTACAATACGGCAGTGGCACCTTCATAGAGCCTGAAAGCATAGTGATCGATTCGTCTGATAGTTTGCATTACCTCGTCATCGATGACAATAACGTTTATTACGTGAAGGAGAAGATCGACTGATGGAATCGGGATTTTCAGCGCTCGCACAAGTTGCCGGCACTTTATTTGGTATTGTTCTAGTATCGCTCGTCTTCGCCTACAGCATGGCGATCACAAGAATAGATAGTATCAGGGAATTTGAACATTTTGCCTCATGGGTCTGGTCGGCAGGCTTTTCCTGTTTTCTCTACTTTTCCTGCTGTTTTCTGATAGCCTTCCGTTTGATGGAAGATGAGACCTGGCGTCCCGCCCTTATCGGGATCGCAGGAGTTATCACAGTTCTGCTGATTTTCTCCCACTATAGAGAATTGAAATGGCTGCGAAAAATGATAGAGGAGGATTATGAAAACTTCAAGAGACTGCAGATACCGCAGTTGCTTTCTCTGGTTTTCATTTTCGTATTCTTTGAGTTTATGATTTGGAGGGCTTTAAATCAGCCTTCAGCATCATCTCTCGAATCCGCCATGTACACGGCCCTCACCTATACACTTTTCTTCGCGTCTCTGAGAGCTGTTCTGCTGGTAGGTGATTCTTTCGTTGCAATTGTAGTATTGCATAAATGCAGTACTGAGCGAACCGAAATCAAGGAAGAACCGCAGCATCAGCTTAAGGGCGTTTTTGATTCTGGTAAACTGGGAAGTGAGGATGATGGATCAGCAAGAATATAAGGGCAGTTGGCTGAACACGATAATTATTTTCTGCCTCATTCTCGCGCTCGTGGTATTTGTTTATAAAGAAATGCCTGAACTTCTCTCATCTCTGATGTCAAAAGTGGAAGAAATCAGGTTGGATCTTCTTCTAAACAAGTTATGGTAAAAGAGACATGTCAAGCAGCAGCGTAGGACATCCTATGTTTATGAGGCGATGTCTGTGGCGGTAAGTGTCCGTGTCAGTGAAATGAAGGCCCATGTCTTGTGTCATGGTTTTTAAGAAGAAGATTTGAGATTAAGATACGGAGGTGGACCATGAAGCACATTCGCTCAAAGAAGATATGTGGGCATATCAAGCACAAACAGGTGAGTAGTGGTCGTGTTTTAGCGTTACTTTCTAAGGTAATTATTTTGGCTCTAGCCGTCTTGTATCTGCAAGCCTGCGCACCTGCACTTTACCGGGTCGATTTGAAATATGAACCGTCAGAAAACCTTCTCAAGACGGCGAAAACCTCGTCTGATTTTCTTGTCACGGTTGCGATGCTTAACGATATCCGGAATGTCGACGACAAGTTGCAGGTGGGCGCAGTGACAATTGACGGTGACAGAACTCCGATCGTTCCCAAAAATGTGAAAGTGCCCGATGCGGTTACTGCGAGTGTAAGAGAATATTTTTTCAAGTCCGGATATAGGGTTTCAAATAACATCCCCGCTTGGGATTTGAAGGAGGAAAGTATTAATAAGGACTGGGGCAGGATACTGGTAGGAGGCAATATTGATGAACTGAAGATCACCTGTGATGATTCGTACCTTGTAAAAACCTATCGGGCAAAAGTCAAACTGACCCTCGTCTTTGCAAACGTGTCAACTAAAAGGATATTTGATACTGAGACCTTAGAGAGCAGTTCTTCTTTAAAGGACGTCTCCTTCTCTCAAGAAGTGCTGGAGGCGAGGATAAATGCTGTTCTTTCGGATGCCCTCGAAAGGATATTTACGGATTCTAAACTGAAGAAGAAGATTGAAGGTGAATCGATGTTAAAGAGCTAAGCACCATGTTGGTATGGGGGAAAGTGAGGGGATTTTCTTCCGCACTTGCTGGTTATGAAAAACCTGAAGGAACAATCGAAATAGGTTCTTGAAACAGCCGTTGTTAATAGGATTGATGACGAGTTTTTAGTGTGTGCGCTATTATAATCATGAGACTGCTCATCGCCAGTAACGACACGGTACTGGCTGATATTCTATCGCTCTCAATGAAGGAATCCGGTTATAAGGTTGATCAGGCGCATGACGGATTTGAGGCCATTGGGTGTCTTCAGAAAGTCCCATACGACGTCGTAATACTGGATACTGATATGCCCGGAATGAATGGCGCGGAAGTTTGCGAATTTATAAGATCTGACAATCCGGATACATATGTCATAGTTAGAAGTCGAAGCTGCAAATCTCTCGGCGAACTTCGGGACGGAGGCGCCGACATATGCTTCATCAAACCATATGTATACCGAGGACCGAGTATGGTCAAAAACTTAGGTCTACCCCTTCCCGTTAAGGTATGGGGTTTGGACTGACGAGAGGATGGCGAGGCCCGGCTGATCTTCGGGGTCTTTAGGGTGCCGTTCCCTATTTTAGTCAATAGGGAAGGTCGCATTATCTGCTGGAATTGTCCCGACTATGAGAAACTCGTAGAGAAACAATCAATGATTAAAGAGGAGTGACAGTAACAATTTCAGAGAAGGTTAAAAGAAATTGTCAACTCCGTAAAATGAGGGGTGTGAAGAATGAAGAAGCTCTCAATATTATCTTCTATGACGATCAGCTTATTAATATCATGTGGAGGAAATGGCTACTATGGCGGTCAATGTCCATGGGGATGGGGCCCGATGATGCATTATGGATATGGAGGGGGAATGCTCATGTGGATATTATTTTTGGTTGTCATTGTCCTGTTGATCTATTTCATCATCCAGGCGACGAGAACGAGAGGTCGGACGCCGACACATACAGAAAATCCGCTAGATATTTTGAAAAAGCGTTATGCCAAGGGAGAAATTACAAAAGAAGATTTTGACAGAATGAAAAAAGACTTGGAGGAATGACTCATGCATGGCAATTGTTTCAACATTGGTTGACCTTAATGTCATCTATTCCCCCGATGAATCTAGGGCCTGGAATCATGATGCGCGGAAAATCTTCGATAAGTATACCACTGACGCATATGTTGGTGGCAAAAACGCCTATTATCAGACGGGGCACAAAGTTGATATCGAGCATCTGCCTTTGTAAGAATCAATTGACAATTTCGGAATAACCGCTATTCTAAAACACATGCCTCATACTGTACACCACAAGGGAGAGAAGCCCGATCGAGAAAAACCCTTCCGCAGAATAAAGAGGAGTTTCGTTGAGCAATCCGTTCTTTTCGTCAGCGTGCTGAAATGGGTTGTCCTCGCAACGGGCATCGGGATCATTGTCGGCCTGTCGACAACTATATTTCTGAAAATCCTGACCTGGAGTACCGAGTTCAGCAATCGTTATGGGTATTATTTTGTGTTAATGCCAGTGGCATTATTCATCAGCGTTCTTCTCACGAAATATCTTGCTCCGGACGCGAAGGGACATGGTACGGAGAAGGTTATCGAGGCTGTTCACAAGCGTTCCGGCCATATAAAAGCAGCGGTAGTGCCTGTCAAGCTCGTTGCGACGATCATCACGATAGCGTCGGGAGGGTCTGTAGGAAAAGAGGGGCCCTGCGCGCAGATCGGCGCGGGACTGTCGTCTATCGTCGCCGATTTGTTGAGATTCGGCGATAGCGACCGGAAGAAGCTTGTCATCTGCGGCATCAGCGCCGGATTTGCGTCCGTATTCGGAACACCCATTGCCGGCGCCATATTCGGGGTAGAGGTTCTTTTTGTCGGAAGTCTGCTGTACGAAGTCCTGTTGCCGTCCTTCATTGCCGGGATCGTGAGCTATCACATCTCATCGAGTCTGGGAATCACTTATTTCTATCACGCATTGAATTTTGTCCCTGCTATTAAGGAGATTTTCTTTGTGTGGGTAGTCATCTCTGGAATCTTCTTCGGCCTGTGTTCGGCATTCCTTGTCGGCGCCCTGAAGGCGGGGGCGAAGGCGGCAGACATCTTCAAGGTGTCGGCCCCGCTGAAGGCTGTCATAGGCGGTTTCATACTGGTCGGTTTGACCTTTGCATTGTCGAAAGACTACCTGGGTCTCGGACTGAATACTATTCAGTCCGCCATAAACGGTGAATCAGTTCATTGGTATTCGTTCATCGTCAAAAGCATTTTTACGAGCATCACTCTTGCTTTCGGGGGCAGCGGCGGCATCGTGACGCCGATATTTTTTGTCGGGTCGAGTTCGGGAAATCTCTTCGGTCAAATCTTCGGGTTGGACGTAGGCACTCTTTCTGCGATCGGCCTGGTAAGCGTCCTCGCCGGTGCCGCCAACACGCCGATTGCAGCAAGTATATTGGCGATCGAACTCTTCGGAGCCCAAATCGGACCTTACGCGGCGGTATCCTGCGTGATCAGCTTCCTGATTACGGGCCACAGGAGCGTCTACCCTTCCCAGGTTCTGGCCATCAAGAAATCTGCTTCTGTCGACATTGAACTCGGTAAAGAAATCATAAGTGTCGAAGCTATGTTCAAACGCAGGGAGAAAAGCCTTATTGGAGCAATACTTGCGCTTGTGGAAAGACTGAAAGAACGAACACGCAAGAAAAAAGAAAACCGTACGAAATGAGAAGATTGGAGACAATCTTCCCATTTTCACGCGAACATTCTCACGTCAAATTAAGAAACTCTTCTGTCCTTTACGCATCACCGTTCCTTGGCTGCAAACTCGACAACTTTTTTGTCGGTCTCGTCTTTCTTTCCACGATCTCCGTCTTCCATGCTCGACATGCCGTTGAAGACCCCTCCCTTCATCATGGAGAGACGCCTTGTTACGATATCGCCGGAGATGTGTCCCGTAGCCCTGACATCGATGCCGTCTCTTCCTTTCAAATGGCCTTCTATCTTGCCGGCTATGGAAATGTTGTTTGCAGAAATGTCGCCTTTGACGTAAGATTTTTCGCCAAGGATAACCTTGTTGCCGGATAAATTGCCGAGGACGGTGCCCTCGATGAGGATCGTCCCCGCAGACTCGATGTAGCCCGTGATTCTTGAATTCTCGCCGATGACCATCTCCAGTTTGTCCGATTTTCTATTGTTGAACATCATGATCTCCTCCTGGTGTATGAATTCGGATCTTCACTCTTGCCGTTACGCCACACCTCATAGTGGACGTGGCTTCCTGTAGCGGAACCGGTAGAGCCGACGTATGCGATGACTGACCCTCTTCTGACCTTCTCCCCCACACGCACGGCGTTCGTCCGGTTGTGTGCATAATACGTCGAAAGGCGGTGTCCATGTGCAATGACCACAACATTTCCTCCTCCCGGGTTGTAACCGGAAAAAACGATAACGCCGTCTGCCGTCGCCTTGACGGGCGTGCCTGCCTCGGCGGAAATATCAATGCCCCGATGGAATTCGGATTGTCCGGATATCGGATTTATTCTGCCGCCGTAAGGGGAAGAGATTATTCCGGCAACGGGAAGCCCTCTCGGAGTCGCAAGGTAGAGGCTCTTCTCGGAACGAAGATAATCCCTGATAGCATCTACGGTCCCGATGGACCTTTCGATTTGTTCCTGGACCTGGCTGATATCGAATGACCCTACGTCCAACGTGTCTGCCTTCTCAAGTATCTTTTCTTTTGAACCGAGGGAAATCAACTGATGAAGTTCGTTCTCTGCTTTTTTCAATGACAGCAGAGTCGTGTTGAAATCGTATGCCTTCTGCGAATAGTCGAGAAGCTGCTTTTCCATCGCATGGTATCGAATGGCATCAGGAATCGCTGACAGGAGATAGACAGCCCCCACAAGGCTGCAGATGGCCGACATAAAAACACCGACTGCAGGAATATTAAGATTCAATGACCTTCGGGGATTGTCGTGGGGGATAAACATAATGGTGATGGGCGTGAGTGCTTTATGGCAAAATGTTTTAAGTCGTTGATAGGCCTGCATGAAGCTCCTCTTTCAAAACGGCAAGTCCTATTCGTAAAATTTTCCAATGCGGGATTTTTTACAAGCTGACCTTGGACGCAGACTATCGCGTCATCAGGCAAAAAGAAGTGACGGAAAGCACAAAATCTTCCTGAAGAGAAGATATTTTTTGGGAACTCCCATGTGAACATGATTATTGAACAAAATCGCAGATCCGGTCGATTGGCAGACACGCTTATAGATGCAGCATGGTAAGAAATTTTAGCGTTTCTTTCTCCTTCCGAATGTCAAAAAGATGAAGGAGAGGAGGAGGTAGGCAAGCGCAATTGTATAATGGAAGTGAGATGTGATGGTCCAGGGCAGGTATACCTCGCCCGAGGCTGCGACTGAGTGAATGATGCCGAAGAGGGAGAAGAAGGCGCACGCAAATGTGCCGAGTGCGGCAAGACGCGGCTTACGGTCGATGAGGAATACGAGCATACTTCCCCAGAGGAGAGCCGTGAGGATGAAGCCGTTACTGAGCACGGTCAGGCTCTGGTGCATGATCTGAAGACGGAGCGGGAGCTTGTCCATGGTCACGGCCATGGCGCCCATAAACTGAGCGAGAATGATGATCACGAGATTGGCGATGACAGGCAGGAAGCTGAAACTCACCGCCGGAGAATGCGCCTCAGGCACTTCCTTGTATGCCTGACGGACGATCTCAAACCCGATGAAAATGAATATCGGCGCCAGCACCGCACGGGGGATGATGCCGACAATTAAAGACAGAAGACCGATCACCGAACCGATGCCGACAAAAACGGCGGTGAGGAGCGTATACCAGTGGGTTGCACCCATCTTCTTGTATGCGGGATGGCCGATGTACGGCGTTGTCTGCGCCACTCCGCCGAAGAAAGACGCGATAAGCGAGGTCACGGCCTCAGTGAGCAGGATGTCCCGCATGCGGTAGTCATCGCCCGCGAGTCGCGCGCTCTCCGTGTTGTTGATGCCGCCGATGATGGTCATGATGCCGAAGGGTATCGCAATAGGCAGGTACTGTATGCTCTGCGGCAGGGCCTTCAGGAAATCGACCGAAAAAATCGGCAGGCAGAGAGACATCTCAAAGGATGGCCCCTTGAACTCCGGGATGAATCCGGTAAAGCCCAGTATGAAATGGAGTGCTGTGCAAAGAAGGACTGCAACGAGTACGCCGGGGATGCGGCCGGGGAAGTTCATCCTCCCCAGGAGTACGGCGAAGATAATTCCCAGCGCGACGATCCCAACAATCACTTCATTGAATATTTCGATGAGAGGGAGAAAACCGAGGAGCAGAAGGCCAACGCCGGCTATCGAGCCCAGAAGCCCGGCCGTAGGTATCACACGCTGCACCCACGCGCCGAAAAACGACGTTATGACCTTGACGATGCCTATCATGAAAAGTGTGGCCATGCCGATCTGCCAGGTTAGCTCTGCGTTGCGCGTATAGACGAAGGCCGGACCGAGGACCGCATAGGCAAGGCCGATAGAAGAAGGCGTATCGAGACCGAGAGGCATTGCGGTGACGTCGGTTCGCCCCGTCTTTTTCCGCAGCCGGAGGGCGAGGTAAGTATAGACGACGTCGCCCACGAACACGCCGATTGCCGTTCCGGGTATCATGCGTGTGAGGATAATATCCGCCGGATAGTTGAAGGTGAATATCAGGATGGAACTCATGAAGATGAGGACGCCCAGGTTGTCGAGGAATAGGGCGAGGAAGGCCGTGATGTCACCCCAAGCCCTGCCCTGACTTATAGGTGTCCCCGCCTTCATCCTTGTCCCTTCGCGA
>DASRZZ010000180.1:0-16285 GCA_035685925.1 Syntrophales bacterium | reverse complement strand
GCGCTGTGAATAGGATTGCCTTCCAGGATACAGTTGGCAGCCCGGCAATGCTCTAAAATTCGCGCGGAATGGAATACCTTTATGGTGTCTTCGTGAGCGACACCCGGCACTATTATTTTCCTTCCGCCCGAATAGCCAGCCATGAAATGAGGTTCCACCAGCCCCACGACGATGCGTAAATCGGCGCGCAAAAACCGGTGGTCGAGTTTTACAGGTATGTCATCCGGCAGAGCGCCCAGGGAAATATGGTCTTCTTCGTTACGGGCAAAATGATTGATAACCCGGACTGTAACCAGCACCCAGTCGCTGCCTACGACCTCGCGGAGCTCTTCCCCTTCGTTCGGCCTGTGCAGGCCTGTGGCGACAAGCACCGTAATGGCCTGCGGCTTGATACCGGCGCGTATCAGTTCCGTAACGAGAGTGGGCAAGACAATTCCGTTGGGCACAGGGCGGGTTATGTCACAGATTAGGATGCAGGCGCTACGGCACTGCTCTGCCTCTTCCAAAAGTGATTTACATCCTACGGGATTGAGGAAGGCAGAGGCCGTGGCGCTTTCCGGATTCGGGAGGACGGGCATCGCCTTTTTACGAATTACTGCTGCATCCACCCCATCGGGAAGATCCAGGCTAAGCCCCTTTCTCCCATACCTCATGACGACGCGCATGATCTTTTTACCCCAACAGTCTGTTTGTTATTACATGCCCAGGTAGGCCTGCCTGACGAGATCGGATTTCAAGAGGTCCTCCCCCTTTCCTTCCAGGACGACGCGGCCAGTCTGCAGGACATAGGCGCGGTGTGATATCTGGAGGGCTTCATGGACATTCTGCTCCACCAAGAGAACTGTGACGCCGTTGCGATTGATATCCTGTACAACCTTGAAGATTTCCGAAACCAGTTTCGGCCCCAGTCCTAGCGACGGTTCATCCAACATCAGCAGCGACGGATGTGACATAAGACCCCGCGCGATGGCCAACTGCTGTTGCTCCCCGCCGCTGAAGGTATCTGAGCGCTGCCCTTTTCTTTCCTTCAATATGGGGAAAATATTGAAGACGCGCTCCATCATGTCTTCTGTCTCCGTCTGCGAGTCCAGGGCATAGGCCCCGAGAATAAGATTGTCCAGAACAGAGAGGCGACCGAAGAGCCGCCGCCCTTCGGGAATCATCGAAATCCTTTTTTTTACGATATCGTAAGGATGCATCTTGTGAATCTGCGTGTTTTCGAAAATAATCTCCCCCTTTTCAGGATGCATCAGGCCGGCGATTGTCTTTACGATGGTGGATTTCCCCGCGCCGTTGGAACCTACAAGGCTGACAATTTCCCCCTTTACGATCTGTAGAGAGACATCCTGCACTGCCAGGAGGCCCTTATACCCGACGGATATATTATTAACAGACAACACGATATTTATCCCCTAAATAGGCCTGAATAACATCCGGGCTGGAGCACACTTCCTTTGGCGCCCCCTCCATGATTTTTTTCCCCGTGTTCAAGACGACAACGCGGTCCGATATCTCCATAACGGCTTCCATCACGTGTTCCACGATGACGAGGGTCATGCCCTGGCTGCGGATCTTCTTGATGAGATCTATAATCTGCCTAAGTTCAACCGGGGTGAGCCCGGCCATTGACTCATCAAGCATCAGCAGCCTTGGTTGCGTAGCTAGTGCCATGGAGACCTCAAGACGCTTCTTATCGGCGATGGTCAATTCCGTACCCAGGAATGATTTCTTATCGATAAGTCCGGTAAAGGCCAATATCTCGAGGGCCTTGTCCATTGCCGGTCCTATTCTGCTGAAACGGAGCAGCGCCCCGGTAGCCACGTTTTCCAAGACGGTCATGTCACTGATGACCTGGACGACCTGGAAAGTCCGGGCAATGCCGAGTTTGCAGATCTTATCGGCGCGCATGCGGTAGATGTCTCTGCCGAAGAAGGAAACATTGCCGCTGTTCGGCTTATAAAAGCCTGTGATGCAGTTGAAGAGGGTCGACTTTCCTGCCCCGTTCGGTCCAATGATACTGACTATTTCACCTTCTTTAATGAAGAAGTCGATGTCCTGATTCGCGGCCAGCCCCCCGAACCATTTCGTCATTCCCTTAACATCCAAACAGATTGCCTTATTCATTTTATTTTGTTCCCCGTCCTGGAAAGGAATCCCCATACCCCCTGCGGCTGGTACATGGAAATTATAGTTATCATAAACCCATAGATCAACATGTCAAGGCCGGTGCCTCTGCTGCCCAACCAAACGCGGGTAACCTCGGCAATCGGAATGAGCACGGCGGCACCGATGACCGGCCCCATCACAGAACCGGCTCCACCCAGCATGGACAGAAGCACGATCTGGACGGATACGGCAAGCAGCATCACGCTCTCCGGATCGATGTAGAGGACATACTGGGCGTAAAAGGTGCCCGCCATTGCGCTTAGGAACGCGCTGATCATAATCGCGATAAGACGATAACGGACGACGTTAACACCCAGGACCTCTGCGACATCATGACTCTCTTTGATCGCACGAAAATAGTAGCCCATCTTCGATGTCGCAACAAAACGGCAGACGACTAACGCAAGGATTAGAAATGCCAGCGCGACGTAATAGTAGGGCACCTTCGATGTATGGAACATGAAATTGGTGAAGGACTCATCGAGCATCGGGAGGGATATTCCCTCGGCCGCATTCACCAGTGTCCAGTTATTGAAATGGACACGCACGATTTCAGCAAAGGCGATGCTTGCGATAGCGAAATAATGCCCGCGCAAGTTGGAGCAGGGATAGCCTATGGCAGCAGCGACCATGGCTGCTACCACGCCGCCCGCGATGAGTCCGATCCAGGGGTTAACATGGAACGCTGTAAGCAGATAGGAAGAGGTGTAAGCACCGATTCCAAAGAAGGCCGCCTGACCGAAGGAGAACATGCCTGCATAGCCGCCCATGATGTTCCACGCCACGCCGAGCATGGCATACATGAAGACAAGAATCATTATCTGCAGCGGGAATATCTGCGTTACCACCAGAGGGAAGACAAGCAGGAGAACTAAAACCGCAAGGCCGATCATCATTTGTTTATGAGATAGGTTCATCATAGATTACCACCCCAATAGTCCCTGCGGTCTAATCCAGATCGTGATAAGATAGATCATGAAAACGATGGCATACTTGTAAGCCGGGTCGAAGAAGAATCCGCCCAGCGTCTGCGCGAGCCCCACGAGGATGCCGGCAATAAAGGCCCCTTCGATGCTTCCGAAACCGCCCAGGGCAACGATGGAAAAAGCGATGAGCCCGAAAAGACCGCCCACCTGAGGGTAGATATAATAGTACGTGGACAGGAAGGCGCCCGCTACCCCCACAAGGGCGGTCCCTATCCCGAAGGAAAGAGAGTTGATGCGCTCTGTGTTAATGCCCATGAGCAATGCAGATTCCCGATCCATCTCCGTCGCCAGGATGGCCTTACCAGTCTTCGTTCTTCTCAGGAAGAGGAAAAGGCACACTGATGTGATCACGCTGCCGATCGATGCGACCGTTTTCGGAATGCTCAGATTGATCTCTCCCACATCCCAGGTTCCCTGAAGAATAGTCGGCGGAATCAGACGGAAGTCTGGCGTCCACAAATAAACCGCCAGATTGGACAGGAAGATGCTGATGCCGAAGGTGACGACCAGTTGAGCCAGCATCGGCCCCTTCATCACCTTGCTCACAATGTAACGGTATATCAACATCCCCATCACAAAAAGGAGAAGAAAACAGATTGGTATGGAGAAGAGGGGATCCAGTCCATATTCGGTAAATAGCCAGAAAGAGGTAAACATTCCTATCATCAGGAATTCACCATGGGCGAAATTGACGATGTTCATGACCCCCCAAATCAGCGTGAGACCGATGGCGATGAGGGAATACATGAAACCGATCAATAAACCGTTAACAATCTGTTGGAGCAATTGCTCAGGCATAATGCCTATCCTTGCAAGCGCACGAACAGGCGGGCATCATTTACGAGCCCACCTGTCGGCGTTTCATCGCAACGTTGATTATTTCCTGCCTTTCCATCCAGGGAAGGGCCAGACCACATCCTTGGCGGCCGATGCGAAGGGCCACACGGTTACATATTGCTGGTTCTGAACCTGGACGAGTCCGCCCTGGGCATAGATATTCTGATGGGACTGAGGATCGAACTTGATTCCCTTCCAGGGATAGATTACCTGCTTGCCCGGGATGTCCGTTTCCAGAAGCGCCTTCACAACAGCTGCGCTGTCGGTGGATTTCGCCCTGTTGAAGGCATCCGCCAGAACGAAGGGGGCCATGAAACTACGGGCCGCGTTTTCACTCATATCGATCCCGTACTTCTTCTTGAAGAGGGCACTAACTTTTGCCACGAGGGGTTTCTTCTTGCCGAGGTCGAGCGCAAAGGTCGAACGGACGATGATGTTTTCGCCGTCCCCTTTCACGGCCGGCAGATAACCTGGCTCAATGTATCCGGCCATAGTAAGAATGCCTTTAGGGGCAAAGCCCATTTCCTTGAAGGTCTTGGTGAACAGGATGGCGTCAGTTATATATGAGGCGTGCATCAATACGTCGGGTTTGCTTTTAATCAGAGTGCCAACTTCGCTTGTTACGTCTGTGGCATTCGCTGCATAGGACACATCAGCAACTACCTTATAGCCAAACTCCTCTGCGTACTTCCTAGCATACTTGCCCACGTTGGAGCCGAATTCCGTATTCTCATACAGGATAGCGACGGTCGCGACCTTCTTCCCTGTTTTCTTCTGCACATCTTTCAGGAATTGAAACCAGTCCTTGGCAAATATCGCATCGTGGGGACTGACCCTGAAGAAATATTTGAACCCCCTCTCCGTCAGTGTTGGTGAAGAGGAATCGGAGCAAACGTAGGGCACCTTCAGCCTTTCCGTCGCCTGGCTAGCGGTCTTGGTCACCGAGCTCTGATAGGCCCCGACAATGGCTACTACCTTCTCTTGGGTGATGAGCCTTTCCGTCTCGGACATGCCGTTTTTCGGTTCGCCCTTCGTATCGGCGTAGATGACCTCCAGCTTCGCCCCTCCCAGGTTGGGAATGCCTCCGTACTTTGCCATGGGGAGATCGAGATCTTTGCCGTATTTGCCGTTGATGATATCCACGGCTAGATCGACTCCTCTCCGGCAATCCAGCCCTGTCGAGGCAATGTTCCCGCTCAGAGGATAGACCGCTCCGATCTTGATGACTTGCTGAGCAGCTGCAGGACAAGAAAAGGCCAGAAGTAGGGACAGGGACACGTAGATCATTATCCAATTCTTCATATTCATGTTAATACCTCCTTCTTCAAATGAACGTTCGTCACTATTTTTGATGCCAGAATCTTTAAGGATCGCAAACCGTTTGCGATAAACATGCTGGCAGGTGAGCAGAACTTAATAAGGTCAGACGGCCGAGGATACCCCCGTACGAAACAGGTGACGTTTTCCTACCATAAAAAGATCAGTCGAGCAAGATGATTTGCAGGTCCATCACATTGGTACCTGTGGGGCCCGTAATAAGGAGGCCGCCAGCGGTCTTGAAGAAATGATACGAATCATTGTTCTCTAAATAGTCCCTTGGGTTGATTCCGGCTGCCTCAGCCCTATCAACGGTGTCGCCATCGACAATGGCACCTGCCGCATCGGTGGGCCCGTCGGTGCCATCCGTGCCGGCGGAAAGGAGGACTATACCGCCCGCTCCTCTGATCTTCTCCGCGAAGGCAAGAGCGAGCTCAGTATTTCTACCTCCCAAGCCGTTCCCCCGGACCGTGACAGTTGTCTCTCCCCCCGAAACGAGACAGACCTTCTCTTCTGACCCTCGGGCCAAATTTTTACGCGCTTCTATTGCCTTGCCGGCAAGCCAACTGGCTGCGTCACGCGCCTCACCCTGCAAGTCTGTTGAAACGATCATTGTCTTGTATCCTAGGGCCTCTGCTTCTCTTCTTGCCGTTTCAATCGCTTTCTTGTTGCTTCCCACAATTACGTTTTCGACCCGCGCAAAAGCAGGATTTCCCTTTTTCGGCGTCTCCGGCACCTCTCCCGCAGCGCCCCGGATCAGGATGCTGAGAACCTTCTCAGGAGTCCTGCCTCCCAAGCCATATTTTTTGATCACCTGCAGGGCATCTTGGAAGGTGCTGTCATCGGGCGACGTCGGGCCGGATGCGATCACGTCCAGCGGGTCTCCGATAACATCCGAAAGGATGAGAGAGAGAACATGGGCCGGATAAGCGATCTCAGCGAGTCTTCCTCCCTTGACTCGCGAGAGATGTTTTCTCACTGTATTTAGTTCCTGGATATTGGCGCCGGCCTTAAGCAACAACTGGGTGATATCCTGCTTTTCGGAAAGGAAAATATCCCTGTGCGGTGCAACGAGGAGGGCCGAGCCTCCTCCCGATATCAGGCAGACAACGAGTGTGTCCCTGTCCGCTTTCTTTAGAAGAGTGATGACTCTTTCCGTCGCTATGACACCTTCAATATCCGGAACGGGATGCGCGGCTTCGAAGACCTCGATCTTGGGGGAGACCTCCGATCTTGGCACGTGGCCATACTTCGTTATCATGACCCCCGCCGTAAGAAGATCGTCCGCAGAATCCGATACCGCCTTCGTCATTGGATAGGCGGCTTTACCGAAACTTACGACGTCCAGGTTCCTGAATTTTTCTTCACTGTAGAGGGAGAGTATCCGACCGATGTGACCCTTGATGAGGCCGTAAGAGTCGATCTCTTTCAACACTGCGCGAAATATGTCTGCCGCTTTCTTCTGATTGAGATCGCTATCCATATGTATGAAACCCTCGGTTGACTGAGAGAAAGGTGGTCTATTTTTACGACAACGGACAAACTTCGTCAATTCGTTTTTTATCTGATGCAATATTTGTCAAATTGATTATAATAGCGGGGCCTTGAATCGAGGAGCGGCCGTGAACAGGCCGGAATTGACAAACTCATAAATATCTGCGCGAAGGAACTGACTATGCAATTTATGGGCTACCGGCGTGCCAATGGATCAGTCGGCATCAGGAATCATGTCCTCATCATCCCGTCTGTGGTCTGCGCAAACCGGGTAGCAAGGGGGATATCCCAACTTGTGGCAGGTACTACGTGGGTCGAGCATCAGCACGGATGCACGCAACTAGGTGTGGATCTGGCCCTGACGAAGCGTGTTCTTGTTGCCCACGGGACACATCCCAATGTCTATGGCGTCGTGGTAGTCGGCCTAGGCTGTGAAACCCTGAGGGCACAGGATGTGGCTAACGAAATAAAAGATATATGCCCGGATAAACCGGTTCAACTCGAGATCATCCAAGACGAGGGCGGCTCTGTTAAAGCTATTGCAGCAGGGGTAAGCGCCACACGCGAAATGGTCGGCAGGGCCTCATCAGTCGAACGCACGCCAAGCGAGGTTTCCAAACTCATCTTGGGAACCGAGTGCGGGGGATCGGATGCCTGCTCCGGCATATCGGCGAACCCGGCGCTGGGTGTCGCCTGCGATCTATTGATCGATGCCGGCGGAAGTGTTGTTCTCGCCGAAACGACGGAGCTCATCGGCGCCGAGCATCTAATCGCTGCGCGGGCCGTGAGCAAGGAGGTTGCAGCACGCTGCTACGACGTGATCAAAAGATGTGAGGATTCGGCGAAGGCTATGGGTGTTGATATGCGGGGCGGACAGCCCACACCGGGAAATATTGAAGGCGGCTTGTCATCCATTGAAGAAAAATCTTTGGGCTGCATCTATAAGGCGGGAACGAAGCCCCTCCAGGATGTCATCGACTACGCGATGCCGGTAGTGAAAAAAGGCCTCGTCTGGATGGATACGCCAGGACATGATATTGAGCAATTGACGGGGATGATCGCCGGCGGTTGTCAGATCGTCGTCTTCACCACAGGTCGCGGGACCTGCTGCGGCTCACCCATTGCACCTGCCATCAAGGTGGCAACGAACACGGCGATCTTCGAAAAGATGAAAGACAACATGGACATGAACGCGGGTACAATCATTACTGGTCGGGAATCGATCCGACAGGTTGGGGAACGGATTTTTGCAGAGATCATAGAGGTGGCTTCCGGCAGACTGGTGAGGGCTGAAGTCCTAGGATTCAATGATTTTGCAATCAAGCGTATCGGACCATCGATGTGACAAGCGCAGCATGCTGCGAGGGGCTCTGGCATATCGACATTGAAGGATGTTACTTTAGATATTAAGTCATGCTGACAGGAAAAGCGATTGTAATGGAGGAGAGGGACAATGTGGCGACTGTCGTTGAGCCCATGGATGCCCCTCGGGAGATCATTGTGGAAGCAGGAAGCCGGAAGGTTGTCGTGCATGTCACGGAGAATATCCCTGTCGGTCACAAATTCGCCATTCGAGATATTCCCAAAGGCAGTGATATCCTTAAGTATGGCGAGACCATCGGCGTTGCGCGCGCAGACATTAGAGCCGGGCAGCATGTCCACGTGCATAACCTGGAGAGCAAGCGAGGGCGGGGCGATCAGTAAATAGTTCTTTCTGACGTGCGCCCGAAACATGCACCAGATGTTAAGTTATGATTATGCCATTTTGGGTGTGCCCCGATCTTGCAAAATCACCGGGCGCTTTGTAGCCCAGAGAACTGTGAGGACGGTACTCATTACAATCCACCCGCTAGGCTTCAATTTTATGAGGAAGAGGCTCTATGAAGAGACTTCTACGAATTGACAATATCTGCAGGATGTGGTTAACTTAAGTATCAACGTGAGTGGCATCAAGAACGGATAAAGGAGGAACAAAATGAAAAGGTTACTTTTTGGAACAACCCTTTTAGCATTGGTATGTGCCTTTCCTATCATGACGATGGCGCAGGTAAGTGTAAGTGTTGGAGTTTCTATCCCATTACCACCACCTATCACATTCGAAGGACCGCCGAATGCAGTCGCATTACCAGATACCAGTGGTGTTTACGTTGCTCCTGGTATAAGCGTAGACCTGTTTTTCTGGAATGGTTTCTGGTGGCGTCCATGGGAAGGCCGCTGGTATCGCTCACCGTATTATGATCATGGCTGGGCTTATTATAATGGGGTTCCAACGTTTTATTATGACGTAGACCCATATTGGAGAACATACTATCAGAACCATAGTTGGCACGGTCACATTTGGAATTATCAACCGATTCCCCATTCAGAGCTGGAGCGCAACTGGAAGGGTTGGCAGAGTAGCCATTATTGGGATAAGAAAAAGACTTGGGGTGTTCAGGGTTATACGCCGAAGCCACAGAAACAGAAGCAAGTGTTAAGACAACAAAGACAGACGCTATACCAGCAAAGGCCTGAAGTTCAGAAACATCAGGAATTTCAGAGACAACAAAGACAGGAACAACAGAGACAACCTCGGATGCAGCAACAACAAGAGCCCCAGAGACAAGAGCATCAGCAGTCTCAAGGACACGAAGGGCGGGGTGAAGAACAAAGAAAGTAGGAAGACAAGAAGTTAAAAAAGTTAGTTTCTACAATATCTGCCACGTCAAACAAAAAATATAATCGCCCACGTCACTCAGAGTTAGCTTTCTGTTCAATTTACGGGCAGTATTGGAAGAATCAACGCTATCACGCATGGTGATAGCGGGGGTGCCATCTCTATTTTGGCCTGTTTATTGGGCGTTTCTAATTGGTTGCGGGCATTATGAGAGAAATACTCATCTTGTTGTTTGTTCTCACCGCGGTTCATGTATAAAAGTAAACAGCAAATATTCAGCTGAGCTATTTCCCACATTGCACGGGGAACGACAAGCGAAATGAAAAGTTTTCTGCTGGGATCAGTAAATGTATTCTAACACTTATTTAGGGAGCCCCTGAGATACTAGCCGATACGTTGACGGCCCAGCCTTTCGGTGGTGCTGCATTTATAACTCCAAATTGCCCACGGTATTCGCAAGGACGGTGCGGAGAACATGCGGCTCAATACTGACTAGGATACCAAGCCTTTTGAGACGCCTATATGTATTACTCAGCGCGCCTCGGGTGGTAGCGCGATAATTCTGCCCAAGAATTGGAACTGGTTCACCACAAGTTGACTTTGGTGAATAATGCGCCAGAAGGTGAGTACTTTAGTATAACCCACCGATTCAATCTGCTGACTGTCAACCGTGCGTGCAGAGAACCGCACTTTATCTGGAGATTGAGTGCAGGAGTAGCTATTACTTGTCCGGAAAGGTACAGTGAACGGCAGGACGTTTGACCAAAACGGAGGCATTGTCGATGGCAACTTCATATCGAGCCCGACGGCGCAAATCGCAATAGAAAAACGTTTTTATCTTTGCAAAAAGCTTTTTGCGGGCATTGAAGGAAAATACACGCCCTCGTGGGTACATGTCCCGATCGCGGGCGCTTCAGCGGACGCGTGACATCCGGCAGCACACGGATTGTTTGGATTAGGTTATGATTTCTGAGGATCTTCCAGCCTAAAATTATTTTCTTTTATCTGAGATTTTTGCCCAGGCATCGCGCAAAGTCACGGTTCTGTTGAATACGAGGGCGTTATTGGAAGAATCAACAGAGTCCAGACAGAAGTATCCAACCCTCTCAAACTGGAACCGGCTCCCAGGCATGGCATCTTTCAGACTTGGCTCCACTTGGCATGATCGCAGAACTTCCAACGATTTCATATCCAGGTTGTCCGTTATGTCGGTCCCTCCTGCGAGCGGATCGGCGACGCGAAAAAGACGGTCGTAGAGTCGAACTGTGGCCGGAGTGGCATGAGCTCTTGATACCCAGTGGATGGTTGCATCCACCTTCCGTCCATCTGGTGCAAATCCATTTCGCGTTTGCGGGTCGTATATGCAGTGCACTTCGGTTGGTTTTCCCGTTCGCTCACTTTTGGTAACACCGACACACTTTATAAAGTAACCGTAGCGCAGACGAACCTCCCTGCCGGGGGCGAGCCGGTAAAACTTCGTTGGCGGATTCTCCATAAAGTCGTCAGCATCAATGTAAAGCTCGCGCGAGAAAGGAACCTTGCGGGAACCCATAGCGGAATTCTTAGGGTGATAGAAGCAATCAAACTCCTCAACCTGACCTTCCGGGTAATTGTCAATTACGACGCGCAATGGCCTGAGAACGGCCATGACACGTGGGGCCCTTTCATTCAAATCCTCCCTCACACAATGCTCAAGCAGGGCCATATCAACGATGCTGTCATTCTTGGCGACGCCGATACGGTCACAAAAGCTGCGTATGGCCTCGGGCGTATAACCTCTTCTCCTCATACCTGATATAGTGGGCATCTGCGGGTCGTCCCAGCCGCTCACGATCTTCTTTTCGACTAATTCAAGAAGTTTGCGTTTGCTCATAATTGTATAGCTGAGGTTAAGACGGGCGAACTCGATCTGTTGTGGCTTATGTTCCACATTCAATTCTTGCAGAAACCAGTCGTAGAGGAGACGATTGTTTTCGAATTCCAGAGTGCAAATAGAATGGGTAATTCCCTCGATGGAGTCTGAGAGACAATGAGCAAAGTCGTACATGGGGTAAATACACCATGCATCTCCGGTTCTGTAATGTGTTTCCTTCTTAATGCGGTACATGACCGGATCACGCATGGTGATATTGGGAGATGCCATGTCTATTTTTGCCCGAAGGACATGGGCCCCATCTGGGAAATCCCCCGCCCGCATGCGTTCAAACAGATCAAGGTTCTCATCAATTGATCTATTGCGGTAAGGGCTGTCTTTGCCGGGCTCCGTGAACGTGCCGCGGTACTGACGAATCTCATCCGTACTAAGGCTGCAAACGTAAGCCTTATTCATCTTTATAAGTTGCAGGGCATACTGGTATAGTTTCCCATAGTAATCTGAGGCATAGTATAGGCGGTTTTCCCAGTCGAAGCCCAGCCACTTCACATCCCGAATGATGGCGTTCACGTATTCCATACTCTCGCCGCTTGGATCTGTGTCATCCATTCGCAAATTGCATGTGCCCTGGTATTGAGCAGCAATGCCAAAGTTGAGGCAGATAGACTTTGCATGGCCGATATGGGGGTATCCGTTGGGCTCCGGCGGGAATCGGGTTGCCACGCGTCCATTGTATTTGTTTGTTTTCAAGTCGTTTTCGATTATATCTCTGATAAAATCAGACGGAGGCGATGAACTCGTTTGAACCATATTGTCGCTTTCCTTTCCTCTGCATTGGAGCTGTAATCATCATAGTTATTTGTATTTTGATAGCTACTTAATCTCATCAAGCTTTGCTCTTGCCATTCTCGCCTGATTTGTGGCGGGGTACTCCTTCACAACCTGCTCCAGAAGGAGTTTTGCGCTTGACTTATCACCGATATTCAGAAAAGCAAACCCCTGTTTCAGCAAGGCGCTGGGCACCTTGTTGCCCCGCGGATAATTTTTTATCACTTTCTCATATTCCAAGATGGCCTGTTCATATTTCCGCTCGAAATAGTAACTCTCGCCAATCCAAAATTGTGCGCTGTCAGAATACTCTGCGTTTGGATATTTCGCTAGAAACTTTTGAAAGCCTTCTCTAGCTTCGTCATACTTTTCTTGTTTAAAGGCATCATAAGCAGAATCATAAGCCAATTCCTCTTTCGTCTCACCAGCCGCGGCGCTTTTTGAATGGCCGCCAATGACTTTCTCATCCGCTTGATTGGTGCCAGACCCAATCTCCAGGACATTCTCCAGGGCCTTAATGCGGGAAGACAACTGATCATATTGATTCCTCATATCGGCGAATTCCTTTTCTAAGTTCGATGCGTCTTTTCCCTGTACCTCGCTATCTCCCCTTAAATTCTCTGTGTCTTCTCTAATTCGGGTAATGTCTGCCGAAACATCGGCGATCCTCTTGCGCATATCGCCCATTGATTGATCGCTCTTTGCCATATCCCTACGTAAACTGGCATTCTCCTGCTTGAGGGCGTTGATTTCCGATCCAAGCCGTTCCTCAGTCTTTTGCAGTTCTACAGTCGTTGCGCATGCTATGCAGGACAAAAAACAAAGTATCAAAATAAAAAAAATAAATTTCTTCAATTTGAGACCTCCCATGAGCTTTTTCCCACTTGCTTCTGTAGCGGACGGAACGATGCGATGCGAGTTATCTATCTATGGAAATCGACCCTGGCCAAAGATAATAAAACCCGGCCTTGAGTCCGACTATTTCAGATAACTCAATGTTGATAACGGGAATGTTGAAACCTTCCGAGGCCGCGCTTGAGGTATTATAATAGTTATCTTCGCCGAATTCAGTGCGACGATATACAATGACTCTGGCATCAGCGGCAAGCCCTGCCAATTTTTTCGATTCCCGGATGGTATCACTCAAATAACACACTTTATCCACCAGCCCTAGTTTCAGGGCATCATCAGCTAAGAAGACGCGAGCTGTGGAAATCTCATCCAGTGCTTGTTGGTTCATTTTGCGATGTTTTTGCACGAGGCGAATAAAACGTTCACCCATATCATCTACGGATTTTTGCATAAATCTTTGCTCTTCATCGGTGCTGTTTCTGAAAGGCGTTCCCATATCTTTGTTCTTTCCAAACTTTTTCACGTCCACGCTGATGCCTACCTTTTCCATTAGGCCAATGATCTTGGGTTGGAGGAACAGAACGCCTACGGATCCTGTAATGGTTGTTGGATGAGCCGTGACGAGATCAGCAGGAAGAGAGACATAGTAGGCACCGGATGTGGCCAGATCCATCATAGAAACGGTGATTTTTTTGCCTGTCCGCTCCTTAAAAGAGGAAATTTCGTGGTAAAGAAGATCGCTGGCTGTAATCGTACCGCCCGGAGAATTAATCTCGAACAAAACGGCCTTGATGTGGTTGTCTTTTTCTGCTTTGTTCAATTGCGACATAACCCTCTCAACCATGCTTTGCGAATGGGTGAGAAATCTCTCTTTCGGGGCGTCTGTGATTATTCCGTTCATGGGAATCAGGAGGATTTTATTTGAACCTGTTCCTTCAAGAGTGAATTCCTTCAGGGGCTCAGTCTCATCACCACAGAGCTTTATTCTGGGGCCTCCGCATGCAACGGTTAAAATCAAGAGGAACAGGACTATAATGAAATAAGATTTTCGCATAAAATATCTCCTTAGCAACTGTGCGTTAGATTCTCCCTCATCGTACGGAGCTATCGGGGAAGCGCTCATGAATCTTTTTTCGTTTTCTCAGTTATATCAACCTCAGAACCGTTGTACTTCTTTAGTTTCGCGGCCATCTGCTGAAGTGTCGCGGCCACCTTGAAACTTATCGTGCCCTCCGTGAACTTTCCGTTTACCATACTTCCCATGGGAATTCCGGTGATAATTTGAATTCCCTCATCTATGGTGCTTACGGCCCAGATATGGAATTGACCGGCTTTAACAGCATCGATTATTTCCTGGCGAAGCATCAGGTTATCCATGTTACGGGTCGGTATCATCACACCTTGCTGACCGGTTAGTCCTTTGGCCTTGCAGATTCCGAAAAAACCTTCAATCTTCTGGTTGACGCCTCCAATAGGTTGAATTTCGCCGTTCTGGTTGACTGAACCTGTTACAGCGATGTCCTGTCTTATCGGTATATCTGCGAGACTCGAAAGCAGGGCGTAGAGTTCTGTAGATGAGGCGCTATCGCCTTCAACGCCTTCGTATGACTGTTCAAAGCAGAGGCTTGCCGATAGAGATAAGGGAAAATCCTGGGCGAATCTGGACCCTAAGTAACCGTTCAGAATTAACACACCCTTATTGTGAATCGGGCCGCTAAGCTCGGACTCACGCTCTATATTTATTATGCCATGCCGACCTAGGAAGGTGCGGCAGGTAATACGGGATGGTTTACCGAAGGAGACATCGCCCAGAGTATATATGCTTAATCCATTGACCTGGCCGACAACGCTACCATCAGTGTCAATCATTAGCGTACCGCGCTCCATCATTTCCTTGATTCGCTCATCGGGCAGGTTATGGCGGAAACGGCGTTCATCCAGGGCTTGCTCCACATGCTTGGCGCCAACCAGTTCAGCACCATCCTTTTGTGCGAAGTGTTCTGCTTCAAGCACAAGTTCCCTGATCTGGGAAAAGCGGGAGGATAGTTTCTTTTGGTCACTTACCATGCGGGAAGTGAACTCGAGTACCTTCGCCACACCGGTGCGATCAAAGTGACGGACTTGGCAGTCTTCGCAGCAACCCGAGATAAAAGCGGCAAACGCTGTAAGGTTATCCCTTGTTTTTTGCACTTCATAGTCGAAATCAGCTTTCACTCGGAAGAGCTCCCAGAACTCCTCATCGTACATGGCCAGCAACTGGTAAATGAACGGATCCCCAATCAGGAATATTTTTGTTTCGATGGGGATCGGCTCAGGTTTCATTCCCTGTGGAGCAAGCAAGCCGAATTGCTCAAAGGGATCTTCGACTCCCACCTCTTTAGTGCGGATCGCACGCTTCAGGGCCGGCCAGACACCGAGGTTAATAATAACTTCATTAGCACTAAGAAGCAAATAACCTCCATTGGCTCGATGGATTGCCCCCGGTTTGAGCATGGTATGGTCGCTGAGGTAGCCGCCCAACAGGAATCTTCGCTCCACCTTGCCGAAAAGGTTAGGGTAGATGGGGTTAGGTTCGGTGATTACAGGAGGTCCTGTGGTTTCACTGTTATCAATGAATACGTTGATCTGGAAAGGAAGAAACGGGTCACGGCCTTGCATCATCTGGCCGCCTGGCAAGCCCAAAAGGGTCGCGGCCTTTCCCTCATCCACTTTGAAAATATCAAGGTTATCAAGGGTGTATTGCGTCAGATTGTTCAGATACTGGATAATCTTGGGTTGATCCTTGTAGTAGGTTAGTGGCACGTCGAAGAGCCTTGTGACAGTTATATCGGCGAGGGCTTTATCGGCGTCGGCAAGTTTTTGCACGGCATGATGCTGTAACTCATGCAGCTTCTCGAAAGTCCTCTGGACATTTTTCAGAAGTTCGGCGTGTCGCTTGTCGAGGTCCTTGCGGACCGATTCTTCAAGACCCATGTATGTGGCCTGATCAATAGGGTGGCCATCGATAAGTGGGACAAGGACGGGGCCCATCTGCGTCATTTCGAGAAGAAAACCGTGGCTCCTGGTATCCTCTCCGATTTCCTGGATAATCTTCTGCTGCTCTGTCTGACTCTCTTCGATTATTTTCTTGTGGCTGTCCTTATACGCATCGCTTGAGAATGCGCGGGCGAGATCCTCCTTGAGCCGGTTCAGCAAATTGGAAATTTTGTTGCGGAAATCCTTGCAGGTGCCCTGCGGAACACCTATAGCCTGGGGACGGTCCGGGTCTATGAAGTT
>DASRZZ010000179.1:0-5802 GCA_035685925.1 Syntrophales bacterium | reverse complement strand
GTGCCGGCATTGGTCAGAGATTAGGACAAAGCGAAGGTTCTGGTATAGAAGAAGCTACGTTGCCGGTTGGGAGGCTGTTGTGTTTGCAAAACTGACAGCCTTATTTTCTAAGACAATCTTTTTGGCATTGCTCCTCTTGGGACTGCAAGCGTGCTCGCCGTCACTTTATCATGTCACTTTAAAATATGAACCGGCGGAGAAGTTTCTCAAGTCAGAAGAAACTAAGCCTGATTTCCTTTTAACAGTGGCCATGTTCAGAGACATTCGGCAGACAAATGACAAGCTGCAACTGGGTACAGTGACAAGTATGAACGGCGATAGGATTCCGATTCTCCCCAAAAATGTGAAGGTACCTAATGCAGTCACAATGGATGTCAGGGAGTATTTTTTTAAATCCGGCTACAGGCTTTCGAATAATGTCCCAATTTGGGACTTAAGAGAAGAAACCATTAATAAAGACTGGGGCAGGATATTAGTTGGCGGTACTATTGATGAACTGGAGATCGTCTGCGATGATTCATTTCCGGTAAAAACATACCGGGCAAAGGTCAAGTTGACCGTAGTCTTTGCAAATGTTCCGGCTAAAAGAATATCTGATCAAATCAGAGTAAAGAGTAGTTCTTCCTTGAAGGATATCTCCTTCTCTGAAGAGATGTTGGAGCAACAGATAAATGCTGTTCTTTCAGATGCCCTCGAAAGGATATTTACCGATCCCGAAATGAAAAAGAGAATTGATGAATCAAGGGTGAAGAGCTGAAGACAGTGCATGTGAATGTTCACTAAACAACGCAAGCCAACGAAGAGGGTCTGGTTCTTTTTAATATCGCTATTTCGGAATCGAGAAAAAAGGCGGGACGATTTGCAAGAGAACACAGCGTCCCCTATCCAACTCTTCTGGATAAAGATGGAGAAGTCATACGTAAATTTGGCCTTTTTAGCGTGTCGGTCATGGTTTTGATTAGCGGCGAGGGTAAGATTATCTGCTAGGACTGTTCCACCATAGACGAGCTTATAGAGAAGCAGTTTGCAATGAAAGAGAAATAGCACAATATTAGCGAGACATCTGGTCTGCCATGGATTGATAAAAAGCGATTTCGCCTTAAGGACGCTCAAAATACAGATGAAAATATTAAAACATGGGAAAGGGCAGGTATGATTGAGCGCATTCAGGGATGCCCGGATAACGTTCTGGGTTTTGCTGCGAAGGGAGTAGTGACCGGCGCCGACTACGAGTCGGTGATCATTCCAGCCGTTGAGGAAATGCTGGCACACAGGCAGAAGATCCGGTTTCTTTATTACCTTGGTGAGGACTTCTCGGGGTTCGATGCGAAAGCCCTGTGGAATGATGCAAAGGTGGGGATGCAGCATTACACATCCTGGCAGCGGATTGCCGTAGTTACCGACGTGGGATGGATTCGTGCAGCTATAAAGGCGTTCAGGTTTCTCATGCCGGGTCTCGTCCGGATCTTTCCTAACAGTGAGATGGCGGCTGCACAACAGTGGCTGAGCGAGTAGAGAAGAGCGGGAAGCAAACGCATGAGAGGGTGGGACAGTTGAAAAAAACACATGCAACATTATTCTCCGTCATAATCAGTTTGTTAATAATATCCTGTGGAGGAAATGGTTACTATGGCGGGCAGGATCCCTGGGGCTGGGGACCAATGATACAGATGCACTATGGATATGGGGGGATGTTTATGTGGGTATTGTTCCTGATTCTCATTGGACTGTTGGTCTATTTCATCATTCAGGCCGCGAAAACGAAAGGCCAAGCCCAGACACAGACTGAAGGTCCTTTGGATATCTTAAAAAAGCGCTATGCCAGGGGAGAAATCACAAAAGAAGATTTTGACAGGATGAAAAAGGATCTGGAGAGTTGAGAAATAATAACAAACTGGCATGGCTCTGATCATGGGCGTCATGAGGGGCCATCAACCTTGCCCACGGGAAATAAAGACCGGTTTCTTGCTTTACATGTACTTTATACCTATTCTTCGGCTCGAAACAGAGATATGATATTAAGCACTCGAAATCGTCAATAGGATAAATTCCAGGAGATATAAAGACATTTTGATTCTCAAAAAGACACAAAAGTTTATGAAGAACGTTACTATAATAATTTGCGGTCTGTTTTTGGCATTATCTTTTATTCTTCATTCATCGCCTGTTATTGCTGAAGAAAAGTACGGCGTCGTTGACATGCAAGAGATTCTATTAAAATGTAACGCTGGAAAGAACAATGTTGAAATACTCAAAAAGATGGAGAATGATAAGTCTAAGCCGATCATGGAAAAGGACGCAAAATTGAGGAAACTTAAAGATGATCTGGACAAGCAGAAGACGGTTCTGACTCAGGATGCTTTTAGAGAAAAGGAAATGGTAATCCAGAGGGAAATGAGGGATCTGCAGACAATGGCCAAGGATGCGGCTGACGAAATGAAGCTGAAAGAACGGGAGATGCTGGATAAGCTTATTCCCGAAATTAGAAAGGTGATAAGGACCATTGGCGAAAAAGAGAAATATACAATGATTATAGATGCACATGCTCCTGTCTACTTCAGGAAAGATACCAATCTTACACAGAAGGTGATCGAGGAACTGAATAAAACTTACAAACCTGAAAATAGTCGCTGAAAATTAGGATAAGAACGGTGGCGAATGTGCATATATATAATCTCGCCAATCCTCAAAAAATCCTAAAATAATTTAAGAGGTCTTAAAAACCAGTGTGATGTCCCTAGATTTCCCAAGAACAGATGCGGCCATTTGGTCGCAACAACCAAAATAAGGCCATAGAAGGGAGAGCCAAGGAGTGAGAAACTATATTTTACTTGCGGTGGTATGCCTGTTATGTGTTGTGAGCTGTGCAACGACGGAAGATTTGGTAAATGTGCAGCGTGATTTGAAATATACGAACGATAAGGTCGACGTCACCAACGAGAATGTTAGTCTTCTCAGGAAGGAAAACGCCGATGCAAAGAAAAGCAAAGAAGCTTTACCGGCAGTCCGGACCAGGCAGGCAGAAATCGAAGCGGACATCACAGGCTTGAGAGAAAGTATTCAACAATTAACAGGGAAGATTGAAGTTTTGAGAAAAGATTTCGACTCCGCCCAAGTCAGGACAAGTCGCTACGAAGAAGAGATCAAGGCTCTCAAAAAGAAGCTTGACGCTGTGTCCTTCAAGACTGACCCTACCGGCAAGGAGCAGAAATCTCCAGAGACGGGTGAAAAGGGTGGAACACAAGCCGCCCAGGAGACCACCAAGGGGAAAATGGATAAGAAATCGGCTTACGCGGCCGCTTATGATGAGTTCAAGGCAGCGAGATATGAAAAGGCCCGGACAGGCTTTCAGGATTTTCTCAAGCAGCACCCCGAGACGGAATATTCTGGCAACGCCCTGTTCTGGATCGGCGAATGTTACTACTTTGAGAAGAATTATGAAAAGGCCATTCTTGAATACGATAAGGTAATCAAAAAATATCCTGACGGAGGCAAGGCGCCCTCCGCCCTGCTCAAGCAGGGACTATCTTTCATTAATCTCGGTGACAAGGTTAGTGCGCGAGTCGTATTGCAACGGGTAATTAAAGATTATCCCAACACAAGCCAGGCAAGGACCGCCCGGGCCAAGCTGCTCAAACTTTGATAGGCATTCCTGAAAATCAATTCATCATAATCGGCTCTGCAGGAAAGTGCGCATAGTGTAGCCCACTAAAAAACTGAAACCCGCCACGGCAAAACTCAGTCCTGAATTTCCAGAAAATGCCTCTTAAACCATGTCCGAGGAAGATTATAGCAGGCGGGCATCAATGCGTCAAAGGATCAGTAGGGCGACGCTGATAGTCGGGGTGGATGTTGGCAATGCATTCAAACCATCGGGATTTATGAACAAGGACGGCAACGTATTGGGAAGCTGTGCGAAGCTGTATAACAACCGGGAAGGGTCTCTTGCAGCTCAGTAAACCCAATAACCTAACCGCTTACCCTTTTTTTGCTCATACATCAATGTATCGGCATAGGACATCAATTCATCAATGGTCGAAGGATTTTCGGGATCGTTAAAGGCCATACCGACACTCATCAGGATTGAGTAATCTCTGTTTTCAATGCTATTGTTTATGCCGATCTGATAATGCAAACGATCTGCGATAATTCTCGAATCTTCCATCTTGATCCCCGCGGCGAGAACAGAGAATTCATCCCCGCCTACACGGGCAACAATGTCCGCTTCCCGAAAGACTTCTTTAAGAATGCCGGCGGCCTCGATGAGCGCTTCATCCCCTTTCTTATGGCCTAAATTATCATTTATCCATTTCAAGCCATCCAGGTCGGCAAACAAAAGCAGCAACCCTATTTTTGTTCTCTTGGCGATCTTCAACTGCTGCTCGGCAAGGCTCATGAAACCTCTTCGGTTATATAACCCGGTTAATGGATCGGTTATGGAAAGGCTCCGAATCTCTTCTTGCATCTTCTTGTGGCCGGTGATGTCCATCGAGTTTCCGAGGATGGCCCGCCGGCCCTCATATAAAATAGACGTGACGGTCTCCATAATCCAACGGGTTTCTCCCTGTTTTGTGATAACCCTGAATTCATATGGGGAACTCATTTCGCCAAGCAGCATGGCTCTGGCATTCTGCCTCACTTTCTCACTGTCTTCGGAACTGACTAGTATGCCCACTTTCTGGCCTAACAACTCTTCCCTTGTATAGCCCGCATATGATGCCGCATTGGAATTAATGAAACAGAACTTGCCGTCCTGCACCACATAAACACCAGCCATGGATTTTTCGGCAAGTGTCTTGTAAAGTTCCTCCGCCTCCCTGTGTTCTGTAACGTCGCGAATGATGCCACGGAACCCGATGGCTTTTCCTGTTAAATCCCGCCTAAGAGAAACGGATGCTTCGAGGTTTCTCGTCAAACCATCTTTCCTAATTATTTCTCCATCAATCCACATATGAGGTTTCCCAGTTGTGTAAACTTCATTGAAGTATTTAAAAGCCTTTTTTGCATTGTAGTCATCAGCAAGCTTAAGAGCATTCATGCCGACAAATTCATCTCGCGAATATCCGTAAATCCTCCGGGATGCCTCATTAAAAAAAGTAATATTGCCGGCAAGATCCAGTTCATAATAACCTTCTTCGATGTTTTCGAGGATGTTACGATACTTTTCTTCGCTCTCATGCAATGCCTCCTTCGTTTCATCCAGCGACCCTGTGTTCTTCTCAAATCGCTCCATCATGCGATTCAAAGAGGACGATATCTCGTTCAATTCCACCGTTTCCTGACGAAGATTCAACGATAATTTTTCACCGCCTTCCGTCGCCTTCTTTAAAAAATCAGCAGTGGTGGAAACAGCATCAAAGACATAACGGATCAATATAATGCCAATAACAGCCAGTGTGGTAATAAGAAAAAAGAGGATAAAATGGGTTGAAGCCAAGGTGACATTTTGCTCAAAAAAAATGTAGCATAGGACAAAAAAAGGCAAGACAAAGATGCAGGAAATGATGATCATCAACCTATGTCTCAAAGTTTGTTTTTGCATATCGACCTGTAGCAATGATTTTTCAAATCTATAATGAGTCCACCATTTCACCCAACAATCGTCAGCCTTTCACCTGATATCTCTTTTTGTAGAACAATTGCAGACAGGCATCCACCACTTCTGGGTCATAGTATACACCCTTGTTCTTTGTAATCTCCGTCAGTCCAGCGCTAATCCCAAGGCTGGGACGGTAAGGACGGTGTGAAGCCATGGACTCCACTACGTCGGCCACGGACAGAATCCTTGATTCCAGAAGCGTT
>DASRZZ010000178.1:0-2719 GCA_035685925.1 Syntrophales bacterium | reverse complement strand
CATGAAGATGCAAAACTCGCGTTGATATTGAATGCCATCGATCATCATTGCGGCGGCGTTTTATTTGTTGGTGAGAAGGGGACCGGTAAGTCCAGACTGGCGAGGCTTTATCGAGAACTCCTTTCTGCCGAGACGCCGTTTGTGAATCTGCCTTTGAACGCCACGGAGGATGCGCTTTTGGGCGGTATCGATGTTGAGGAAAGCTTGAGAAAAGGGAGGAAGGTCTTCCAGCGAGGGATCTTCACGCGCGCTTATGGCGGCTTTGTGTATATCGACGACGTGAATCTCCTCTCACCGGAAATATTATCTCTTGTCCTGAAAGGGCAATACGACGGTGAATATCTCGGTGGGAGAAAAGAATTACCCGTGCAACCTGCATCATATTTCGTCCTACTGGCGAGCATGAATACCGAGGAAGGCTATCTATCATCACACATCCTTGACCGCTTTGGGATGTGCGTGCTGTGGGAATCCCTGAAGGAGGCAGCACAAAAGATAGAAGTGATGAAAAAGGCACTGCTGTGCGATAAAAACAATATGGAGGGAGATGGAGAACTCAGAGAAAAAATTTATGCCTCCCGTCATGCCCTCAAAGATATCATCGTACCGGCAGAAATTAAGGATCATATTACACAAGCCTGCATCGAAAACTGTATCTCCGGCCACAGGGGAGATATTTTTATTTTCTATGCCTCTCGCGCTTACACGGCATTTATTGAAGAAAAAGAGGTAACAAAGGAACATGTGGACAAGGTCATTCCCCTCATTCTGTTGCATAGAAAAAGGCTTCTTCAGCAGATGGAAAAAGAGAGTACGGAACAGAGCCGTAAAGATAATCCGCCTGATGAGAAAGAAGAAAAGGAAGATAGTCAAAAGACCGCACCTGATATTGCAGAGGGTAATGAAAATACAAGCCGTGACAATGGCAATATCGAAATAAATGACTTGCCTGAAAGACCCCGTGAATCTAAACAGGCAGAAGAGATATTTAAACCGGGACAGACTTTTAAAGTGAAACGACTGACTTTCCGGAAAGACGGGAAGAACCGCTATATATCCGGACGCAGGACGAAGACGGGATCAAAGGGCAAATCCGGCAGGTATATAAAAAGCATCCTGAGGGCAAATAATGATATTGCCATTGATGCGACCATCCGTGCCGCAGCTCCTTATCAGGCCGCGAGGGGAAGAAAAGAGAGGCTGCTCATCCACGACTCGGACATCAGGTTCAAACAGAGGGAAAAGAAGATGGGACATCTGGTCATCCTGGTTGTCGACGGTTCCGGATCCATGGGCGCCCAGAAGAGGATGATCGAGACAAAAGGGGCAGCGCAATCTCTGCTTATCGACTGCTATCAGAAGCGGGATATGGTTGCTATGATCGTCTTCAGAAAAGCCAGGGCCGAGGTCATCCTGCCGCCTACGTCAAGCATTGAGACGGCATCAAGAAGATTGCGGGATATACCTGTTGGCGGCAAAACGCCTTTATCGGCGGGACTTCTGGAGGCGTACCGACTAATCAAACGGGTAACCGCGAAATCTCCGGATACGAGGTCCCTTGTAGTTCTCGTCACTGACGGCAGGGCGAATCAGAGCCTCTCTGGAACGCCCATTGGTGAAGAGATAGCAAAGATGACATATTTGCTTGAAGATCTACAATTCACCGATTATATCGTCATCGATACCGAGCAAAAGGGCAAGTTCATAAAAACCGACCTTGCCGTGCACATAGCGTCACAGCTGGGCGCGGATTACTACACCATAGACGACTTAAAGGCTGACCATCTTACAGAAATCGTTCAAAGCAAGAAATCTGAACTATTTTGAGCCATGATCCATTCTGTAAAACTTTCAATTAATTTTTCAAAACTCTCAATATATGCATTTTTTGATAGACTGGTGCGGATAAATAGAGGAAAATATGTCATAAAAACTGCACATAAACTTCTTGTTACGATGAGGGTTTGTTTCTTCTTGTTTTTAAGCTATTCATGGTTCTAGTACTACATTACAGGTCCTTAATCTGTCGGATCTGGAGGATCGCTTTGCTGTGACAAGAATATTGTAATTCAGAGCATTTTATGTTTATGTAAAATGCTGGCTTCCTGAACTATTTATAAGAGGATGAGTTTCATGTCTCATGTGGAAAGTGACAACTCTCAAATGGTTACAAGACTGAATTTATGATTGGGTTATTTTTCGGGGAGAATGTCAAATGTAAAAGGGAGGTAACGCATGAATAAACGCTCAAATCTTTTATTAACTGCAGCACTCATCGTTATGACCATCTACGCGGTTTCTGCCAGGGCAGGAGACATGACGAAGACAGCGACCATGGATGGCCTTCGGGTAGAGTTGCACGTACTGCCGGCTGAGCCATTCTTTACAGCAGATGAAGTTACTGTCAGTCATGTGAAAGAAGGGATGTTGATCATGGGAGGCGCCAAGCCAATCGCGACTGATGCGGCTTCACATCCCAATCATCATCTTGTCGTGCACGTTTTCGACGTGAAGACAAGCAAGGCGATAACCAACGCAAAGGTCAGTATGAATTTCCAATTGCTCAATGACAAAGGAAAGCCGAGTGGCGCAGTTGTGGATGTACCAATTGTGGTCATGCAGGCCATCGGTAAGGGGCCGCAATCAACGCATTACGGCAACAATGTGGTGATGCGCAATGGGATCTATTCCATCACTGTCAAAGTGAATGGGAAGAAGA
>DASRZZ010000177.1:0-8014 GCA_035685925.1 Syntrophales bacterium | reverse complement strand
AAGCTCTCCCCGCGGAGCTTCCGTACGCATGATTGCCTCATTTGCCGGGGGATTCCCCCTCACTTTGGTAGCTATCTCGCCTTCAGGTAATTTACCCAGCGCCTCAATCTGCAAATCGATAGAGTGGAGGAGTTCCCTCGCCCTCACGAGCGCCCGGGCATAGCAGTCTCCGGCAGTCTCCACTACCGGCTCGAAACTGAGATCACCATATGCATCGTATTTGGTTAAGCGAACATCTTCACGGACCCCGCTCGCCCTGAGCACAGGACCCACACACCCCAGAAGGAAGGCCTGTTCTTTGGTCAGAACGCCAACACCCGTGGTCCTCGATTTCACCGTGTAGTCATTGACGACAACTTTTATTAAATCTTCGCACTCCTTGCGTATGACGGGCAAAGCATCCAAAACCATTTTTTTCTGTTCCGCATTAATATCCCGGCGTACACCGCCCACTATATTCACTGAGGGAATGACTCTATGCCCGGCAGTCATCTCAATGAGATCCAGCACCCGCTCCCGTATGCGCCAGAACTGCAGGAACATGCTTTCAAATCCAAAGGCGTCAGCCAAAAGCCCCAGCCACAGAAGATGACTGTGAGCACGTGACATCTCCGCCCATATTGTGCGCAGGTATTTTATCCGGGACGATAGTTCCAGAGGCCACAATCTTTCCATCGATTCCACCACAGACACGCTGTGGATGTAGCTGCATATCCCTCAAACACGCTCACAGAGGTAAATATTCTTGGCGTATTCGTTCAGTTCGCATGCTTTTTCTATTCCCCGATGGGCATAGCCGATTACCGGAACTACCTCTACAACTTTTTCATCTTCATAAGAGATTCTCAATTGTACCGGCTCAGGCAGTACGGGGTGCTGCGGCCCAAAGGGTACTGTTGTGCGTGTAACCATTAACTGTCTCCTTTCGCAGTAACCGAAGTAACCTTGAACGTCTTTAGAAGAGGCGTAGTGGGGCTGTCCTGCGCCAAAAGCAAATGCCCGCCGTAGTCAATGGCGAGATCTTTCACTTTTAAGCCGAACAATTCCTTCATCTCGTTTTCAATCAGCACTGTGGCAAGGGTGATGCCGGATAAACTCTGGACATCTTCATCCTTGCCCACCTTGTACCGCAGGCCTTCCAAATCGGTGCCGGCATTGCGGCTGAAGAAGTATGTCACTTCAAGCTGTTCATCCAGATCACTGCATACTGCGGTCACAAATTTTCCGCCAGCATCCAGAAATTTTTTGCCTTCGGCCAATAACTCTTCCTTTTTGATGTCCCTTATATTTTCCATCCCCTACTTCCTCATAGTTTCGCTAATTTCTGGAGGGCCATCACGACGCCATCTATGATAGCCTCCGGCCGCACGGAGCATCCGGGAACGTACACATCGACGGGAATCACCTTATCCACACCGCCCAGGACATTGTAGCAATTATGGAATACGCCGCCCGTGGAGGCGCACGTCCCGACGCAGAGGACTACTTTAGGATCGGGCACCTGCTCGTACAGATTCTTCAAGACCCTGGCCGTGCGCCAGTTAACAGGCCCTGTAATAAGAAGTATGTCAGCATGCTTGGGATTTCCCATATTAACCATACCGAACCGTTCCACGTCATAAAGAGGGGTAAGACAGGCAAGTATCTCTATGTCACAGCCATTACAGGAGCTGTTGTCAAAGTGCAGGATCCAGGGTGATTTAACGCGAGATGTTTGAATCAATCCCATAGTTCTTAAGATACCCCCTTGGTGTAATAGATATAGGCAATATTAACAATACCCAGGATCAATCCTACCGACCAACTCAAGCGTACCATCCAGCCGGCAGTCATTCTCGCAGTAATATTGTCGATGAAAAGTTCCAGCAAGAATGCAGCCAGAGCAATCAAAATACCCACCCACAAGGGGTTCGCCCAAAAGAGAGAGATTATTCCCAGAAGGAGGATGATCTCGTACCATTCGGCCAGATGAAAGAGGGCTAAATAGGGGCCGGAGTATTCAGTCGTAACTCCTTTTACAATTTCCTGATGGCCATGGTGGCATGTCGAAATGTCAAACGGTGATTTGCGCATCTTTATGGTCAACACATAAAGTACAGCAAGGAATAAAGGCCAAAGCGTAAAAAGCAAAGGCTTATCATGTTTGAATATTTCGCTGATGAGAAAACTCCCGTTCTGGGCGTAAATCGCAATTGCCAGAAGAAGAAGTATGGGTTCATATGCCAGAATCTGCATTAGCTCGCGGTTCGCTCCGAAATGGGCATAGGGCGACTTCGTACTGAATCCGCCCAGAACAAGGCAAACACCGGCAAACCCGAGGAGAAAGACGAGGAGCAGAAAATCTGCTTTCATCACGAGAAAGATCAGACTCGCTATCATTAAAACCAGGTATCCGTAGATCCAAACAAATTGCAGCCTGCTTACGGCAATAATTTGTTTTCCGAGGAGCTTAAAGAAGTCGTAGAATGGCTGAATTATGGGAGGGCCATACCGACCCTGCATGCGCGCCGTTATCCTGCGGTCTATGCCAAAAAGCAAACCGCCGACGACGGGAGCACCGACTAAAACGACAAGGACAATAAAGAATTGTTTAATCATCATAAAACGATCACCCCGCATCCAAGCATAATGACCAAGAGCAGGATGGCTATGGCGTTTGCCCAGGGATTTACCCTTTTTTCGCCCAATGCAGCCTGGTAATAATAGCCACCCAGTTGGAATTTAGTTTTGCGATCGGCTTCCGCCAGCCATTCATCAGTGTCAGTAGCGCCGGTCTGTTCACCGCATATGTAAACGGGCCTTAGTTCCTTAGGCTTCACCCTGATCAGCAGCAGGGGCAGGAACAAGGCAACAATCAGAATCAAGTAGAGAGGCCACACGGGAAAGAGCCCCAAGATATCCCTTTGCAACAAAGAGGGCGTGGTCAATATCATGTTATTCAAGCCCACGGTAATGATCTGATTGCCGGACACTACGTCATTTGTCGCTGCACGAAGGAAGCCCTGGTAGATTGGACCGATCCCTATGCCAACGACAAATATACCGGTTAGCAAAGTCCATAACGGCACAGAGTAGCTCAATGATAATTTTTCAAAAGGTCTCTCTATTTTTGGTAGAACCTGGAGAAGCCGCCCGAGCCATTTTGTCCAGAAAACTATCGTAAGGGTACTTGCCAGGACAAAAAACACTGCTGCCAGCGGCACGGCGTAGACTGCTTCCAGGGCGATCCATTTGCCCAGGAGCATGCCGAATGGAGGAAGAAACATGGAAAGTATTCCCACAGCGGTAATCAGTGTGGTAAGAGGCGCCTTAGCGGCAAGACCTTCCATGTCTTCGATATCCCGGCTCCAGATCTGGTGTTCAATTGTGCCGACACAGAGAAAGAGCATTCCTTTGGATATGGCATGGAAAACGATGAGCAGAATTGCCGCCGCAATGGAAAGGGGCGTATTAATCCCTGCGCAGGCAATTATCAGTCCCAGATTTGCAATTGTGGAATATGCCAACACCCTTTTGCCCGTCGACTGGCTAACGGCCAATGCCGATGTGGCAAAGAAGGTAAACGCCCCGGCGATCGCGATGACAATACTCAGATATGTTCCTGCATAAACAGGAGCAAGCCTGAGAACAAGGTACACCCCAGCTTTGACCATCGTGCTGGAATGCAGCAAGGCAGATACCGGTGTGGGCGCCACCATTGCCCCAAGAAGCCAGCTCTGAAATGGCATTTGGGCTGCTTTGGTAAAACCCGTATAGCAAAGGAGCGCAATCGGCAGTACTGCGATGGAGGACTGGATACCTCCACCTATAATATTCTGCATCGAGAGTGCCGATGATCCTCCCTGAGTGGCGTAAAGATAGATAATGGCAAGAATAAATGCGGTTCCCCCTGTCGAATTCATCCATACGGCACGTGCAGCGTTGTGTATGGCTTCTTTTGTTCTATCGTGCGATATCAGCTGGTAGCTGCACAATGTGGTCACTTCCCAGAAGAAGTATAGCCAGACCAGATTGTTAGCAAACACCAGGCCGTTCATGGCTCCCAAGAATAGAACGAGCCAGAAAAGAAATCTCGACTGTCTGGATTTTTTAATCTCGGCGTGGTGTTCATGGTCATACATATATCGCAGGGCAAAAATGCAGATGAGTGACCCTACGATGGAAATGACCATGGTCATGACGAGGGCCAAATGATCAATGACAAACGCCGGCGCCACTTCAATATGGGCCTTCATGACGAATTCAAAATATGCAAGCGGAAGAACCTGTGTGAGTGCAAAAATGAGAACGAGCCAGTTCCTCAGTGATACGCCCAAATATAGATAGTAGATGAGTATGGCATAGTCCAACACGGTGACAAGCAGGCCCCAGTCAAAACCGCCAGGCGTGTAAGTGAAAGGACCTCTTAACGAAAGAAGAATGCTATTGGCAATTAAAACTATGGCTGTCGCAATAACAATGACGTTTCGCACATAGTAATTGCGAACAGCCAATACAAGAAATCCCGCCACGACAGGTAGCAAAATGGCGATTGCCATCATTTGGTTAGCCAATTTTCCGCCTCCTTAAGTTGGTGAGCTTATTTCCCACATGAAGGGCCGCAACTTACCGCCATTACCTTTGGAATACAACACATGGATGTAATTCGCCCCATCTGAATATAGAGGTCATCAGGGTATCTTGAACAAAAGATGAACGGTTGTAAGCAGTCATTTTTTCCTGCTTTTCTACTTTATATGTCCTTGCAAGTCAAGCAAAAAAAGGCATCCGTCAGTGGCGCTAAAGTGGAGAAGGTCAATATCATTTGCCTTTGTGTTGTGAAAATAGTTGACAACGAATTACACCTCCTTATTAATTAACGCAACCATTTCAGAGGCTCGGCCTTTCCCACGGAGGAAATTATATTATGATAAATATATTTCTCCTCCTATGCGAAATGCTGTAATAGGCAAGGAATGGCGGGCGTCATGCGAGTATTCTGAGTATTCTTTCCCCTTTCATACGTTACATTTCGATTTTGTCTGTTGTGCTCTTGCCTATTCCCCACCCACTTTCGGGCTTGACTTTACTGGCGAATTCATATACGGAGTTTCTCGTTTTGAGTAATAGATCAAGGAGGATCATTTTAAGCAAATGGCAAAAGAACTGCAGGATGTACTTGGGAGCTTTGCGCAGACCCGTGACAACCTCATCCCTATTCTTCAGGCGGTGCAGGGCGAGTATGGGTACCTGACGCCGGAAACCATGGAAGGCATTGCAGACTACCTTGGCGTTTCTGAAAGCAGCATATATGGCGTGGCTACTTTCTACACCCAGTTCAGGTTTTCGAGACCGGGTGATCACAACGTAAGGGTATGCCTTGGGACTGCCTGCCATGTAAGGGGCGGATCGCGTATCATGGACGAGGTAAGCCGTCACCTAGGTATACATGCAGGTGAGACCACGGAGGATTATAGATTCAGCCTTGAGCGTGTCGCCTGCTTCGGATCCTGCGCGCTGTCACCGGTGGTGGTTGTGGATAAGAAGGTATACGGTAGAATGAACCCCAAGAAAGTAAAGAATATTTTAAAGGAATACGAATGAATTTCGAAGCCATCAAGGAAAAAGCCCAGCAGGAATGGGAAGCTTTCAACACTTTTGATAAACCGCGAATTCTTGTGGGAGCCGCAACGTGTGGTCGCGCGGCTGGAGCGCTGGAAGTCTGGGAAAAGTTCAAGCAGGAACTGGCCAGCCGGTCTCTTGAAGCAAACATCGTGCAAGTTGGAGACCTCGGCCTTTGTTATGCCGAGCCATGTATCGAGATAGCCCTTCCGGATGGACGCCGCGTGCTTTATGGATCGGTCACCGAAGAGACGGTCCCGAAACTCATCGAGGACTTCATACTGAAAGGAAATCCCCGGCCGGATCTGGCCCTGTGCACCTTCGGTCAGAAGACCATTGAAGGTATCCCCTCCTTTGAAGAACTGCCCATGACCAGAAAACAGGTCCGCGTGGTCCTCAGAAACAGCGGGATCATCGATCCGTCCAACATCTATCATTACATCGCTAGAGGAGGCTACTCCGGCCTTTACAAAGCCCTCCAGATGGGACCTGAGAAGGTGATCGAAGAGATCAAGATATCAGGGCTGCGCGGACGGGGAGGAGCTGGGTTCTCGACAGGAGTGAAGTGGGGACTGGCAAGAGGAAACAAGAGCGACATCAAATATATTATCTGCAACGCCGACGAAGGTGACCCTGGCGCCTTCATGGACAGGGCCGCCCTGGAAAGCGACCCGCATGCTGTCCTCGAAGGTCTCGCCATCGGCGCATATGCCATCGGCGCCACCTTTGCCTATGTATACGCCCGTGCCGAATATCCCCTTGCGATAGAACGCATCGAAGGGGCCATTCGACAGATGGAGGAGCAGGGCTTTCTCGGGAAAAATATCCTTGGGTCCGGTTTTGATCTAACCATCAAGATCAAGGAAGGCGCAGGTGCTTTTGTGTGCGGCGAAGAGACAGCCCTAATGGCATCCATTGAGGGACAGCGAGGTATGCCAAAACCAAGACCTCCGTTTCCGGCCCAGTCCGGTCTCCATGGCAAGCCAACCAATATCAACAATGTAGAAACCCTGGCCAATGTGTCTGAGATCATGAATCGGGGTGCAGCCTGGTTTGCCTCCTACGGGACGGAAAAGAGCAAAGGTACGAAGACGTTTGCCCTTGCTGGCAAGATTAACCGCACAGGGCTGATTGAGGTTCCCATGGGTATCGCCCTTGGGGATATCATTTTTGATGTCGGTGGTGGTATCCTGGACGATAAACAGTTCAAAGCCGTACAGACTGGCGGACCTTCCGGCGGTTGCATCCCTGCGCAGTTCCTCGATATGCATGTGGATTACGACGAGCTGGCGAAGGTAGGCTCCATCATGGGTTCCGGCGGAATGATAGTGATGGATGAGGATTCCTGCATAGTGGATATCGCACGGTACTTCCTCAGTTTCACAGAAAAGGAATCGTGTGGTAAGTGCACCCCCTGCAGGATGGGCACTCAGCACTTGCTCCATATCCTGACTGAGATCACACAGGGAAGAGGTAAACTTGAGTATCTGACCCTTCTTGAAAAAATTGGCATGACGATGAAGAACACCTCCCTGTGCGCCCTGGGACAGACGGTCCCAAATCCTATCCTCAGTACCCTGCGTTACTTCCGGGATGAATATCTTGAACACATAGTCGATAAGAAATGCAGGGCCGTCGTATGTTCGGCGCTCTTCAAGTCACCTTGCCAGCATACATGTCCCGCAGGAATGGACGTGCCCAAGTATATCGCCCTTGTCCGGGCGGAACGCTTGAGTGACGCATATAAGATAATGTTGAAAACAAACCCCTTCCCTTCCGTTTGCGGAAGGGTGTGCGACCATAAATGCCAGGCAAAATGCCGCAGACGCAATCTCGATGAGCCGATCGCCATCAAATTCCTGAAGCGGTTCATCACCGACAATGCACCGAGGCCGCAAACCGCTGCGGTACCGGTCACGAGAAAGGAAAAGATCGCAGTGATTGGCGCGGGGCCTGCGGGACTGACCGCAGCTCGTGACTTGGCTCTGAGAGGATACAAGGTAACCGTGTTTGAAGAACTCTCTGCGCCTGGTGGGATGCTCCGCTGGGCTATCCCCGCTTACAGGCTCCCTAGAAATACCCTGGCAAGTGAAATCAACGACAACATAAAATCGCTGGGCGTGGAAATAAAGTGCAATACGCGCGTCGGGAGAGACGTCTCCTTTGCAGACGTGAGCAAAACTTTCGACTATATCTTTCTGGCTCCCGGGGCTCAGAAGAGCCAGCCCATGGGTGTGGAGGGAGAAAATCTTAAGGGTGTCTACGGCGGCGTTGAATTCCTGAGAGACTTTAACACCGATGAAGAAGCATGGTTGAGCGGCAGGAAAACGCTCGGCTCAAATGTAGCGGTCATAGGCGGCGGTAACTCTGCCATTGACGCCGCCCGCGTCGCATTACGCCTCGGCGCCAATGT
>DASRZZ010000176.1:0-3762 GCA_035685925.1 Syntrophales bacterium | reverse complement strand
GGATTTCCTGCCCCAGTCAATGCGCCAGGACATCATGCAGTCCTGGTACAAGAACGTCGATCTCAAGAACGTCCATTACTACCCTTCCATGATGCCTTCCGGAATTGCCTTTGTGACCCAGGACCCGAAGCGGGAGTTTGTCGAACGTATCGTGAATGAAAACATTCTGCCCCAGACAGCCATCTCCTTCGATCCGGTGAACTATATGCATGCAGGTGAAGCCTATCCACGTGTGCCGGAAAGATATGAGACCTATGCGGACTATTTGCAGGCGTTTCGCGCCATATCCAAGCCCGGCACCCCTTTCTTCTCATTGGTCAATGATCATAATGCCAATCTTGCCTATGTGAGGGTCCGTCGTGAAAGGGGACAGGATATCGCATTCTCCATAGTGATCAATCGTTGGCATGACAATGTCACCTATCTATTCGGCGAGGATGGTGCTCTTGATGCGTCAAAGGACGATGCCGATTTTATCAAGGGCATGATCGGTTCCTACCCAAACTACTTTTTTGATATCCATGAGAAGGACCTGCCCGATTTTATCGATCTCCTTGCGCATTTTGAGAAGAGCCCGAAGGACCGGGAGCGGCTGGCTCGGTACGGCGTGAACAGGGCGGACGAGCGGTTCTGGGACACCTATGACTGGTTCCAAAAACGGTTTCAGGAAGATGAGGTGGTGCGGGGCGGACTGTTCGATCTGAACCGGTATTTCCACAATGCCCGCTAATGTAGTGCGAACCATGCTTTTTAAACTTAGCCGCTGTCTCCTTGAACAAAGTGTAGGGTGTCATGCCTTTGGAAAGCCGGGATTCTTCGCTTCGCTCAGATTGACGCACAATGGGAAGAAGTTTATGACGCACTGTGCTAGAAGGGCAGGTGCGGAGTGATGGCATATCCGAACTTCGTCTGTGAGCCTGATAGAGCGGCAGGACCGGCAAAATCACGAAATCCTCGTGGGTCGTTCCTTATATTTCGATACCGTGATGGGTGATTCAATGATGGAGCGTAAGGGTTTTGCAAAAGCCATGGTCGAAGAGAGAACCAGGAAGGTCCTGGGTTTTCATGTCATCGGACCACATGCAGCAATTCTCATTCAGGAAGTCGTTAATGCGATCTTAATAAAAACCGATGTCAAAACCATAACCGGATATATGCATATATTCCCTGCACTTTCAAATATCGTACCGGCAACGTTTGAGAATCTTGAACAAGGGGACAACTTTGTGCTGTGAAGACTGTCTGTATTATGCATGTTAGAATCGGGAATCCTCAGTCTATATCATAAGCGTCGTTGCGACTTTTTGGTGGAGACCGGAGAGACCACAACGAAAATGAATAATTCAATTAGAAGTTTTTGCCAACAATATTATATGCCGGCATCTAATATTAGATGCGTGGCTGTTACTGCATAATAACTGATTAATTCTCACGGTTACCGCACTACGTCTGCGCCGGCAGACCGTGTGTTTGTACTCATCAGCGCATCAACTCACAAGCGGGCGATAGGCGTCATCACTATTTATCCATCATAATTGGAGGTTCTGTCCGCCATGAAGACAAATAAACTGCATAAGCACTTCTCCATGATTCGAGAGTTCCATCTTGCCGACTGGTTCACGCTGGCAAATGCGGTCTGCGGCACGGGGGCAATGTTTTCCATGCTGACGTACCTGCAAACGACTGACGTCACTCATATTTACTTTGCAGGCGGGATGGTTTTTGCAGCTTTGGTCTTTGATGTCTTGGATGGAAGGATTGCCCGGTGGCGACAGAAGACTTCTGGAATGGGTCGTGAGCTCGACTCTCTCGCTGATGTCATCTCCTTCGGTGTAGCCCCAGCCGTGATCGGGTACGGTTGCGGCATGCAGGGCTTATATGACCGTATTGTCCTGACCTATTTTGTTGCTTGCGGAGTATCCCGCTTGGCGCGCTACAACATTACGGCCGAGGCACTGTCTGAGGGTAGCGGCAAAGTGAAGTTCTTCGAAGGAACTCCTATCCCAACGTCGCTGCTGCTGGTACTGATGATGTTATGGGCTGCCTCACAGGGAGCTTTGCGCGAGTCCCTCTGGTTCGGACAGGTCGTGTTTGCGGGTTTCACGCTTCATCCGATAGTATTGCTTTACGCGGTTTCCGGCTCACTCATGATCAGTCACATAAGGATCCCAAAGCTCTGATCTGCCCCATTGGGCTCTGGATCGCAATGATTAGGAAAGGATTGATGAATGCCTGTCAAAGCTTGCAGAGCGCTTTTCTTCCTTAATCTGGTGAAGTTTCCATTCTTATCAACTGATAAGATTTCAACCTGCATTCGTTAGAATCTATCCAATTGACAAGTCCGCTGCTATCGTTTGACATCTTCTTATATTAGGAATATATTCGTGCCAAAATAGATTATCCTTGCCGAATTTGTGGATGTTGCACTTCTTTGAAGCATCAACATTGCATTTGAAATTTTATTAACGTCTACTCAGCTGAATATGGAAACCGGCGAGAAAACAGTGAAGACTCCAATTCTTGCACGCAGCTATGACAATTAAGAAAATTAGCCGCATCAGTTATGGGGGCACGGCTGCGATTGTAACTAGCATGGCCCTGATCACTGGCCTCAACGCAGTTGGGACGGGCAAATCCACGCTCATTACCGCTCTATTGGTTGTCGCGCTTGCGGACAACATCACCGATTCATTGAGTATCCATATCTACCAAGAGTCTGAGCGACTTGATGAACGAGAGGCGTTCATCGGAACATTGTCGAACTTTACCACACGGTTGTTGGTTTCCCTCAGCTTCGTGTTAATAGTCGTTGTATTCCCGCCTAAAGTGATTGTTCCAGGATCGATTGTCTGGGGCAATCTGTTGTTAGGTGTGTTAACTTATTTTCTTGCACGCGAAAGAAACGTCAGGATTCTTCCAGAAGTTATTAAGCATCTCGTTGTGGCAGCGGTAGCCATTATCATAAGCAAAATCATTGCCCATTTATTAACCTGATATTTACCATCTGTGCCTCCACATATGCATGAAACTTAGTGGGACACGCAATGGCCGTTTCCTCGATAAAGACCGAAATTGTTTTCTGGGTACCCATTACGTCTTGAACTAGCGTATATGTTTCAACTGGAAATTCAAAGTAAAATATGAATACAAATGAATGGAAGCAATCTGTAAAAGTTCACGTCTGGAGATACAGAGATGACAAGGAATCATAACTAAGACTCTATAATCACACCTTTTTATCGTGTGCAGCTTAGCATATTACTGAAAGGAGAAGCTCAATTTTCGGCTCTTTCTTTGAAAACGTGGTTCCCTTTAACAGATACCTCGTTTTGACGGCTCTCTGCATTGCCCCCCTTTTATCAGGAAACGTCTACGGGCAAGAAGGAACAACCGAAGGATTCCTGTCTGTTCAGGGAGATGCCAAAAGGGGGGATGTGTCTTCGGGGGATACCCAATCTGGATCTACTATACTGCTACTCCCACCCGGAGATCTCTATGCCCCTTACGCCGCTGACCCGGAACGTCTAGATTTCGGTTTCGAGCTGCGTAATTACATGAGAACTCAGATCCCTGATTCGGGCAACAACCGTTTCGACTTGAAAGCAGGCGGGGAATTTGGCCTTATACGGATACATCCGCATGACAACAGTGATCTTGGATGGCAATTGAGCATTGAGGGAGGATTCGATTCTCAGTTTGATATCGACAATCACCTCGATAATATTGGCTGGGACGGTAAGTATGGGCTGCTGCTGACCACGG
>DASRZZ010000175.1:0-5377 GCA_035685925.1 Syntrophales bacterium | reverse complement strand
GGCTTTTTCCATTGCATATAGGTGATGACGTCTATATTTGCCGCCCTCCTCAGTTTTCCACGGTGATTGCCTAACTTTTGGGCTAGTCATCTGAGATGTCATATTTGAAATTTGCAAGAAATTTTTGCATCTGTCAGGATTATTTGTCCATAGGTAAAATTCGCAAGAGCGATGGTCAAATATCTTATTTATGAATCAGGAAATGGCTGATAAATGTGATGGAGCAAAAAGGCAATATGCATCAGAGATGTTTCGAATCTCGAAGGATAATATTGGGCGAGTCTTGTCCCGCAAGAAGGAAATTTAACGGGCATACGGCCTAAGGAATGAAACAAGGAGATTCCTGCCACATAATGGATTCAAAAAAATGCTGGTAATTTATCAATACGTAGAATACAAATTCATGATCAAGAAAATATCGCGGTCCAATGTTATTTTTTAAAAGGAGTTTTCTATGAGTCAAGATAAGCATTCTTTTCGGGGGGGATCCAAATATGTTCTCGATGATGAATTGGCGAGGATTGTGAATGTTTCCATGGCACTGGAGATGCCCCTTCTACTCAAGGGTGAACCGGGCACAGGGAAGACGATGCTCGCTCACGCCATTTCCGAAAGTTTGAAGATGCCCCTGATCGTACTGAACGTCAAGTCCAGCATGAAGCTGGTGGACGCCCTTTATCAATACGATACCTTGACGCGCCTTAATGACAGCCGCTTCGGGGATTCCAAGCGTGACGTGAGCAACATCGAAGAATACATCCGGATGGGAAAAATTGGGCAGGCCTTTATATCAGATGTGCGGACGGTGCTCTTAATCGATGAGATTGACAAGGCGGACAGCGATTTTCAGGATGACATGCTCGACGTTCTCGACCAGATGCAGTTCGATATCATAGAGATTGACAAGACCATTTCAGCTCGCCATCGGCCCGTGATAGTCATTACGTCCAATGCCAAGAAGGATCTTTCCGATCCTTTCCTGGGCCGCTGTAACTTCCACCACATTGCCTTTCCTGATGCCGGGATGATGCGCCTCATCGTGGATGTTCATTTCCCCAATCTAAGCAAAGATCTGTCCGAGGCCTGCATCGAGGCATTCTATCGCCTGCGGGATCTAAAGGGGATAGAAAAGAAGCCGGCAACACGTGAGTTGATCAATTGGATTCGAGCCCTGAAAGCGGACCCTGATTTTCAGGCAAAATCTCTTTCCCGGGGGAATCTGCCTTTCATGGGTGTTCTCTTCAAGAAGAGCGGCGATTTGGCGGCAGCCATCCAGCAGGTAACGCGAATGCGATGAGAGGAATCAGAATTGTTTGTCGAATTTTTCTATACATTACGTGAACAGGGGATTCCCGTGTCACCCACATCTTTTTTGCGGCTGCAAAAAGCGTTGAGCCTTGGCGTAATAAAAACCCTAGATGATTTTTACACTGCTGCTAGAGCTATCCTCGTCAAGAGCGAGCGCTATTTCGATTCGTATGATCAGGTCTTCGCTCATTTTTTCAAGGGAGTTTCATTGGAGGCACCAGATAAGATTGAACTGACCGCGATCGCGAAAGCGCTCCTGGAGGAATGGCTAAAGAACCCGGCTCAAATCGCCGAGGCCCTCGGCCTGGATGAGTCAAAACTGAAAAAGATGTCGCCTGAGGAGTTGATCCAGTATTTTCTGGAAAGGCTAAAGGAACAGACGGAAGCACACCACGGCGGTAACCGCTGGATTGGCACCAGCGGCACCTCACCGGTCGGTCATTCGGGTTACCGTCCCGGCGGGATGCGCGTAGGCGGGCAATCCCGAAATAAATCAGCCGTCAAGATCGCTATGGAGAGGCGTTATAAGGATTATTCCCAGCAAGGACCCCTGACGGAGGTTCAGATGAGTGAGGCACTGAAACGCCTGCGCCGGATGGTGCCCTCGGGGCCGAAAGACGTGGTCAACGTGGACAAGACCATTTATGAGACAATGAGGAACGCCGGAGAAATCGAAATTGTCTTTGACCGCCACTTGGCGGATCGTCTTAAGATCATTCTCATGATCGATAACGGCGGGTGGTCCATGGACCCATATGTGGATATAGTGCAGACCCTGTTTCACTACGCCCGCAGCCAGTTCAAAGACCTTAAGATATACTACTTCCATAACACTGTTTACAGCCGAGTCTGGCAGGACCCCGAGCGGCGCTTCAAACCGGAGCCGATTGAAGATTTTATACGCAAGGATCCGGAAACAAGGCTGATCATGGTGGGAGACGCGAGCATGGCCCCCTATGAGCTGATCCATAGCAACGGCTCGATATACATCGATGAGATAGAAGTGGGAACCGGTCTTGAGCGTTTGAAATTCCTCGCCCATACCTTTCGCCATGCCGCCTGGCTCAACCCCCAGTCCGAGGAGGAATGGCGCCACACCTATACGATCGGCATTATCCGGCAGGTATTCCCGATGTTCGAATTGACCCTGGACGGCCTGGAAAAGGGCGTTCAACACCTCATGGCCAGACATTGATCCACTTCACAAGATCTGTTACTGTTCAATGGTTCCAGCCCCCGTACAACCTCATCACGTCGCTGGTCATCAAGGTAAAATAAGAGAGGCTCAGCTGCCCTTTTCCTTCCGCTCCACGTCCTTGATGTCTTCCCTGTTAAGTATCCACTTATTTCCTTTGACATCCGTGAATTCGTAGGACTGAGACTTCTTGTTAAATTCGGGTTCTTCACGGGTGATGAGTTCCTTCCCGTCTTTGGTATGCACCACATAATAAGTCGATGCACATCCGAAGGCAAAGGCGAGGCAAACTGACACCACGAAAATAATTATCAATCTCTTCATGACATCCTCCTTCAAATCTTTTTTTTTATCTTCAAAGAAATTTCTTTTCTACACAATCAGGCATTATCTGATTTACGTGGTCTGCTTCCCTCATTTTCCCGAAGCGAAAAAGATGAGGTGGGATTTTCACGGATGACCCATATTTTCTTGCCTCCCCGAGGAATAAACTATGTCCTATTCTGCGCGATAAATTGACAGAAATGTGGAAATCGATATGAATCTCGAAAACAAACGAATGATGGAATCAGAAGGTAAATTAAAATTACACCACCTCTGCAAAGAGGTCGTAGTCACTGGCATTGGTGATTTTGCAGATCATGATATCCCCGATGTTGAGGTTCTTCCCTCTCACATAGGTGATCCCGTCGATTTCCGGGGCCTGTCTCCGGCTGCGCCCGGTATAGGGAAAATCAGGAATATCATTATTCCCTTCAATCATGACTTCCTGGATCGAACCAATCAGAAACTGGTTGATGTCATAGGAGATGACAGCCTGCTCTTCCATGAGAAGCTGCCTCCGCTTCTCTTTCTCCTTCTCCGATATACGGGAGGGATGGGACGCGGCTTTTGTACCCTCCTCTCTGGAATAGATAAAGACACCCAGGTGATCAAATCGCGCCTCTTTCGCAAAAGAAAGAAGTCTGTCGAACTTTGTCCGTGTCTCCCCGGGAAACCCGACGATGATGGATGTCCTGAGGACCACATCTGGAATTATTTCTCTCGCTTTTTTGACAGCTGTTCTAATCAGGTCACTGCCGCCTCTTCTTTTCATGGCCACTAATATTTCATCGTCGATGTGCTGGATTGGGATATCGATATAGTTGCATATATTTTCTTCATCGGCTATTGTTTTAAGAATCTCATCAGTGAGTCCGGCGGGATGGGCATAAAGGAGTCTTATCCAATGCAGTCCTTTTATGGATGCAAGCTTCTCAAGTAGAAGACTGAGGGACGGTTTTCCTTTCAGGTCACGCCCGTAGGCCGTTGAGTCCTGGGCGGTTATGATGATCTCCTTCACCCCGCCCCTGACAAGGGTTTCAGCCTCGGTCAGTATATCATCAATCTCCCTGCTCCTGGCCTTTCCCCGGATCGCCGGGATCACACAGTAGGAACAACGGTTGGAACACCCTTCGGCGATCTTGAGGTAGGAAGTGTAAAAAGGAGTCGCAGCAAGGCGGAGATAGCTTGCATCCATCAGGAATGATGGTCTGCTGATTACAGAATGTCGGCCTGTGGGTTTCGCGTGAAATAAACCCTTTATGTGCTGCACTATATTAGGTACTTGTCCGACTCCTAGAAAAAGGTCAACTTCCGGCAACTCCCTTTCCAAAATCTTTCCGTACCGCTGGGGAAGGCAACCTGTTACAACAAGATGGGTGCAGGGTCCTCTGCCTCCTTTTTTCCATTCGGCCATCCTGAGGATTTCATCGATCGACTCTTCCTTAGCGGGCCCAATGAAAGCGCAGGTATTGACTACGATGATCTCTGCCCTCTCTGCCTCAGGTATGATGCGGTAACCGCCCTTTGATAAAAGCGCGGCCATGACCTCGGAGTCAACCAGATTTTTCGGACAACCGAGGCTTACGATGTGTATCTTTCTGTGCTTCAACGGTGGATCTTCCTGGCCAGGACTTTTCTCGGCTTGACGCCATCGGAGGGGCCGACGATTCCTTCTGATTCCATGCGCTCTATCATGCGGGCAGCGCGGTTGTAACCGACTTTCAGATATCTCTGTACCAGGGAGATAGATGCCTGCCCCAATTCGGTTACCAATTCCACAGCCTCGTCGTATTTCTCGTCGAAGTCTTCCTCTTGTTTTTCGCCCTCCGTTGAATCCGGATGATAATCCGATATCGATTCATCATAGGATGGTATGGCCTGCTTTTTCACGAAGTCTACAATTCTCTCTATCTCTTTTTCAGATACATAAGGCCCATGTATACGGACCAGTTTCGATGTGCCAGGGGGCATATAGAGCATGTCTCCAAAGCCTAAGAGATTTTCAGCGCCTAACTGATCAAGTATCGTTCGTGAGTCTACCTTCGATGAGACCTGGAAGGAAATGCGTGTGGGGAAGTTGGCCTTTATAACCCCTGTGATGACGTCGACGGATGGCCTCTGCGTGGCTAATATCAGATGAATACCGGCTGCCCTCGCCATCTGAGCGAGGCGGGCAAGGGATTCTTCCACGTTTCTCTGTGCGACCATCATCAGGTCTGCAAGTTCATCGATGATTATTATGATGAAGGGCAGCTTAACCGGCATTTCCTTATCAGATTCCTGTTTCCCATCAATACCATTAGGCTGAATCGGTTTTTCTTTAGGCTTTTTTTCGATAAGCCGGTTATATGCCTCGATGTTTTTAACCCCCAATTCGACAATTGTTTTGTAGCGCTTTTCCATTTCCTCGACAGCCCATTTAAGAACCTGAGATGCCTTTTTGGGATCAACTACGACGGGATGGAGGAGATGGGGTATCCCTTCGTATGCAGAAAGTTCAAGCCTTTTGGGGTCGATCATAAGGAACTTGGCTTCATCCGGTGGAGCTTT
>DASRZZ010000174.1:0-8292 GCA_035685925.1 Syntrophales bacterium | reverse complement strand
TCAAGAAAATGAGACAATGCCAATAGTGAGAAAGTTGAACACCTTCACCAAGAGGGTACGGGAAGACATAGAGAAGAAAAGGATAAGCGAAGCTGACGGTCAAAAGCTTATTTTGAAAGCTGCCATGACGATTAGCATGTTAATTAATGGACAGACTTTTGTTCCATAATAACTGTGTCATGAAGTTTAGAAGCTTTTCATTTTAATGAGTCCCAAATCCTCACCCGGGTGGTTAATAATTCCCCACACAAGACTGAGATGTGATTTCTTAATAATCTAAGCTATCGTTTTAGAAAGCTATTTCGGTAACATATCATATGGCATATTAGTTGCTTTTACCACTACATCAGGGACAAAAGGAGGTAACCGAAAGAGTTCTGAGCCGTGGGTTATTTTGAGATATACAATTAAAATAAAAAATAAAAAGGAGAAATGATTTATGAAACGTTATATGAAAATCATAGGTGTCACTATACTCGTTGCTCTCTTTTCCATGGCAAGCTTTCCTGCTGCTCAGGCTGAGACTCAGTGGCAAAAAGATCATCCGCGCCGTGCCCAAGCCAATAAGCGATTGAAAAATCAAAATCGCCGAATTAACCAAGGCGTAAAACAGGGGGAACTAACGAAGCAACAAGCGACCAAATTACACAAGGAAGACCGTCAAGTCCGGCAGGAAGAGCGGGATATGGCCTCGCAAAATGGTGGGCATATTACCAAACAGGAACAGAAGACATTAAATCAGCAGGAAAATGCCATCAGCAAACAAATCTACAATGAAAAACATGGGCAATAAAAAAGCGACCTATTGCTATCAAAGACCCGCTCTTGCATACGGGTCTTTTTATTTATCGGGTGCTTTGAAAAAATTAACGACTTATCCTGAACTGTATTTGATTTAAATTGGTTTGTTTTACTTATAAGTTGGGCTATTTCCATAATTAAATCCGCCCGGCATGTGTTCTTCACGCTCGCCGACCAGGATGATTTCAGGATGCTCTTATTTTAGCTTATAGGCTATTTAAATATTTCCACCGAGAATAATTTCTTTAGCGCACTGGTCGGCTAAATAACAGGTCACGGTAAATGCCCTGAAACTGTCTATTACAACGGTTAAACCTCGCGCCCACCTCGCTCCTCCTATCAGTTGAAGAATTTCAATTTTCATTATTGCTATGTTACATCTTCCCTGGCTTTAAATATCAAACTGGGCTTTTTGAATTTGATGGTGTGAATGTTTCGAGAAGCTGTGTATAAGTAGCAAAGTAAAAAACGAGGTTTTTTCTTGTCAGACATCCCCTGTCCTATTTTATGGCCCTGGTTTTGACGCTTATAGTTTTCGATTGCGAATTTTCGCCGTGAGCTGACTTCCCTTGACATCATTTTTCCTTGCTGACAAAATGTGTGGTAATTTCTTATAAGTCATTTCGCTCTTAATCGTCGTTCAAGACGATGGGATGCGGACTCGACTTTATTCAGTCAAAATCAACCATCGGAAAGGAAAACCCTGTAATGAACGAGATTAAGCGTTCCCTGTGGAATCAGTTTGTCACGATTGCCCAGCCTTATTTTTTCCCCACGATCCGCGGTGGAAGCTGGTCAACGCTCCTGCTTTTGGTGATGCTGCTTATTTTTCTCTTCGGTGTACTCTTCATAACTGTTACGGGAATTACCCTGGTATGCAACCTCTTTGTACCTTCCGTGACGGCCAGCGTAGCTTCCGGACTGTTATCTCTGATTCAGAATATCTTCCATACCAACGCATGGATGATCGTAGCCGGAACTCTGATCATTCCTGCCGCCTGCTTCATGCTCTTTGCCCCGCATCTGCACTCACGCAAGCGGGCCTGGACCCTCCTCGCCATTGTTTTACTCCTTTCTTTTTCAGTAACAGGAATCAATGTTGCCTTCAGCTATATCGCCAACTACTTCACCAATGCGCTCGTGAAGAAAAATCAGGATATGGCGTATCTATACGTTGCCGTGTATTTCTGTGGTTTCCTCTTGGGAATTCCAATTGTCGCGTTCTACAGCTACGTACAGAATTATCTGGGAATGCGCTGGCGGGAATGGATGACTGGAGGGTTTCTCAGTAACTATTTTAAAAACCGCAACTATTATGAGATAGAGATAGGCTCAAAAATAGACAACCCTGATCAGCGTATCATGGAAGACATTCGTTCGTTCACCAGGGTTTCTCTCTCATTTCTCCTGATTCTGCTTGGCTCCCTAATGGATCTTGCTTCTTTTAGCGGGATTCTCTGGTCGAAGTCAGTCCTTCTAGTCGGTGTGGTCCTTGGCTACTCATTAGTGGGCACTCTCCTTACTGTCCTGATAGGACGGCGTCTTGTCCGTCTTAACTTCAGTCAACTGCGGTATGAGGCGGATTTCCGTTACTCCCTTGTGCATGTGCGGGACAATGCTGAGTCGATTGCTTTTTATCAGGGCGAGAAACCAGAGGTTGCCCACATCGGAGAACGTTTCCGAAATGTATTGAGAAACTTCAACCTCCTCATCGGCTGGCAGCGAAATCTGTCATTTTTCACAACGGCATATAGCTACCTCCCGGTGGTCCTGCCGTTTCTCGTGCTGTTTCCCCAGTACTTCAGAGGCGAAATCGAATACGGCGATATGGTGCAGGCCAATTTCGCCTTCACCCAGGTATACGCAGCTCTTTCGCTTATTGTTTCCCAAATTGAACAGATTACTAATTTTGCTGCTGGTGTGCAGCGTTTGTCTGCCTTTGCCGACATAATAACACCGGAGTTAGCACCAGTCCCCGGCATCAAATCTCATGAAGCCGACCGATTCGCCCTGCATAACCTTACCCTCCTCACGCCAAACAGGAATCGCACCCTTCTCAATGATTTGACCGTGGATTTAAAGGCCGGGGAGAACATGGTCGTTGTGGGCCAAAGCGGAGTGGGAAAAAGCTCCCTTCTCAGGGCGATCGCCGGTTTGTGGACACAGGGTGCAGGAGAGATTGAGCGGCCTCCTCTGGCGGATATCTTCTTCCTCCCGCAAAGACCTTACATGCTGCTTGGATCTTTACGGAATCAGTTACTGTATCCCCGGCTAGAGCGGCAGGTCTCAGAAGAGGAATTAGGACGCGTTCTTAACATGGTCAGGCTTGAGGATCTGCCTGGGCGGGTAGGTGGATTCGATGTGGAACTGGACTGGGCAGATGTCCTTTCTCTCGGCGAACAGCAGAGATTGGCATTTGCACGGCTATTGATAAACAAGCCCGGATTTGCTGTCCTGGATGAAGCAACAAGCGCCCTCGATCTGGAAAACGAGGAGAATCTCTACCGGAAATTAAAAGAACTGGATATCCACTATATCAGCGTCGGCCATCGCAGCAGTATCCTGGATTACCACAACTGTGTGCTGGAGTTGAAGGGACAGGAGGCATGGCGATTGATGCCGGTTCCCGAGTATCAGGCAGCGATGAGAATCACGGCATAAATTTAATTCTGTACGAAATTGACCTTTCCCCAGAATTTGTATCACATTGAAGTTGGAATTCTGCCGTTTTGTGATGTTTCTAAGAGCAGAAGTATATCTTATGCAGGGGGCCTGCTTTTCGCTTATTACAATTTGAAATCGTATATAGAAGGGCAGAATTAGGGAAACAACATTTCAGGGAAAAATAATTCAGATTGACGAGTTATGTGTCAATACCGAGGTAGGCTTCACGGACGCGAGGGTCGCCAAGTAGTTGCTTGCCCGGCCCGGAAAGGATTATTCTTCCCGTTTCCAGCACATAGGCGCGGGACGCAATGGAAAGTGCCATGTGGGCGTTCTGTTCCACAAGGAGGATCGTGGTGCCCGCTGTGTTGATATCGCAGAGTACTTGGAAGATGTCGCGCACCAGCACGGGCGCGAGCCCCATGGAGGGTTCGTCCAGAAGCATCATGGTGCTCCTGCTCATTAGAGCCCGTGCTACGGCCAGCATCTGCTGTTCACCGCCTGAAAGCGTGCCGCCCTGCTGATGCCTTCTCTTCTCCAGCTGTGGAAAGATGCCGAAGATCCTTTCATAATCCTTTGCAATCTCTCTCTTGTCTTTTCTCTGCCACGTTGCAAGCTTTAGGTTTTCCATAACCGTCAGGTTTCCGAAGATGCCGCGTCCTTCTGGCACCTGCGCGATGCCCATGGCGACTATCCGGTGGGCGGCTACGCAGCGCAAATCCTCTTGCCTGTATCTTATCATGCCGCTGTAAGGCACTACGCCAGATATGGCGCGGAGGGTGGATGACTTGCCTGCACCGTTAGCGCCTATCAAGGTAACGATCTCGCCCTCGTTAACCTCTAAGGAGATATTATCCACGGCCATTATACTCCCGTAGGCGACGGTGAGATTCTCAATTGAAAGTATCCTTCCATTGATGTACATCAGAATTGCACCTCGCCTAGATATACCTCCAGAACACGCGGGTCATTCTGTATCTCTCGCGGGAGCCCCTGGGCAATCGTTTCGCCGAAGTCAAGTACCAGAAGCCTTTCGCAGATATTCATGACCAAGCGCATCTGATGCTCGATGAGGAGAATGGTCAGGTTGAATTCTTTCCTGATCCATTTGATAAATTCCATGAGCTGCGAGACCTCGTTGGGATTCATGCCGGCGGCAGGTTCATCGAGCAGAAGGAGTTTTGGCCTTGTCGCCAATGCCCTGGTGATCTCAAGTCTTCTCTGCAAACCGTAGGGGAGGTTTTTCGATACCTCATCGGCATAAGCGTCAAGTTTCAAGCAGGCAAGGAGATCCATGGAGTGCCCGATAATCTCTTCCTCTTCCCTCCGGAAGCGGCCCATGTGGAGCAGAGCTTCAATGGGGCTGTATCTCACCCTCGCGTAATGAGCGATGCGGACATTATCGAGCACCGAGAGTTCCTTGAAGAGGCGGATGTTCTGGAATGTGCGTGCGATACCGAGCGCAGTGATCACGCTCGGCGACCTTCCGACGATTTCTCTGCCCTCGAACGATATGCTCCCCTGGGTTGCCTTGTAGACGCCGGTGATCAGGTTGAAGATTGTTGTTTTACCTGCGCCGTTAGGACCGATGATGCCCACGAGCTCATAAGGCTCGAGGTTCAGTCCAAATCCGGAAACCGCGGCCAGTCCGTCAAAGTAGTGCGTAACATTGTCTGCTTTCAAGACGGCCATCAAGTACCTGCCTTCTTTTCTCGCCAGAGCCTGCTTGCAAGCATGTCGCGTGCAGGCACGAACCAGCGAAATTCCCGGAGACCCATAATGCCCTTGGGGCGGAAGATCATCAGCAATACCAGCACGAGGGGCATGAAGACCATCCTCCAGATTCCCATCGGACGCAAGACTTCCAGTAATACCGTATATACCGTGGCCCCGATTACCGAACCGGCAATAGAGCCTATACCTCCGAGGTACACCATTATCAGGATATCCGTTGATTTAATTATATCGAAGGCGCGGGGGTTGATGAACTGGAGGAGGTGCGCAAAGAGTGCCCCTGCAATGCCGGCGAAGAAAGAAGAGACTGTGAAGGCGAGAACCTTCACATGGTTTGTATTGACACTCATGAGGTCGCTTGCCACCTCGTCTTCCCGGATTGAAAGGACACCCCTGCCGAAATTCGAGTAGATGAGATTGCGTATCACCCAGACGGACAGAAGAACCCAGAAGAATACCCACGGCAAGGTGGAAAGCTTCTCCATGCCGAGAAAGCCCCGCGGCCCGCCCAGGGCATCTATATTTTCAATGACGGACTTGACAATCATGCCAAAGGCGAGTGTTACAATAGCAAGATAATCGCCCCGTGTCTTGAAGGATGGAAATGCGACAACCAGGCCAACAATGCCTGCGGCAGCTCCGCCCGCGATGACAGCGGCGGGAAACAGCCATCCTGCCATATATGCGGGAAATACCTTTACGGTAAGAAAGGAAGCGACATACGCACCTATGGCCATAAATCCCGCATGCCCCACGGAAAACTCACCCATGTAGCCGTTTATAAGATTGAGGCTCAATGTGAGGATGATATTGATGCCGACGTACATGATGATAAGCTGGATGTAGGGATCGAGAAGCTCGAACTGCTGGATGACAAGGGAGAGTGCAAAGACGAAGATCAGGAGGACCGGAAACAGCCAGCGTTTTGTCTCCAGTTTCTCTAAGATTTGTTTTATGGGCGGTGTGTCCATAGCTTATTCTCTAAAAGTTTATCGTTGCCGTTCAGGTGGCAATTCACCGTATGGTGCAGACCTTCAGGTCTGCTTTTATCGGTAGGACCAAAGTCTTGCACTACATGTCGTCTCTTGCTTACACTCTTTCTAAAGGGGGTTGGGGGGATTTTAATTAGCTTTCTTAGGAATCCCTCTTAGTCTACCTTTATAAAAGTATAAAAAGGAGAGATATAATTTTACACCTTTTGAGGGTGCGGTTGTCCGAGTATGCCGTAGGGCCTGAATATCAATAACACCAATAAGAGCACAAAGGCTATGAAGTCGCGATATGTGGAAGGCAAGAAAGCAACCACAAGGATCTCCACTGCGCCAAGGATGTAGCCGCCGATCATGGCGCCACGTATATTGCCTATGCCGCCCACCACGGCCGCTATAAACGCTTTCCATCCAACCATAATCCCCATATAGGGATCGATTACCGGATATGCAAGACCATACATTACGCCCGCAGCGCCGCCGAGGCTTGTGCCGATGGCAAAGGTGGCAGAAATGATCAGGTTCACCGGTACACCCATAAGAGGAGCGACCGCCTTGTCCCAGGATATCGCACGCATTGCCATGCCCACCGTGGTCCGCCGTACTATCAGATCCAGAATCCACATGAGGACCAGGGACAGAATGATAACAAATGCTTGTAGAGATGAGACGGATAGACCGAAGAACATCCAGGTCGTATTCTCCAGGAGCTGGGGAATCTGCTTCGGATACGGGTTCAGGGCGAGGGTGAAATTTTCCAGAAAAAGACCGACACCAAGGGCCGTAATGATAGCCGAGACGCGCGGCGCCTGACGGAGCGGCTTATAGGCGAACCTCTCAATCACCACGCCTAAAAACGCCACCCCGATCATGGAAAGGAGAAGTACGGGGACAAACGGGAGATGAAGGGATACAGCGGCAACGAAGCAAAAGAATGCGCCAACCATGAAGAGATCCCCGTGGGCGAAGTTGATCATGGTGAGTATGCCGTACACCATGGTGTAGCCCAGGGCAATCAATGCATAGATACTGCCGACCTGGAGCGCATTCAGGAGCTGCTGAAGGACGTAGGTCATTCCGTCATACCTTGCTCTCCCTTCGGTGGAGAGGAAAGGTCTTTGATCATCACGGGTTTTCAGTTGCGAAATACACGAATTTTCCGCCCTTGATCTGCACGATCACGGCGCTCTTTATGGGATCGCCGGAGCCTTCTTTAAACTGCATATTCCCCGTTACGCCCTCGTACTTCGGGATTTTGGCGAGGGCATCCCGGATTGAATCTCTGTCGAGCTTAGCTGCGGATTTGAATGCCTGGAAGAGGAGGCCGAATGAGTCATAAGTCAGAGCAGCGACGTCATCCGGCAAAGTTCCATACTTCGCTTTGAATCCCTCGATGAACTTCGTTGCCACGGGTGTCGCCGCGTCGGCAGCGTAATGGGTGCTGAAATAGTATCCCTCGCAGTCATTCCCGCAGAGCTTGTGCAGTTCCTGGGATCCCCACGAATCGCTACCCACAAAGGGCACATTGACGCCCAGCCTCTTGGCCTGCTGGATCTGGAGCGGTATTTCGCTGTAGTAGTTCGGCAGGAATATCATGTCTGGCTGTGCTTTCTTTATCTTCGTAAGCTGTCCGGAGAAATCCTTGTCGTTTGTTGTATATGTCTCGAAGGCTACGACCTTGCCGCCGGATTGCTCGAAACTATCCTTGAAAATCTCTGCGATGCCCTTGTTGTATTCGGACGCCACGTCATACAGGATGGCGGCCTTCTTGGCCTTGAGTGTCTCCAGCGCGAATTTCGCTACCACGCGGCCCTGAAAAGCATCGATAAAGCAGGCGCGAAATACATACTTTTTCGGCGCATTCGTCTTGGCGTCGAGTGTGGTCTTCGGATTTGTCGACCAAGGTGTTATCATGACGACCTTAGAACTTTCAGCGATTTCCGAGGCGGGAAGGGCGTAGCGTGTGGCATTAGGGCCGACGATCGCGTGGACCTTCTGGTGCGTGATCAGCTTCTGTGCTACGGAAGCGGACTGGTCGGGCTTACCTGCATTGTCTTCGATAAAAAGCTCTACCTTGTATTTTCGTCCGGCTACGTCTATCCCA
>DASRZZ010000173.1:0-34665 GCA_035685925.1 Syntrophales bacterium | reverse complement strand
TGTCCGTGTAGGTCTTGAGGATAACCTTTATCTCGATAAAGGCCGAATGGCGAAGAGCAATGCGGAGCAGGTCGCCAAGATCGCGCGCATAGCCCGTGAGCTTGGAATAGAACCAGCCACACCCGATGAAGCAAGAAAGATCCTGCATCTCAAAGGAATCGACAACGTAAATTTCTGAAGAACTAACTCTATGCCTCCATCCATATTCAGGGTGGGGGCATTTATTTTACAACTCACCACTCATTCCTCACTTAAGACAATTTCTCACACGATTACGCCGAAACCGAACGGCGGTGAGAAAGTCGTGCAATACTAATCATTCTGCAACACTATCACAGCCCACATTTCAATTGGTAATGCTCACATCAAATCTACACCGAGCCTTGAGGACTTCAGTAGGTTAAGTTAGCGATTATGGTGGTTGGGTAATTTTGACAATCGCAAATAAAAATACCAATTCCTGCATTGATTTTTCGCAAACATTTCAGACAAGATGAATTGCAAGCTAATGTTCGTATTTTCGACAAGATTGACGAGTTTTTCGACCGATTCCATGTTGCAACGCTTCTTCACCGCCGTGGCGTGCGTAAACGTCATGGATACAGTGTTCGCTCTTTGATAAAGCCGTCTTCTCTCTGCCCTTTATCGGAAAGAACTTTTTCAGCGGCATCGTCATCAATGATGAGCTGCCCTTCGAGAAAGATGCGGCATATGATCTCCTCAAGGGCTCCCGTTCCAACAGGCGCGCCGTTTTTTACTAATCCTCCTCTCTCAATCCCCCAAAAAAGGAAATTCTTATCAAACAAAATTTCCTATTCCATGTGTTTGAAGTACACTTTCATTTTTGCCGGCAATAAGTCGCCGGCTGCGCCTTTTGTGAATAAAGAGGCGAAGATCATAACCACGATCGAAATCAGGATGATATAGGCGTAGCCAGGGACTTTGGCCATCAGCTTACCTTTCATGATCCCTTCGTATACTACCGTAAAGCCAATACTGAGTACTAAAGTCAGGACTTCTGCAATCAGCGCCGCTTCTCTGGTAGCTTTTCGCCACTGGTAACCAACGATTACCGGAATCGAAGTGGCGACAAAAGTACCAAGACCTATGCCGCCTAAAATTGCCACCATTTGTCCACCAAAGAGCCCGAACGTAAGCGCTCCGAGTGAGATAATCAAAAGCGCCCACCTGCCCACAACAACCTCCTGTTTCTGATCAAGATTTTTACCAAAACTTCGTGGAATGTCTCTTGTAAAAAGAGAAGAACCTATGACCAAGAAGGTGCTTGTAGTAGCCATTGAGGCGGCCAATAATCCTAGATAGACCATTACTGAGAGGACCGGGGGCAATTGGTTCATAAAGGCAAATACAGTCGTATCTTTGACTTGGATGGCAGGTATTGCACCTGATGCTACCAGGTACAAAACTGAGGTTCCCGGGAAAAAGTAGACCACACACATCAAGCCATAGCTGATGCCTCCGACCAGGCCGGCGGTTTTTAGCGCCTTGTAAGAGTTCAAACCATACAATTTAGTACTGACCTGTGGTTGACCCATGACCCCCAGACCCAGTACGAATATCCAGCTCATAGCCAGAGGGACGATCAGACCCATCGGGTCGACAAGACGCGGTCCGAAATGGGGACTGGCGGCAATCGTCGTAATAGCATTGGTTGGACCGTGCGTGAGATAAAAGAAGCCGATTACCATACCCACGATGCAGAGGAGCTTTAAAACTCCCTGCAGGGCATCGACCTTGATGCTGCCGATCATCCCGCCAAGGACTGTGTAAAGAACGGTATAGAGAACGATTACGATTCCTCCCAGTGTAACTGGCATGCCGAAGATCTCGCTCATGATATACCCCGCACCCTCTATTTGGGTGCCCATGTATGCCCAGACGCAAATAATCAGGTTTAAAGCTATAAAAAAGCGAACGGCGTTATCCCTATATCTTTCGTATCCCAGATCGGCGTAGGTTTCAATATTGGCAATTTCACCCATCATCCGCATGGGCTTTCCGTTCGTCCACATCATGAGACCATAACTGATGGTAAAGAACATGCTTGCCATAACCAGCCACATGCCCGTGGCGTAATTTAATCCGGCGCCACCCACAAAGCCAAAGGCGCTCATGCCCACAGTCGCCGTGGCCACACCGATCATGATAGCTCCAAAGAACTTGGACGAAGCGAAATATTTCTCCCCGCTTTCCTCTGCCTTCTTTTTGCTGGAAATCCCCAACCAGAAGACAAAAATCATGTAGAGAATCCCGAAAATAATCTCACCAATCTTTAACGGCGTCATTATTGCACCTCCTCATCATTCAGCCCCGCATTTGTTTTTGCAATGGATTTTGGCCGCTTATTTCCAGTATCTACGTCATCATCATTACGCATGATTTCCTTTGCTTCTGCAACGTAGTCTTGCCATTCATTCTCGCTAATCACGTATTTATTAAAAAGGATGGTATAGGAAAGTTGGCTGATAAGAATCCCACCAATCAGCCCAAAGCCTAGCCACGCAATGGTAACACCCGGATGGTTGCCAACCCAAAGGGCCTGCGGCCCCGTTGTGTAGAAAAGCTGCCAGTAGTAAAAGAGAACGTACATGCCGCCACCAACAAACAAGAGAAATGCCCCGTACGGGTAGAGGAGGAACATGGCATCTACTTTAGAGCCGCCGCCAATCAGGAAAAAGTTGGCCAAAAAGATTATCGCACAAGTCACGGCCAGACCCCAGTTGGCCGTGCTGAACAGTAGAAACATTAAGATGCTAAGAATTCCTTGAATCACCCACAGTAAGTCCTTATTTTTTCCCTTTATCATGATCCGTAACCTCCTTGTTGTTTATATTTAGCAATCCTTTTGCTCATGACGAATTTTTAATTGAAAATGCGCCATGATTAGCGTTTCTAACAAATAACAGCCTATCCAGCCGGTTCTCTCTTCCCGACTCCCTACTCAGGCTCTCAATTTCCGGGTAGTTGCCTTTTTCTAACTGAACTAGACAAAAATATATCAATCTGTCAAAGAACAGCTTTGTTTTCGATCAAATCTAATCCCGAAAGTTGAGTCCTTTAATTTATTTTCAGGCTTTCATTGGATTATATTCATCTGGAAAAGCCAAAAAAATCATTTCTTAGGACTGGGATTGAGAAAATCCGGATCCTGGTATTCCGGGTTGGGATAGGTATAAAACCCCTTGCCGGTTTTCACACCTAGCTCTCCTCTCTTTATCTTTTCCATTAAAGCATCAGGCGGTTTATCTTTTGGATCCTTAGAGTCGTTGTAATAAACCATTTCGATATCATAGACTACATCGAGGCCTATTGAATCCATCAGGCCGAAAGGACCAAAAGGAGTTTTTGTAAAAATACGCCAGGCGCGATCGATATCGCGAAAATCGGCGTAACCATTGCCCCACATGACGAGAGTTCGTCTTTTAATTGCCCGCCAGACATTATTAAAGACAAAACCAAGTATTTTTTTCTTAACCCTCAGGGGAACAATACCGAGTGAGCGAAGCCAGGCGTCACCTTTTTCAATGACTTCCGGAAGTGTTTTGGTACCACCGGCGAGATCGACCATATTCATACCCTGAAGAGGCAGGTAAAAATGGGTATTTATGCAGCGTTCAGGCCGGCCGCAGGCGTCTTCCATTCTGGAAATCGGCATCGAGGAGCTATTGGAGGCGAAAATGGCTTTGGCCGGAGCGTTGGCACCCATTATCTTGAATACATTCTTTTTAACTTCCGGATCTTCAAATACGGCTTCCACAACCAGATCAACGTCTTTAAGAGCGACAGCCGGATTTGTGGAAAATTTAATAGAGCTCTTCAAATCATCCCATTTATCCAAGGGTATGACCGGGTTGATTTTTTTGTTTTTAAAATCCGTTACCAGTCTTTTGTACGTATCGTCAAAGGCTGTTGCTTTTGTGTCAAAGACGGTGACTTCGTATCCGGAATATGCCGTCAACAGGCTATTTGCGTACCTAAAAAACCGGATCCGACAACGGCAACTTTTTCAAATGGCTTTGTTATAATTCCTTCTTCCGAATAAAACATTAAATTTTTTGATTTTTTATTATAAACGTCTTTTAACAGCATAACGAATCGTTTGTCAAGACTTTTCACCTGAGGGTAATGGTAACTGCCTCTCTTGCAAAGGCGGCAAACACCGCGGAGCAGATTCTTACACAGATAGACGACATTCTTAAAGCATACCCCATGGTCGGATAGAATCATTTATTATGCAAACACAATATCTCAGATATCAATTGAATCAGCCAGTTTTCTAAGAGAGATGCACTTCTCCTTATATGAAGTAATTAAGTTTTTTTTTCATCGGTTGAATATTCTGGAATAATTGTCCGAAATGATAAGCGCTCATCTGGTCCAGCGGTCTGAAACAGCTGCAACTTCGCAATAGAATGGCTCTTATTCGTATCCGCGGGATTTCTTCATCGATATGATTTAACTGCTTCCAGAAAGCACTCCATTAAGTAATGACAGATATCTTAGTTTTATAAAGCAAGCGTTTGGCGCAATCCTTTCTCAAGCTCGAACATGTCATCTTTGGTAACACTTCCTGCTTTTTCAAGTAATCGGCTTTTGTCTATAGCCTTGATTTGGTCACATACTGCTACAACCTGCCTACCCAGGCAATCTATTAAAACTGTTATAGGTGGCCGAGGTTTACCGGCAGAGGAAAGTGGCACAACAACGACCGTTCTCCTGGCTTCATTGATTGGTGTAGCACCAATCAGTACGCATGGGCGTTTTTTCCGGATCTCTGATCCAACAGAAGGATCTAAATTGACCCAATAAATATCACCACGATTCAGCATCAATCCCATCCCCTATCGTCGTATTCCAGTCCTCCATGTCAGCGCTCAGAGCTTGATCGTCTTCGACTTCGAGGGCACACTGGTATAACTCGAATTCTCTCCGCTTCACCTCATCCTCAAGCAACTTTGCCAATACTTTACTACGTTGCCTGGGAGGTATTATAGCCTTCATCCTGTTTGCCAGATTATCTGGAATTGAAACAAGAATTTTCTGCATTGTTTCCTCCTTATTGAGATATACGATATATTATATAGTATATATAATGCAGAATAGCAACTTTTTCTGTCGGCATCTCATTATGGGAAAATTTCTTTTGTATATACGATTTCAGAGTGCCGAACAAATAATATTACACGTCAAAGGGTGTGTCCCTTTGTGTGTCCAATAAAGGCTAAAAACATGGCAAATCGATGACACTTGGTTTTATGGCGAAGGCGAAGGCGGAAGAATCGCCTACAAATGTTGCATCAGCAACGACCAGGGGGATTACTGTGTTAAGGAGAGCGTATTATTTAAAGGCATCAAGCCCCGATTTAATGCGTTGTAGAAAATGGGCTGTTTTTTGTTCCTAGGCTCATAGACCTTTTGCCTGAATCTTAAAACAGGTTGTGGGCAACAGACCCTTTAGCTCTGCTCAAATGGCGCACCTGAAGGTACACACTACATTTTATGGTAACGCAGTAGACCTGAAGGTCTGCACTACTTCGAAAAGAGAGATGTACCCTGAGGTCCAACGGTCGCAACGCAAGAAAGAAAAATATAGATTTTCGCGATTCTCATCTGTCCCTCATGTAGCAAATGGCTTTTTTGATTCTCTTAATGACCTTCTCTTTCCCTAGGGTGATCATAACTTCATCAACGCCAGGGCTTACGGTTTTTCCAGTGAGGGCTACCCGGAGGGGCTGGGCAATCACTTTGAGACTCACTCCCCTTTCTCCTGCGATGGCGCGTAGGAAATTTTCCATACCCTTCCTCGTAAAATCCTGCATCGAGGGAAGTCTCTCTGCTATGACGGCCAGGTAATCCACAATCTCTTTATTCAGATATTTATCAGCCGCCCCCCTCTCATAGACGATATCATCGGTGAAGTAAAAGAGGCTTGCATCGGCTAGCTCCGCAAGAGTCTTTGATCTCGTTCTCAGGTCATCAGCGACACGTTCCAGAAAATCGTGGTCTGAGGTATCAACACCCAGCTTCTGCCAGAATGGCATAGTCTCATCTGCGAGTCTTTTGGAGTCGCATTCCTTGATGTAGTGTTGATTCAACCAGAGAAGTTTTTCCGGGTTAAATACAGCGGCGGATTTTCCGACAGACTCAAGGGTAAAGATACGGATTAGTTCATCTAGTGAGAATATCTCCTGATCCCCATAGGACCAGCCGAGCCTGACGAGATAATTGACCACTGCCTCCGGCAGATAGCCCATTTCCTTGTAAGCCATGACTGATGTCGCCCCGTGGCGTTTGCTGAGCCGGGTTTTGTCCGAGCCCATGATCATGGAAACGTGCGCGAATTGAGGAATCATGTATCCCAGCGCCGCATAGAGAAGGATCTGTCTCGGTGTATTGTTCAAATGGTCATCTCCCCTTATCACGTGGGTTATCCGCATCTGGGCATCGTCCACGACGACGGCAAAGTTGTATGTGGGGTAGCCATCGCTCCTTTCTATGACCAGGTCATCGAGTTCATCGTTATTAAATGCAATCATCCCTTTAATCAGGTCATTTACGACGGTTACGCCAGTGTCAGGGCACCTGAAGCGCACGACGGCATAGGCCTGCCTGGGAAGGTTCTTATCCCGGCACGTGCCGTCATATTTCGGTTTCCTCCCTTCGGCAAGGGCCTTCTTCCTCTTATCTTCCAACTCCCCTGGAGTGCATACACAGCAATAGGCCTTGCCTTCGTCAAGGAGTCTTCTTACCATTTTCCTATGCATATCTGCACGTTGTGCCTGAAAGAAGGGCCCTTCATCCCAGTTAAGCCCCAGCCATGTCATGGCGCCGAGAATCGCCTTTGTTGACTGCTCGGTCGATCGAACCTGATCCGTATCTTCAATCCGCAGAATGAATTTCCCGTTGTAGTGCCTTGCGTAAAGCCAGGAAAAAAGCGCTGTTCTCGCCCCACCGATGTGCAAGAAGCCGGTCGGGGACGGGGCAAAACGGGTCCTCACATTTTCCTTTTCAGTCATTATAATTTACCGTATTCACTGCTTTGATGACCTTCTTATAGGGCTGCAACTTTTGCTTGTCAAGCCGGATTTCGAAAGGTAAAACTGTGCAATAGTAAAATTACTCCAGAGTAAAATTATACGGGGTAAAATGGCAGGGTAAAATTATACTTGACAATCAGGCCATTTTATAATCAACTTCGTGCCTTATGGTGAAAGCTCATCATATGTCTGGTAAACATTTTAAGAATAGAATCCGACGACTATAATTAGAGAAGTGCAGTGAAGATAATTATCAACAACATCCCTGATGAGGGATTAAAAATATCGCTCCACAAGGATAGTGACTGGTTTCAGGATCTCCTCTCAGAGAAGGAAAAAAAAAGTTTTTCCATCGAACGGATTGAAGTTTCCTGCCAGGCTAAAAAAATCCGTGAGACCGTTTTTATCGATGGGAGCCTGGAGACTACCGTTGCTTCAAATTGTTGCCGGTGTCTGGAAGTCACCCTTTTGCCCGTAGAGACAAGCTTTAGATACGTCTTTGTTCCGGAGAAAAATAGGTCAAAGCAAGAAGACGAACTCAGTGTGGAAGATCTGGAATATGTGTACTATCAGGACGATGTAATAGATCTCGATAATCTCATATTTGAACAGGTCATGCTGCAGATTCCTATCAAGGTTCTCTGCGCGGATACCTGCAAGGGTCTGTGTCCACATTGCGGGATGAATCTCAACACAGCGAACTGCGGCTGCCATACCGAGTACGCCGATGAAAGGCTGGCAGTTCTGAAGAAATTCAAAGTAATAGACAATAAGTAAATTTAATATAGAGGAAAAGAATAATGCCAAATCCGGTAAAACGACATTCGAAGACAAGGAGAAACAAGAGGAGGTCACACGATTTTCTCAAGCCGTCACTGGCGTCTGCGTGTCCGCAGTGCGGTGAACCTAAGCTTGCCCATCGTGTCTGCCCGAATTGCGGAACCTATAAGGGCCGGCAGATAATTCCGCAAGAAAAGACTTCTTAAGGGCTGGAACGGCAACGAAGAATCCGTACCAGGTGGAGTTCTTTGAGATTCCGCGTCAATGGTGCGGTCTTTATTTGTGCGAACGGTGTCACAAATTAGTTTATGCGTGGAGGAGGACGTTTTGATGAAACTCGAAGATAGGGTCATAGAGATTATAGTTCAGCGCCTGGATGTCACGAAAGAAGAATGTGTGCCCGAGGCATCCTTTATAGATGACCTGGGAGCCGATTCCCTTGACTTGGTTGAACTGATCATGGAAATGGAAGAAAATTTCGGATTGCAAATCTCCGATGAAGAGCTGGAAAAAATTCGTACGATAAAAGACGTTATCGAATTCCTCCGGAAAAAAGGGGTAACCTAGAATTAACATGCCGCGAAGCAAAGCTTCTTTGAAAAGAAGAGTAGTTATAACCGGAATCGGTGCCGTCACACCGCTTGGCAATTCTGCCCGGGATACATGGAAGGCAATCTGCGAGGGACAATCGGGGATCGGAAGAATAACAAAATTCGACGTGACCGGATTCAGGACACAGATAGCCGGGGAGCTGAAGAACTTTGATGCGCTGAATTACGTAGGCAAAAAAGAGCTTCGCAAGTTAGATAACTTTATTGTCTATGCCCTGGCAGCCGCCGGGATGGCTGTGTCGGATGCGAACCTGTTAATTAATGAAACGAATGCAGAGCGGGTGGGCGTGATCATCGGATCAGCAATCGGCGGCCTTGATAATCTGGAAAAAACAAGAGATGCCTTGGTTGCCGGTGGCCCCAGAAAAGTGTCTCCCTTCGCCATTCCTGCCACGCTTGCAAATCTTGCCGCGGGCCATGTATCAATCAGATCCGGGGCCAAAGGCCCGATAAGTTGTCCCACTACAGCGTGCTCTTCCGGCACAAATGCCGTTGGGGACGCCATGAGGATCATTTGTGGCGGTTATGCAGATGTTATGATCGCCGGGGGCACTGACGCGGCTATCACACCTTTGGGTGTGGCAGGCTTCAACGCCATGAGGGCTATATCCGTAAGAAATGACGAGCCAGAGCGAGCGAGTCGTCCCTTTGACAAAGAGAGGGACGGCTTTGTCATGGCAGAAGGTTCCGGTATTTTGATCCTGGAGGAATTGGCTTCAGCTCTCAAGAGGGGCGCCAGGATATATGCGGAAGTGGTCGGTTACGCCTCGACGAGCGATGCCTACCATATGGCGCTGCCACCACCAGGACATGAAGGAGCAGCAAGATGCATGTCAGCCGCCCTGAAAGACGCGCGCATGAAGCCCGCCGACATCGACTACATAAATGCACATGGCACATCGACACCTCCGAACGACCTCTACGAAACGCAGGCCATTAAGAAGATCTTTGGCGAACACGCCTCAAATCTTCTTGTCAGCTCTACAAAATCCATGACCGGGCATCTCCTCGGAGCTGCAGGAGCTTTGGAGGCAATTATATCGGCGCTCTCTATTTACGAAGGCATCATTCCACCGACTATCAATTTGGATAACCCAGATCCTGAGTGTGATCTCAATTATGTTCCCCACAAGGCACGGAAGAAAAATATCAATACGGCCATGTCGAACACTTTCGGTTTCGGCGGAGTCAACGCTGTCCTGATATTAAGGAAATCAGATAAACTTTGATCAAATAGGTAGCAAGACATGGCTAAGACCGGACGTTCAAGGCCGGAAGTTCCCCGACGGAAAAAGCGCAGGCCGGAGTGGGACGAATATTTCATGGACATTGCCGATCTCGTCTCGAAACGTTCCACATGTCTGAGACGAAGTGTCGGCGCTGTGATTGTGAAGGATCGCAGGTTGCTCGCCACAGGTTACAATGGCGCTCCCTCCGGCCTTCAGCACTGTCTGGATGCCGGCTGTTTGCGCGAACAACTGGGTGTTCCCTCCGGTGAGCGCCATGAACTCTGCCGCGGACTTCACGCAGAGCAGAATGCCATCATTCAGGCGGCACTCCATGGAGTTAGTGTAAACGGTTCCTCACTTTACTGCACGAATCATCCGTGTATAATATGCGCGAAGATGATTATCAACGCGGGCATAGTTATGGTGGTTGTAAAGGCAGACTACAGGGATAAACTGGCAGCAGATATATTGAAAGAAGCCGGTGTAAAGGTGTCTCAGTTATGAAGTGTCCTTTTTGCGCAAATACAGAAAACAAGGTCATCGACTCCCGCATCAGCAAAGATGGAGATGCTATAAGGAGAAGGCGGGAATGCATCGCCTGCGGAAAACGTTTCACTACTTACGAATTCGTGGAAGAAGTCCTTCCGATGGTGGTCAAAAAGGATGGACGCAGAGAACCATTCGATAGAACGAAAATACGCTCCGGCATCAAAAAGGCATGTGAAAAACGTCCCATAAGCACCGATGCCATTGAAAACATCGTGGATAGAATCGAGAGACACTGTCAGGAGTATCAGGACAAGGAGATCCCCTCATCAGTCATTGGTGAGCAGGTCATGAAAGAACTACAGAATTTAGACGACGTTGCCTATGTCCGGTTCGCATCGGTATACAGGGAGTTTCGTGACGTCAGCGATTTTCTGGAGGGCTTAAAGGATCTCCTTAATGTGAAAAAAGATGAACACAAATGATTGACGGAAAGGTTGTCGGCGGGGAATAGAAACGTCATGTTCACAGGGATTATAGAGGGCCTAGGGACAGTCAACAGGATATCGAGGAAGGGAGAAGATGCCCTTCTCATTGTCGATACGTCAGTAAATTTGGATGACATTAATGTCGGAGACAGCATATCTGTCAGCGGCGCCTGTCTAACAGTTACGGAGAAGGGAGCCCAGCGCTTCTCCGCGGATGTGTCCGCGGAAACCCTCACCAGGACAAATCTTAAATCGCTCAAGACAGGCGATAAGGTGAACCTAGAAAAGTCCCTGAGGCTGAACAGTTTCTTAGGTGGACACCTGGTCCTTGGTCACGTGGATGGCATAGGAAAGATTCAGGAGAAAGTAAGTAAGGCCACCTCAATCCTGTTCAGTGTGGAAATTGATGCGGGATTGAGCCGGTACGTCGTAGAAAAGGGATCGGTCGCTGTCGACGGTATAAGTCTAACGGTAAACCGTTGTGAAAAAAACAGATTTTATGTTAATATAATCCCTCATACGGCCCAGAGCACAACTTTAGGGTTCAAAAAAGTGGCCGATCTGGTTAACATTGAAACGGATATAATTGGAAAATATGTGGAAAAATTTCTTAATCCCGGAAAAGGGATTAGCACGAATTTCCTCGCGGAGCATGGATTCTTGAAATAAAAGACTCCTCATACTCTTTCATACAGAGGGATGGATATCTCCCTTAGGTTGCAGGGCATTTAGAACTAAATTATTGAAGGTGTAAATGATGGGTATAAGTACAATAAAAGAGGCTATTGTAGATATCAAGAGCGGTAAAATGGTCATTCTCGTTGATGATGAAGACAGAGAAAACGAAGGCGACCTTTGCATGGCGGCAGAATTTGTTACTCCCGAGTCCATTAACTTTATGGCTCGATACGGCAGAGGACTTGTATGTCTGTCTTTGAGTGAGGAGCTTGCCGATAAATTGAACCTCCACCCCATGGTGGTGGATAACCGGTCCTGCTTCGGCACGGCCTTTACGGTATCCGTAGAAGCCAAGCGTGGAGTGACCACAGGCATTTCCGCGGCAGACAGGGCGACGACGATAAAAACGGCGGTAGCAGACGATGCTACGCCTGATGACATCGTCAGCCCGGGGCATGTTTTCCCCATACGTGCAAGAAAAGGCGGCGTTTTGGTAAGAACGGGACAGACAGAAGGTTCCGTAGATCTCGCACGTTTGGCCAGGCTGAAGCCCGCAGGCGTCATATGTGAGATCATGAAGGACGACGGCACCATGGCGAGAATGCCTGATCTGGAGATCTTCGCGAAGGAGCATGATCTCAAGATAGCGACCATCTCCGACCTTATACAGTACAGGATGCAGCATGAATCCCTGATCAGGCGGGCCGCGGCGGCGATGATTCCCACCCTCTTCGGTGGTCAGTTCAAGATTGTCGTGTATGAAAATGATGTGGATGATATGAAACATGTCGCTCTTGTGAAGGGAGACATTGGGCCGGAAGACGAGGTCTTGGTGAGGGTGCATTCGGAATGCCTGACAGGCGATGTCTTCGGATCGGAAAGGTGCGACTGCGGCCACCAACTCCATAGGGCAATGGAAATGGTGAATGAAGTGGGAAAAGGCATTATCGTGTACATGCATCAGGAAGGTCGAGGTATCGGCCTCGTTAATAAAATCAAGGCCTACGAATTGCAGGAACGAGGAAAGGATACGGTTGAAGCAAATATATCCCTGGGTTTCAAGGCGGACTTGCGGGATTATGGTATCGGTGCCCAGATACTTGCGGACCTCGGTGTCAAAAAGATGAAACTCATGACCAATAACCCCAAAAAAATTGTTGGTCTTGAAGGGTATGGTTTAACAGTTACCGAGCGGGTCCCCATCGAAATAAAACCAAGTGATAACAACATTAAATATCTTAAGACAAAAAAGAAGAAGATGGGCCATTTGTTGGAGATATAGATCCTCCTTATTATGATACCGCGGACATAAACTGGAAGTCAGGTTCTACGCCTAAATTATGGAGAGGGAAATATGCCGAAAATCATAGAAGGAAAGCTTACAGCCAAGGGAATGAAGTTTGGCATTGTCGCCAGCCGGTTTAACGATTTTGTCACAGGAAGGCTGATTGATGGCGCGGTCGACGCGCTTACCAGGGCAGGCGCGGATGAGAAAGACATCCTTATCTATAAGGTACCCGGCGCCTTCGAGCTACCCGCTGCAGCGAAGAAGCTGGCAAAGACTGCCAAATTTGACGCTGTGATTTGCCTCGGTGCAGTGATCCGAGGCGCGACACCGCATTTTGAATACATCAGTGCCGAGGTCACTAAAGGGATCGCAAGCGTCGGCCTTGACACGGAGGTGCCTGTAGCATTCGGCGTATTGACCACGGACACCATTGAACAGGCCATTGAGAGGGCGGGGGCAAAAGCCGGAAATAAGGGGTGGGACGCCGCCATGTCAGCTATTGAAATGGTAGACCTCTTCAGGAAATTGTAGCCCTACACCTTCTGAAATCATTACCTGATGTCATTTCGAAAAGAAAGCAGCTGTGTCTGTCCGCACAAGGGCAGGAATAATAATCCAAATGACAAGGCGAGTTTTTTCCAAGACTGTTATGTCTCATCTTTCATCATTGGCAGAGCCGTCATGAACGGCGTCTGATGCGACGGACTCCGAGGAATTAATGCATCAAAGGAGAAAGGCAAGAGAGATTGCCTTACAAGTTCTTTACGAGCTGGATGTTTTAGATATCGATGCCAAAGAGGCTATTGCAATTTTCTGGAATTATTTTGGTGCGCCAGAAGAGTCCAGAAGATTTTCTACGCTCTTGATAGAAGGAGCCTGCGATAAGAGAGAGGAAATAGACATTCTCATAAGCAGTTGTTCGGATAACTGGTCCCTTGCGCGGATGTCGAGGGTCGACAGGAATATCCTTCGCATGGCCGTCTATGAGCTCTTATACTGTCCGGACATACCCCCCAAGGTCACGCTTAACGAAGCTATAGATTTAGGCAAATTGTATGGCTCTGAGAATTCCGGCTCTTTCATAAACGGAATCCTCGATGCCGTATACCTGAAATTGTATAAAGAAGAGGCAAGTCAAAATATAAACGGATAGACCGTAAGTTCTCATTCATGATGATATTATACTCAAGTTTTGAAAACAGGCGTTGAAGAAATGGTATCCTTGAATATTTGGAGGCCGGATGATTTATGGAGAAAAAGTACAAGCCCCGGGAACTTGAAAAAAAATGGCAGCAAATCTGGAAAGACAGGGGCGTTTTCAAGGTAACAGAGGATCCTGATAAGAAGAAATACTACCTTCTGGAGATGTTTCCGTATCCGTCCGGGAAGATCCATATGGGCCATGTACGGAACTATACCATCGGCGATGTAGTGGCCCGTTACAAGCGGATGAACGGATACAATGTCCTGCATCCCATGGGATGGGATTCATTCGGCATGCCTGCGGAGAATGCAGCCATTGATCACAAGATTCATCCGGCAACATGGACGAACGAAAACATCGCATATATGAAAAAACAGCTCAAGGAGATGGGATTCAGTTATGACTGGGACAGGGAGCTTTCCACGTGCGAACCGGAATACTACCGCTGGGAACAACTGTTTTTTTTATGGATGTACGAAAAAGGGCTGGCCTACAAAAGAAGTTCCATCGTGAACTGGTGCCCAGACTGCAAGACGGTACTGGCAAATGAACAGGTGGAGGCCGGTCTGTGCTGGAGATGCTCCAAAGAGGTGGATGAAAAATATCTTGACCAATGGTTTTTCCGCATCACTGATTACGTTGAAGAGCTCCTCGAATATTGTGACAAACTTCCCGGATGGCCTGAACGGGTCATCACTATGCAGAAGAACTGGATAGGCAAGAGTTTCGGATGCGAGATAGTCTTCCCCATGGCAGAGGGGACGGACGTAATTAAAGTCTTTACAACGCGACAGGACACCATATACGGTGCCACATTCATGCTTGTCGCCGCGGAACTCCCACTCGTCATGGAACTGGTCAAGGGGAAGCCGGTTGAGAAAGAAGTCAGAGAATTCGTCGACAAAGTAAAAAAGCAGGACAAATTGATGAGGGCTTCGGAATACTATGACAAGGACGGTATATTCCTCGATGCCTACTGTCTTAATCCCGTAACTAAGAAGAAGATGCCCATCTTCGCCGCAAACTTCATAGTTGCAGAGTACGGAACAGGCTGTGTCATGGCAGTCCCAACACATGATCAGCGTGACTTTGAATTCGCGAAGAAGTATAATCTGCCGTTGATCGTGGTCATACAGCCGCCCAACAAGTCCCTTAATGTCCACACTATGACGGAAGCGTACGTGGATGAAGGCATTCTCATCAATTCGGGACAATTCAACGGCATGGAAAATATGAGAGCCCTCGATGCGATCGCCGAATACCTGGAATCCATGGGCCGAGGCAAAAAGACCATTCAGTACCGTTTAAGGGACTGGGGCATTTCCCGTCAGCGCTACTGGGGGGCCCCTATCCCCATCATCTACTGCGATAAGTGCGGCACAGTGCCCGTACGGGAAACTGACCTGCCCGTGGTTCTGCCCAGAGACGTGGAATTGACGGGAGAAGGCGGATCACCGCTGGGGAAGTATAAGGCGTTTGTGGAAACACAATGCCCCCAGTGCGGAAGTCTGGCAAAACGGGAAACCGATACTATGGACACGTTCGTAGAATCTTCCTGGTATTTCGACCGGTTCTGCTCTCCACAGTATGCGGAGAAGCCTGGTCTCAACCGTAAGAAAGTCCACTACTGGATGCCAGTAGATCAGTATATCGGCGGGATCGAGCATGCAATCCTGCATCTCCTCTACTCGCGTTTTTATACGAAGATGCTGAGAGACTTTGGCGTTCTTGACTTCGGTGAGCCCTTCACCAATCTCCTGACCCAGGGTATGGTCTGTAAGGAGACGTTACATTGCAAGGAGCACGGTTATCTCTTTCCCGATGAGGTAAAGGACGATAAGTGTACGAGATGCGAGACTGTGGTCACTATCGGCAAATCAGAAAAGATGTCCAAGTCCCTAAAGAACGTTGTTGATCCCGATTACCTGATCAAGCAATACGGCGCCGACACAGCAAGGATGTTCTGTCTTTTTGCGGCACCTCCGGAAAAGGACCTCGAGTGGAGTGACCAAGGCGTCGAAGGGTCATTCCGCTTTCTCAACAGGGCATGGCGGATTGTCATGGACTACCTCGACGACATCAAGGCTGTCAAGTCCGCAGGCGGAGGTGAGACACTCGAAGGCGAAATGAAAAACCTGAGGCGAAAAACCCACCAGACAATCAGGAAGGTGACCCGAGATATCGAGGACCGCTTTCATTTCAATACGGCCATAAGCGCAGTCATGGAAGTTGTTAACGCCCTATACCTGATTGAGAGACCCGCAAAAGAAGATAAAATGGCGCTATCTGTAGTTAGAGAGACTATCGAGACGATAATAATACTGCTGGCACCCATCGTTCCTCACATTACTGCGGAACTCTGGCAGGCATTGGATCATGAAGGCAGTCTAGCTGACGTTCCCTGGCCGGGGTATGATCACGAGGTTGCCGCAGAAGAGGAAATTACCATAGTCATTCAGGTAAACGGCAAGGTAAGGAGCAGGATGGTCGTCCCCGTGGATGAGGATGGTGAGAAGATCAAGGCCCTCGCTCTCAATGATGAGAAGATCGTCAGTTTCATATCTTGCAAGAAAGTAGTGAGAGAAATATATGTACCGAAGAAGCTCGTTAATATCGTTGTTCAATGACAAACTAATAGAGGTGATTTCCTGGGTAGGACGTTTGCTGTTTCGTCTCCATGGAATAACGGGCATCGCGGTTCTCCTGTCAGTCTTCCTCGTCGCAGGATGCGGTTACCGCTTTAGCCCCGGCGGAGAATACATCGACAAAAAAATACGGGCGGTATTCATCGACAACTTTGCCAATAGGACAAGTGAGGCCAATTTCGAGAATACCATCAGAAGTTCATTTATCGATCAATTTATCATCGGAGGTAGGTTCACTCTGGTCGACCGGCGCGAAAAGGCGGATGCAGTCTTCAGGGGTAGTGTGAACAGCATCATAACCTCTCCTCTCTCTTACCAGAAGACGGGTCTGGCGTCAGGAGAACGCCTGTCAGTGGGGATGGAACTTGTCTTTGAAGAACAGGACACCCACAAGCTCATCTGGAATGACAAGAATTTTGCAGCAATTCAGGACTACACCTTCAGCGACCTCAATGCCAGGGATACAAACCGGAGTAATGCCCTCATCAAGCTGTCAAATGATGCAGCTGAGAAGGCATACCGATTAATGATGTCAGGCTTTTGACAGGGATTGTTCTCAAAGAATAATTGGAAGAATTACGCCCGAATGGCGTTTACCTTTTTGGTTAGCCTCGAAATCTTTCGCGAAGCCGTCTTTTTATGAAATACTCCCTTGGAAGCCGCCTTGGCAATAGCAGGTATCGCAGCGGCAACGGCAGTTTCCGAGCCCTTCTTATCCTTCGTTTCAGCCGCTGTTAAAACGGATTTTATTTGTGTCTTTATGCTGGACTTTACTGACGTGTTTCTCAGGCGTCTCCTCTCGTTCTGCCTGCTTCTTTTTTCCGCGGATTTATGTGTGGCCAAAAACTCTCCTCCTTTGATTGTTTTAGTCTTGCTCTTTGCCGGAATTTTTAGCCGAAATACTGACACCTGTCAAGTCCAAAGTGGCCATGAACACCTTTCTTGTTTCCAATATAGTTGACTTTTTCCCCACCGAGCCCATAAGATAGCAGGCGAAAAACTCTCATTTGCCATACATAAAGGGCGAGGGTGCCATATATGAAGATTTACGAAAGGAGGACCAATGGGAACTGAAGTTACAAGAATTCTGTCTCAGGCAAAGGGGCGGGGCGCACTTACCGAGGTAGAGAGCAAGGAAGTGCTCATGGCTTACGACATCCCGGTCAGAACTGGTCAGGTAGCGGTCGATCCGGAATCAGCGGTGGAGATAGCCGGTAAGTTAGGGTACCCTGTCGTGATGAAGATCGTATCTCCTGATATCCCGCACAAGTCCGATGTGGGAGGCGTAAGGGTTAATCTTGGTTCAGCGGAAGCCGTTCGGTCCGCATTCACCGATATCGTGCGGAAAGCGAGACTGGAGAAACCGAAGGCGGACATTCAGGGAGTGCTGATCTATCAGATGGTCCCCGAAGGGGTGGAACTGGTCATAGGAGCCACCTTCAGTCGGCAGTTTGGTCATGCTGTCATGTTCGGACTGGGAGGTATTCTTGTTGAGGCTGCGATGGACGTAGTCTTCAGGCTGGTTCCCCTGACGAGGGAAGATTCCCTCCGGATGATCCGCGAGATCAGAGGTAGAAAACTCCTCGGCAATTTCCGCGGCAAACCGGCCGTGGACATTAACGCCATAGCCGACATCATAGAAAGGCTCTCGGCTCTTGTCACCGACCACCCGGAGATCCTTGAGGTTGACCTGAATCCTGTCATCGCATCTGCAGCAGGCGCCATCGTTGTTGATGCCCGCATGGCCCTTGGCGAGCCGAAAAAAATCGCCGACACCATATACTCTTCGGAAGAGATCATAACGGCTATGAAAAGGATTTTTTCGCCTGAGGGAATTGCCATCATCGGGGCGTCCGGCGATCCTTCAAAACTGGGATACTCAACAGTGAAGAATATCATCGATGGTGGCTACGCGGGAAAGATTTATCCCATAAATCCAAAGGCGGATGAGATACTGGGATTGAAATGCTACAAAAGCGTCCACGAAATTCCCGGCAAGGTTGATGTCGCCGTGATCGTGATTCCTGCAAAAAATGTGGCAGAAGCAGTCACGGCGTTGGGGGAAAAGGGAGTTGCCGGCGCCATCGTGATCTCATCGGGATTTGGCGAGATCGGCAACAACGAACTTCAGAGGGAGCTAGTTGCCGCAGCGACAAAGGGCGGGGTACGAATACTCGGGCCAAATATCTTCGGATTATATTATACGGCGGCGAATCTCTGCGCGACATTCTGCACACCCTATATGCAGAAAGGGCCAACGGCTCTATCATGTCAGAGCGGAGGTGTGGGTATGGCCATCATAGGCTACAGCCGCTCTAACAGGATGGGTGTCTCGGCCATTGTTGGCGTGGGAAACAAGTGTGACATCGACGAAGATGACCTGATCGAGTTCTTCGGCCAGGATCAGAACACGAAGATGATTGCCATGCATGTGGAAGACGTAAAAGATGGTGCCGCCTTTGTAAGGTCAGCCGGCAAGATAAGTCGGCAGAAGCCGATCATAGCGCTCAAGGCCGGTGCTACAGCGTTAGGAGAAAGAGCGGCCTTCTCCCACACGGGAGCTCTGGCCGGAGACGATAGGATCTACAGCGCCGCATTCGCGAAGGCAGGAATAGTCAGGGTTTCCAATCTGGAAGACCTACTTGATTGTGCCAGGACCTTGGGGAAAATGCCGATCCCCAAAGGGGAAAATGTATTGATCGTTACCGGCGCCGGAGGTCTGGGTGTCCTCCTGGCAGATGCGTGCAGCAGGCATCAACTTGAGCTCATGCAATTGGAAAAAGATCTGGATCGGGCCTTCAGAAAGTTCATTCCGCCCTTCGGCGCCACAGGAAACCCGGTAGATATCACCGGTGGCGAGCCTCCGGAAACGTACGAATCCACGATCCGGCTGGCCCTTGAAGACGACCGCGTCGATGCCCTGATCCTCGGATACTGGCATACACTGATTACGCCACCCATGGCCTTCGCCGAGACCGTAATTAGAGCGAAGAAGGCGGCGGAGTCAGTGAAAGCGCCTAAACCAATTGTAGCCTCCCTATCAGGCGATGTCGAGGTGGAGCGCGCTGCCACGCTTCTGGAAACACACGGTGTCCCTGCCTTTACCTATTCTTCGGAAAAAGCCGCCATGGTGCTTGGCGCTCTCTACCAGTGGGCCAGGATGGCAGGCAGGATAAGGCCCCGCTCGTAGCCGCAATAAAGTCAAAAAAGAGTGCTGTCAGGAATGGGAATTTCATAATCAACTGTCTACGCAATCGGACTTCTCGTCGTGACGGTGGAACAGGTAATGAGAGTGGATATGGATGTGGGCTTGATTCCCGTGGTAATGAACATGCTCATGGATGAGATTGACGCTTAATAGCAAATCCTCATCCTGTAAAATCTCCTCGGTAGTCCCGATTTTTTCAACGCGGTGATCCTCGGAAAGGACGGCGACGCGGCATCTAAGTTCACTGATTAGAGACAGGTCGTGGGTGGCAATGACGAGGGTTTTCCCTGCGTCATTGAGGAGAATCATCAATTCTATCAGGAAGCTTTTCGTCCTCGGATCGAGGCCGTTCATAGGCTCATCGAGGAGGAGAAGACTGGGGTTCATTGTAAGAATAGAACCTATGGCCACCCTTTTTTTTTCGCCCCCCGATAACATGTAGGAAGGCCGGTCCTTAAGATGAGAGATCTCTAACATTGCCATGATCTCCCCGGCTCGCCCGGAAGACTCCTCCTCGGGAAGACCCAACTGGAGCGGACCAAACATCAGTTCATCGAAGACGGTCGGACAAAAAAGGTGAACGTCGGAATCCTGAAATACATAGCCCATGCTGCTTCTGAAAAATTTCAGGAATGTCCTATCGCGGAGCGAACCTTCTGAAACCCTTTTCCCCTGAAAATATACCCTGCCTGAGGCGGGATAAATCAGGCCATTCATGATGTGCAAGAGCGTCGATTTACCGCACCCGTTAGAACCGATAACTGCAAATATTTCACCTTCAGAAATACTAATACTCACCCGTGATAGAGCGGGAATATTATCATGATAGGCATAGCTCACATCATCGATTTGGATAATATCTGCCATCTTAACCTCACATCCACAGAAGAAAAATACCGGCAAGCAAAAAGAAACCGCCCGAAAGCATATCTACCGCAGTCAACGCGCCTATATCGGACAGTCTCACCTCTTCAGCAAAACCTCTTGCCGCCATGGCCCTGAATACTTCCTCGTACCGGGACATCGCTTTTCTGAAGATATGAACAATTCTCCCGGCAACCCAGGTTCTGGCTTCGTCGCCTCTTGCCATTCCCACGAGCCTGCTTTTTCTGGCAAAGTACATGCCCTCTATTGTCTTCGCAAAAATGAAAATGTACTTGTACGATAGGGTGATGATTAAAACAAGCGCCTGAGGGACACGGAAAACTTGCAGAGCTTTGATAATCCTATGAAACGGCGTCGTATAGATGACTAAGAGAGAAATGGCAAGAGAGTTCATCATCCTCAGACAGAGCATCATCACTCCATCAATCCCCTGTCTTGTGAGACCGATCTCTCTAGGAATATTGTAAATCATAAATTCATGAGGCTTTGACAAATGGATTATGGGCAGAATTAATTCGCCCGGTGTCACGATATTAAAGGCCGAGGGAAAGACGACAAGAAACCCAAAAACAAAGGTCAAGCCAACTATCTTTTTATAGAATTGCACGAGGTTAATCCGTGAAGAGGCAACCATCAGAAAGACAAGCATGGCAATTACCGCCTCAGGAAATATATGCCTTTTCAAGCTAACAGTGACAACGAAGAAGATGAGGAAGATAACCTTCACCCGTGGATCGAGCTTCTGGAAAAACCCTTTCCCTGATTCCTGATTCACGTTTAAATACCCTCTCGTGATCATCTCTGACAGGAGTCTTATCCCTTTTTCGATATATGAAGATCTTGACGCCCTTCCTTGTGCATCATGTGCCTGAACAGGTGCACAGAGGAGAAAGCCTGGAATTTTATTTTTCACGTTTGAATAGCAGCCTCGATATTAATAATGTTATGATGCAGGCAAGAGCGATCCCGATGAAAGCGGACACAATATAGGAAAAAATTCTTGTCGAAAGTACGGCCTCTTGTCTGCCGAAGATATAGTTCCGTATGGGGGCCGCCCAGATATCTGCCGACTTCTTTAACCCCCCGGGGACATAGCCCAGAAGCTTTTCGAGGGCGTCTGTCCCCCACTCGCCCCAGGCTCCTTCCACGCCAAATTTTTCCGGCAGAATAATTCCCAAAGGAGTAAAGACGGCCAACACAAAAATTCCCAGCCAGAGTTCTTTCTCAAATTTTCTCACGGGAAGCCTCTTTCATGGCATAAATGAGTGCCGATTCATTCTTCATAAAATACTTTAAAAGCGCAGCAGTAATTACGCCCTCAACAATACTGAAAACGAACAGGTGTTCAATAGCCATAGCTGGAATCGTAATGGACAAGGGGTAAGGTGCATACAGAGGCATGCCGTCGGGACCGGTAGCAATGATAGGCTGAATGCCGAACATGAAGGCGGCACAGACGGCGGCGGCAGTGAGGCCGACATAACCTGATAGGAAAGCCGCCAAAGTGACCATCGTTCTGTTCCGCCAGAAACCTTTAAACAAAATGAATGTCCAGTAGGCAACGAAAGGCATTACTATGGCCATATTAAAACAGTTGGCTCCTATGGCTGTGATACCACCGTCACCGAAGACAAACGCCTGTATAATCAAGACCACTGAAACTGCAATAACCGCTGTCCAAGGGCCCAGGAGCAATGCGATAATGCCCGCACCGACCGCATGCCCCGACGTTCCTCCTGGAATGGGAATATTGAACATCTGGACGAGGAAAGAGAATGCGGCGGCCATGGCCAGATAGGGGACTTGCTTCGCAGACATTTCGCTCCTGACCTTTTTGAGTGCTACCCCCCACAGGGCAAAGGCCACACCGTACATGGGGATATATGTCTGCGGGCTCAGATAGCCATCAGGAATATGCATAGGACACTCCGAAGAATGGTGCTACGATATGATAATTCGTGTTACCAGCCGCAAAAAAATAATACGCGCCCTTATACATCACTTCCGCAACTGGACATGCTCAGGGTTCCATGGCGAACGCCTTTTATTGCTTTCACCATATCGGACAATCTTTCAATATCGCGCGCCTTTCCCTTCACCGCTACGATCTCCAGACAGTTATGATGGTCCAGGTGGATATGCTGCGTGGAGATAATCACGTTTTGAAAATCATGCTGGATATCTGTAACTTTGCTCAAGACATCCTTCTTGTGGTGATCATAGATAAGCGTTATGGCGCCAGCTACTTCGCGCCCCCCCTGCCACTGTTTTTGAACAAGCTCCTGCCTTATCAAATCGCGCAAAGCTTCCGAGCGATTAGTATATTTTTTTTCATTGATCAGTGTATCGAATTTATTGAGTAAAGTTTTCTCTAACGATACCCCAAATCTTACTAGATCTGACATCGACTGCACCCGTGCTATTTTTCTATTTTTTGTAACACAATTGGGCGATTTTGTCAAGAGAAGCTTAATATAAGGTGAGAGTTCTAAGAAGGCTTCCTGTTTGCCGTGTCGGACACCGACTGTAGATGCGGGAAAGACAGCGGCTCCAGATGTCGACAATAACAAATTTGGCCTTGATCTCCGGGATCTTGAAGTACCGAATCCGAAGAAGCGGAGATCAAGATATTTATTTTCTGCTGACCCTTTTAGTACGGAAAGCTTTATTTCTGGCAGTGATCCGCCCACTGCCGGCGGAGAATTTGCGACGGCAAAAAGGAGCATGATACTGCAAGCCGGCACACTATGTTTTTTTTCATAATATTTCCTCAATGGCCAGTCTCGATTCATTTTCATAAAACGACTTCATCCGCGCATATCTATCAAAAAAATTGCTCGTTGGAATGTCAACGCGTTGACAAATTGTCGCTTAAGATGTTAGATAAAATACTGTATACCAAGTCAATCATTATTACGGCTGCGGCTTATGACAGAGCTTTCATCAAAACTGGAATCACTGGAAAAGATATTAGGTGGTATGAAGAGCGTCCTTATCGCCTATTCCGGGGGCATGGACAGCACCTTCCTCCTAAAGATTGCCACGACCGTTTTAGAAGACAAGGCCATAGCCGTCACCGCAAGTTCGGAAACATACACACTGCAAGAACTCCAGGAGGCCAAAAAGAACGCGGCAGTAATCGGCGCACAGCATATTATCGTGCTTACAAATGAGTTAAATGATCCCAACTTCTCCTCCAATCCTCCGGAAAGATGCTACTACTGCAAAAAGGAGCTTTTCAAGAAACTTACAGGACTATTAAAGCACCACCGTTTGAACTTCATTATAGATGGTTCAACATGTGATGATGAGAGGGATTTCCGCCCCGGAATGAGAGCTATTGCGGAGTTTGGTGTCAGGAGCCCCCTTAAGGAGGCAGGTTTCACGAAAGAAGACATCAAAAAGCTGTCGAAGGAGATGAATCTCCCTACATGGGACAAGCCGCCGCTCCCCTGTCTATCAACTAGATTCCCGTACGGCACTAAGATCACTAAAGAGAAGGTGTTGCGCGTCGGCCGCGCGGAAGAGTACCTGGCAGGTTTTGGAATACGTCAATTGAGGGTCAGGGACCACAGCAACATGGCCAGAATAGAAGTGCTGCGTGCAGACATGTCCATATTTCTCGACGAGAAGATATCAAACCTGATTGTAGAAAAATTCAAGGCCCTGGGATATGCATATGTAGCCCTGGACATTCAGGGATACAGAATGGGCAGCATGAATGAACCCTTGAGGGAAGAGGCTAAGGATGGACAGAGAAACAATCAAGAGACTCTTAGAAAAGGTTAGAACCGGAAAAATAGGGATCGATGACGCATTGAGGTCTTTAAGGTCCTTTCCCTACCAGGATTTGGGTGACGCCAAAATCGATACGCACAGGGACTTGCGGAGAGGTTTTCCAGAAGTGATATTATGCCAGGGAAAAACCATCGAACAAATCAGGAGGATTGTGGAGAGCCTCTCTCCGGAAACGAAGATCATCATGGCAACAAAAGCCGATAAGGCGGCATTCAAAACGATCCGGAAAGTTAGGAAAGATGCAGTCTATTACGATACGGCCAAAATCGTCTTAGTTGGAAAAAAAAGAAAAAAGAAATCCGCCAAAACAATCCTCGTGGTCACCGCCGGTACCTCCGACGTGCCGATTGCTGAGGAGGCGGCAGTTACGGCAGAAATCATGGGGAATGCCGTCGATAGGGCTTATGACATCGGTGTTGCCGGGGTGCACAGACTTTTCGACAGCAAAGAGAAGCTGTTCAATGCGAACATCATAATAGTAGTGGCGGGTATGGAAGGGGCCCTGGCAAGCATAATTAGTGGACTCGTCGACAGTCCTGTGATTTCCGTCCCGACCAGTGTCGGCTACGGCGCCAGTTTCGACGGCCTTGCCGCGTTGCTGTCCATGTTGAACTGTTGTTCACCAGGCGCGGTCACCGTGAATATTGATAACGGATTTGGGGCTGGGTACTTTGCAAGCCTTATAAATCATATGGGTGAGGAAAAATGAGGATAGCCTATTTCGATTGTTTCTCAGGTGTCAGCGGAGATATGATACTGGGGGCGTTGATTGATGCCGGAGCTGATCTACAAAGGCTTGAATTAGAACTGGGAAAACTAAAGATTTCCGGATTTACCCTGAAGGCCGAAAAGACAACCAGGAGAGGACTCTCAGGAACCAGGTTCTTTGTCGATCAAGATCAAAACCATGCCAAGAGGCATCTAACGGATATTGAAAAGATCGTGGATAATAGCGACCTGGCGGATGACATCAAGCAGAGCGCCGAATCAATCTTTCGCGAACTCGCTGCCGCCGAAGCGAAGATCCACAACACCAGTCCCGCGGACGTTCATTTCCATGAGATCGGCGCGCTGGATTCCATTGTTGACGTTGTCGGATCCCTTATAGCCATGAAGATGCTGGGCATCGAAACCATTTACGCCTCCAGGATTCCCGTGGGGACGGGATTCGTTGAATGCGACCATGGCGTACTGCCCCTTCCCGCACCCGCCACTCTCGAGTTGATCAAGGGCATACCCGTGTATGCCAGCAGTATCGACAAAGAGCTTGTCACGCCGACGGGCATTGCGATTCTCAAACATGTGGTGAAACGCTTCGGCACCATCCCGGATATGAGAATTGAACACATCGGCTACGGCGCCGGGAGCAGGGATTTGAAAATTCCGAACCTGCTCAGGGTCTGGATAGGTGAGAGTGATATAAAGCAGGAATACGAGGAAGACGCGATCATCCTCATCGAAACTAATATTGACAACATGAATCCCGAGATTATCGGCTACGCCATGGAAAGAATCCTGGAAAGAGGCGCCCTCGACGTCTTCATGACGCCCATATTTATGAAGAAGAACAGGCCGGGGACGCTGCTCAGTGTCTTGATTGCACCGGGTAAACTGGATGAGACCATTTCCATAATCTTCTCAGAAACGTCTTCCTTGGGAATCAGATTTCAGCATCTGGAAAGAAGAAAACTCCCGAGGGAGCTGATCACTGTGGAGACGTCATTTGGACCCGTGAGGGTAAAGGTTAGTCATATAGACACGGAAAAAAGTATGATGTCCCCGGAATACGAAGACTGCCGGGAGATCGCCGCAAGAATGGGCATCCCCCTGAGGACGGTTTATGAGGAAGCCCAGACCGCTGCAGAAAGAATATCCGGCAAATCTTAGACAGACTTCTAGCGGACATCTGCGATTTTTCCGGGTATTAAATAGATTGTTGTGACAGCTTACAAAGAACCATATCGTTGTAAGAGTTTTAATATGCAGTGGTTATGAACGGCAGGAGATATGATGGAATTATCAGGAAAAATGGCCGAGATATTTGAAGAAACGAAAATTAATGGCATGACAATGCGCAACAGGCTGATAAGATCCGCTACATGGGAGGGGATGTGCGATCAGGATGGCAGGCCAACGGAGAAGCTCATCGCCTTATATCGCACCCTCGCACGAGGAGGTATAGGTCTAATTATCACAAGCTATGCACATGTACAGACAGACGGCAAGAGTTTACCCGGCCAGATGGGCATATACACCGACGCCTTCGCCGATTCATTCAAGCGGATGGCAAAAGCCGTACACGATGCCGGGGCAAGAATAGCCGTGCAGGTAGTTCATAGTGGCGGCCAGACGAATACAAAGACTGCGGGCCGGAAGCCCTTTGCACCCTCAGCGGTCAAGGTTGAGCAGTACACTGAGATACCGGAGGAACTCACAAAGGATCAAATCAAAGAGATTATTGCATCATTCGGGAATGCGGCGCGGCGTGTAAAGGCGTGGGGATTCGATGCGCTGCAACTGCACGGAGCTCACGGCTTTCTGATCAACCAGTTCCTTTCTCCTCTCACCAACAGGCGTAGCGACGAATATGGCTGCAGCATCGAAAATCGAGCGCGGTTTCTCCTCGAGGTTTTTAGAAAGGTTAGGGAGGCGGTTGGCAACGATTATCCCGTGCTGATCAAGCTTAATGCCGCAGATTTTATCGAAGGAGGTCTCGAAATTGAAGACGCAATCTACTCAGCCCGGAGACTTTCGGAAGCGGGTATCGATGCCATAGAAGTCTCTGCTGGCACTCCTGCGTCCGGAGTAAAAAGCCCGGTGCGTATGAAAATCACCAAGCCCGAGAGAGAGGCTTATAATCTTGAAATGGCCCGCCGGATCAAGGGGGCAGTCAACTGCCCGGTAATCGTAGTGGGTGGATTCAGATCATACGAAGTCGTCGAGAGGGCCATACGCGATTATGCTATGGATTACATCGCCCTGGCGAGACCCCTCATCTGGGAGCCCGGTTTGGCGAACCGGTGGTTGCAGGGCGACCGGAGACCGGCAAGATGTATCTCGTGCAACAGCTGCTTTGCAGGCGGCATCGAAGAAGGGGGCATATATTGTGCGACAAAAAGAAAAGAGAATGAAACGGCTGTGGGGAGTTAAAAGCATTCTATCCGGGAGGAAAATCTATGGATCTCCAAGGTAAGACCATTCTGGTCACCGGTTCAAGTTCGGGGATCGGGAGAGAGACTGCCATCCAGCTTGCCCGGGAAAGGTGCAGGCTCATATTGACATATTTCAAAGGCGAGGCAGCCGGAAAACAGGTTCTCAGAGAATGTCTTAATCATGGCGAGGCCGTCCTCTATCAACTGGATGTCCGCAATGAGAGCTCGATCAGGCGTCTCGTAAAATCGGTTGCGGATAGATTTTCCCGCCTTGATATTCTCATCAACGTTGCCGGCGTCCTTGCGGAAAACCCTCTTGTTCGGCAATCGGCCCAAGACACGGCAAATCAGGTCGGTGTGAACTTACTGGGACTGATCAACGTCACGCGATCATTCCTGCCCCTCCTTCACAGGCAGAAGGAAGCAGTGATCATCAATATTGCAAGCGGCCTTGCAAAGGAGGTGCTGCCGGATCTCACTGTATACTGCGCAACAAAGTGGGGTGTGAGAGGTTTTACCCGAGCCCTCGCCACGGAACTTCCCGACAAGGTCAGGGTCTATTGCGTCAATCCCGGGATGACGGCGACGAGAATGACGGATTACCAGGGGGCCAACCCGTATGATGTAGCGAAGATCATCGTGCGGACAGCGGCGGAAAAACTCCGGAAAAAATCCGGTGACGATGTGGACGTCTGGAGATACGTTTCTCAGGAACAATAAGGATAGATTCACCAGGTGAGATTTCACTCACCTTGATTTCGCTGCACACCAATTATCCTGTTGTGACAGTTTTTCTCATTCGCACAGCGTCGCCGTAAGGATAATAATTGGGGAGAAATTTCGCTTCCTTGTAAGCGTGCTTGGAGAAAAAAGATTCTGCCCCGCCTTTCCCCTTCAGCGTCTCTAAAACGATAAATGAAACATTAGATTCAATCAGATATTTTTCCATCGCGTCCAATAAGAGCTTGCCCGCACCCATGCTTCTGTATGCCGGGAGAACACCAATAGAATAGATTCTTCCCTTATATTTGCCATTTCTCAACTTGTTTCTTAAGGCAATGCCGAATCCGACGAATGAATTATTGTCACGAATAAGAAAGAATGAGACATTCGGTGAAGATCTAAGATATCGCAGTTGCGATCGCGAGAAACATTCATGCACCCTGAATATGCGCCTTTGTAGATCAAATATTTGACCCTGATCACCCTTCGAGGTTCTGATAACAGTCAACCGTGGTGCAGGTTCATTTTTCTCAAACATCGGGCGTACCTTTTCTCCTTAATCCAAAAGATTTTGACTGAATAGGGAAAAGGGACAAAAAACCGTGCTTCGTATCAAATGACGCGAAGACATTAGGATACTGCTCACTGTATGATGACGATCCCGGCAAGGGTGCCTTTGGATATCTCTTCCGGTCTGGCGTTGCTGCCTATAGGATAGATGTCCCAGCCAATCTCAGTGGCCATCCTATAAACATCAATACCTACGGCCTCCATGGAAGGCCGGGAGCGGAGTGATATCCTGCACCTCTTTCCCTCAAGGGCCTGACAGCTTTCCTGATTGCTGCAGAACGTATGCCGGCAGGAGCCCGCCGCAAAGCCAAAGGTCAGGTAGTGACCGTCGTAAAAGGCCGCGGACTCAATCTCATTCACTATCTCAAATATCTTCCGATATGCTCCCTCTCTTTCTTTTATCGTGGCCTTGTCCCTGACTATAACCTCCGGCGGAACATCGAGGGTGAAAAAGACGGCCCACTGAAACCCCTTGAGTACGTTCCGTAGCTCTGCCGGTTTCAAGGTGTGGGGCGGGCAATGCACACTGGTTCCATATCCAAAACACCGCGGTATCTGACATTTCAGCACAACTCTCTCATCCACGGGGATATCCTTTACGCTTACGATCGTGGCCCGGGTGGCACCCAACTCCATGGCCTTCGCCTTGTACCTCTCCAAATCCCCGGGCAGGCGGCCCGCATTCATGTCGACAGTTATCCTGTCTATTTTCTCACCCATCTGTCCTTCCCTCTTCGCAGCCCTGTGATCAATATGCGCAAAAGATTCCAACCTCTATAAACAAAATATATGATGGCACATCATCTCTGTCAATACCCTTCCGCTGCCATTCCACTGCAGGATTCCACAGGCATTGACAAATACCGTCGGGCGGCGCGCGAACAAAAAAAGCCCCGGTGAAAAATATCCCCAGGGCTTCACTGCTTTCTGACTGTGCCAACGGGCCAAATAGCTTACGCCTGTATAGACACTTCCAACTGTATTCCTTATTTACAGCTCATGCAGACCGCAAGCTCCGTCAATGGCGTGCCGGTCTTTTGGCTTATATACTTAAGCTGGTCAATCGGGGCAAAATATCTGCCGCATTTCTCGCATGCCTGCATCTTAAAGGTACGTCCCCATATCTTCCGCTTACCGTCCTTTGCCTCCATCAGGATATGCTCTGTGGGGCAGATATACGCACACGCGCCACATCCGATACAGGTCTTGGAATCCTCGACAAATGGGGGACCAACTTTCTTGTCTTTGCCTCTGCCAGATAAGCCAATGGCACTCACGCCCACAACATCTTCACAGGCCTTAACACAAAGTCTGCATAGCACGCACTTCCCTTTGTCTGTTTCAGGATGAAAGGCGGGTTGCGGTTCAATGCCCATCTGTTTAGCCATGTCTTTTAGCACGTCGGACTCAGGACACCTTGCCATGAGAAGCTGCATAACGAGACGCCGGACATTAAGAACCCTTTCGGTTTTCGTTTCGACAACGATGCCTTCATCAACGGGGTACAGGCATGACGTCACGATCCTCGTCCTTTTGCCTTTCTTGACCTCAACCACACAGAGACGGCATGCTCCTGACGGCGCAACGGACTCATGGCAGCATAGGGTTGGAATCACTATGCCATTATTACGGGCAACTTGAAGTACGGTTGCACCTTCCTTAGCCTCAACCTTCTTACCATCTATGATAAAGTTTACCATTTCCCCTACCTTCATTCTATGCTTATTGCTTCAAATTTACAGCTTTCTCTACAGACACCGCACCTGATACATACTGTTTGATCAATCACATGTGGCTTCTTCTTTTGACCCGTTATGCAAACAGTGGGGCACTTCTTGGCGCAAACGCCGCATCCCGTGCATTTTTTTGCATCGATCTTGAAACTGATCAAGGCCTTGCAGACACCGGCAGGACATTTTTTGTCCCGAATATGCGCGACATACTCATCGCGGAAATACTTGAGGGTACTCAAAACCGGATTCGCAGCTGTGCTACCCAAGGCGCACAAGGCACCGTCAACGATCCCCTGGGACATGGACTCGAGAAGCTCCACATCACCCTGTTTTCCTTTGCCTTCGCAGATGTCCTGTAGGATTTCATTCATCCTGTGAACCCCTTCACGGCAGGGAACACACTTGCCGCATGATTCAAATTCGAGGAAATCGATGAAATACCTCGCGATATCGACCATACAGGTGCTTTCATCCATGACAATCATACCACCAGAACCCATCATGGAGCCGGCTTCCCACAGAGAATCAAAATCAACAGGAATATCTATCAGCTTATCTGGCAGGCATCCACCAGATGGACCACCGGTCTGGACTGCCTTATACTTCTTGCCGCCAGGGATCCCGCCGCCGATTTCATAGATAATATCTTTCAGCGGTATCCCCATGGGCACCTCAACCAACCCGATATTATTGATCTTCCCGACGAGGGAAAAGACCTTTGTCCCCGAGTTGTTCTTGCACCCGATACTGGAGAACCATTTCGCCCCCCTGCTGATAATGGCGGGAACATTGGCCCATGTTTCCACGTTATTCAGATTGGAGGGTCTGTCCCAAAGTCCGTGCTCAACTGTATGTATGTATTTTGCCCTCGGCTCGCCGGCTTTGCCTTCCAGAGACGTCATCAAGGCCGTTGATTCACCGCAGACAAATGCACCCGCACCCTTGCCGATTCTCAGATCAAAATCAAACCCTGTATTGAGAATATTCTTTCCGAGGAAACCGTATTCCCTAGCCTGGTTGATTGCCCTTTGTAGATTGGCCACAGCAAGGGGATACTCGTTTCGTACATAGATAAATCCCTGACTGGAACCAATGGCGTATGCGCCAATGATCATTCCTTCGATGACGCTGTGCGGGTCGCCCTCCATAACGCTTCTATCCATGTACGCCCCGGGATCCCCCTCATCGCCGTTGCAGATCACGTACTTAATGTCTCCGTGGGCACGTCTGCAGGTCTGCCACTTGATACCGGCGGGGAACCCTCCGCCTCCACGACCTCTCAACCCTGAAGCAATGATCTCTTCAATGATCTCATCCGGTTTCATCTTAGTGAGGGCCTTAAGAAGGCTGAAGTAACCGCCTTTAGCGATGTATTCGTCTATACTCTCATAGTTGATCATCCCGCAGTTTCTGGTGGCAAGCTTCAACTGCTTCTTGTAAAATTTGACATCCCCTATCTTTGGGACATCCGCCAGATCTTTCGGAACGGTGCCCTTAAAATAAGGCTTCTTTTCATTCAGACAGATGAAGTCTTCCTCATCCATTCTGTAAGTGGGTTTGTTGCCGTTCATGGCACCTTTTACAATCTGGTCGATGACCTCCGGTACTTTCTTGGCGGTCATCTTGCTGTATGCCAGACGTGGCTTGTTCGGCTGCAGGACATCCACAAGGGGCTCTATGCAATCCATCCCCATAGCTCCCGTTTTGCTGAGGACAAAATCCAGCTTCCGTTTCTGTATCTCCGCCTCCAGGGCATTGTAGACCTCCTGGGCCCCCGAGGCAATCCCACTCGTCGCCATTCCGACCATGATTTTCGTCTTTGGTGGGATGATAGATTCCAGCCCTCTTTTCGCTGCTTTGTTTAAATCTTCAAGTGTATTGATCTTACTCACTTTTCCACCCCTATTATTTGTAATTTGCCAAAACCTTGGGAATTTGGTCCTGCGTTAAATTAGGATGAATGTTACCGCTTATCCGTGCGACAGGGGCCAGACTGCAACATCCGAGACATCTGACCTCTTCGAGGGTAAACTTTTTATCCTTCGTCGTTTCACCACAACAAATCTTCAGATCTCTCTCCATCCTGTCCATCAGATTGGCCGCCCCCTGAACGTGACATGCCGTTCCGGCACACACCTCAATCAGGTTCCTGCCCCGGGGCTTGAGACTGAATGCGTTGTAAAATGTTGCAATCTCATAAATCCTGGTGAGCGGCACCTCCATCTGCTTACTGATAAAGGAAAGTGCATCCTTAGGTAGATATCTGAATTCTTCCTGCACATCCTGAAGGATGGCTATCATTGCCGTCTTATCGCCATCATACTTCTTTATGATGTCTTTAACCGACGGCTTCTTGGCCGTCGCTTTCTTCACAGCTTTCTTCGCAGCAGCTTTCTTCATATTCCAATCACCTTGTCCTCTATAATTAGCATCTTAACCCTTTAAGTCTGTCCAAGACTTAGAACACTTAACATTATTCAATATCTTATTATATTCAAGTGTGGCCAATTCCTGGAACGTCTTGCGCTCATCAGGAGACAGATGCCGGAACCGTCCCTGAAGTTTCAGATAATCATCCACAGGCCGGAGCTTTTTCGGCATATCGATTGTGATGTTATACTTTCCGTTTTCAACTTCATAAAGAGGAAAGATACCTGTTTCTACGGCAAGACGCCCGAGCTTTATGCATGTGTCCGAGCTTGACCGCCATCCCGTGGGACATACGGCCAGACAGTGGATGTAAGCAGGACCTTTCACTTTTCTCGCTTTTTTAACCTTATTCATGAAATCGAAGGGATAGCTGTGGCAGGCTGTTGCGACATAGGGAACATTATGAGCCACCATAATAGCGGGCACATTCTTTTTCCAGGTTTTGTTTCCCACGCTAGCCGCACCGGCAGGGGCCGTGGTTGTCGAAGCCCCGTAAGGTGTACCGCCGGAGCGCTGAATCCCTGTATTCATGTAGGCCTCGTTGTCAAAGCAAATATAGATCATATCGTGGCCTCTCTCCATGGCTCCGGAAATAGCCTGAAGGCCGATATCGACAGATCCGCCGTCTCCTCCGATGGAAACAGTCTTAACATCTCTATCCGCAATCTTGCCTTTGCGCCTAAGAACCTTCAGCGCTGACGAGACGCCGGCTCCCACCGCAGCGGAGTTGGGAAATGCCACGTGGACCCACGGCAGTTTCCACGCCGTCGTCGGATAAAGAGTTGATATAACCTCCATACAGCCCGTAGCATTGGTAATCACTGTATCCTTACCCAAAGCCTTGCACATCAGACGGATGGCAAGTGCTTCTCCGCATCCCTGGCAGGCGCGGTGCCCAGAGCTGAAATATTCCTCTTTATCGACCAGCTTTGGTGCATATAGATCAAAGTTTTCTACGATACCCTTCATGATGACCTCACTCCATAAATTTCATATGCCCTTTCGGGTTTAACCTTATCAGCCGTAGCTGCCTTCTTAAACATTTTTACGAAATCATCTACACGCACATCCCGTCCGCCAAGGCCAATGATTTCGTTGACAATGACAGGACGAACCGGCTCGTCGTACAGCGCAGATTTCACCTCCGCACATACAGGGGCTATTTCGCCGCCGCACATAATGGCCCTGTCCGTCACGATAAGCACCTTGGCGCCCTTTACTGCCGCCCTCAATTCATCTGCCGGGAAAGGTCTGAAAAGCTTCATATCCAATAAGCCGGCCTTAAAACCTTGCTCGCGCAACTGATCAACTGCAATCGAGGCAGTCTCACCCATGGACCCAAGAGTTAACATGAGCACATCGGCGTCCTTTGTCTTATATGAAAAGATAGGCTCATATTTCCGGCCGAACATCTGTTCCCATTCTTTCCATACCTCAAGGATCGTCTTCTTCGAGTTCATCAGGGCCTCGTTCATGGCCATACGCGCTTCCGTATATATCTCCGGTAGACCTAGGGTCCCCATGGAAACGATGTTGTCCGGATGGACGGCAGCATATGGTTTCCGCGGAGGAAGGAACTTGTCCACCTCCTCCTGATCCGGCATTAACATGCTCTCAACAACATGGGTAAGCTGAAAACCATCCAGATTACAGAGTATCGGTAACATGACATCATGATGCTCAGCAATTTTGAAGGCCT
>DASRZZ010000172.1:0-3347 GCA_035685925.1 Syntrophales bacterium | reverse complement strand
GCGTGAACGCATCTGTGTTTGATCCCTTTATAGTTGCCCGTTCCGACCGATACCCGGCATTCAGAATCAGGCTTTTCAGGATGCTGAACTCATCCCGGATATAGTATCCAAGGCTGTCCTTCGTCAAATCCGCCCAGCTTTTCTTTACGGATCTCTCCCGGGTGCTGAAAAAATCCTTCTTGTAGGGTTCGTCATAATAATCGACACCGAGAACCAGCTTGTTACCAAAGCCGAGGATATTCTTCGCCAGTATATATTTCGGAGTAATGCCATATGTATCCATTCGAGTATTTGAGAACTGAGGAAATGACATCATATTAGATTGAATATCCTTATTGCCATAAAGAAGGTTGATATCAATCTCTCCCAAAGACCCTAGGATATATTTAACGCCTAGATTGGCGTTTGTATATCTATCCGAACCGTCATCGTCGGGAGTTGCGACACTGAATAATGACGGTGGCGCATGTTGGAATTGCCGCGGGTCCTGCGCTATCTGGTCCTTCGTTAGGTAGCCGGGCAACTGATAATCCGTTTTGTTGAAGGATAGTCCCAGAGAAATATCCAACAAATCACTCGCGTTGTACCCTAAATTTAAGCCCCCTCCCTGTGATGTGAATTTCGATCGTTCCCGGTAGCCCGAGTTAAAGTTGTTTTCTCCGGTCAATGCGTAGGTCCATTTATCCTCAGATCCGGTTATACCAACCCGTTCATCGTGGAGACCGTAGCTTCCCGCGATGACGGAGGCATCGAATTTGGGTTTACCCACACCTTTTTTGGTGATGATGTTTATGACACCGCCAATGGCCGCGTCACCATAGAGAACGCTGCTCGCACCGCGGACGACCTCTATCCTTTCAATATCATTAAGCTGGAATTGCAACCAATTGATGGAAGACATATCGGGCCTGTTCAGGCGCCTGCCATCGAGCATGATCAGGGTCTTGCCAAAGGCATTATCTCCACCGAAGCCGCGCATGTCTATGACAGATTGAGAAGAATTGCCGCTGTAACTCCGAAACTGAATGCTCTCCAGTTTATCCAGAACCTCCACAATGGTGGTTGCCCCTGATTTTTCAATATCCTTGGCTGTGATGACAGAGACATTTGCCGGAACCTTCCGAATCTCTTCCGTATCCCGTGTTGCAGTGACAACGACTTCCTCCATGACGATTTCTTTTTCCTGAGGAGTATCCTGCGGCTCCGCGAGTGCAATACCGCCGGACGCAATGACTAAAAAGAAAACAGCAAAAACGACGATCGGTCTGAAAAATTTGTGCATTTGAATTTCTCCTTTCCCCCTCGGGATAGTAGTTATTTGTTCCATCAGATGAGTGTCCTGGCTTGCGGCTTTCCCCTACGTCCACGCCTTCCCGAAATTCCTAACGGGGAAAATCAGTGGCACTATGTGGATTTCGTTCCGCTCACAGTTGCGGGGCAGCGCCGGAGTTGGACCGGCTTCCTCTCTCTGATGGATGTGAACTCAAAAGGGTGACCCGTGGCTGACCGGTCACCGGATTTCTGTCTACTGTTACGTTGGTTTCGTAAACTTCCCTGATATGTGGTTCTGCTATTACTTCTTCAGGACTTCCCATGCAGTGAATATGACCGTCACGCAAGAGGATAATCCTGTCACAATAGAGTGATGCTAAATTAATATCGTGTGTGACCCCAATTACCGTGAGGGTCTGGTTCTTATTCAGCGCCTTTATCAAATCGAAAAAGTCAATCTGATGCCTGATATCCAAAAAAGCCGTAGGCTCATCAAGCAGCATAATCTGCGGCTGCTGGGCAAGAGCCCGCGCAATGAGGACCCTTTGGCGCTCACCAGCGCTTAAGGCATTCATGCTCCGGTTCATCAAGGAAAGGGTATCTGTCATCTCCATGGCCTGGTGGGCAATCGTGAAGTCTGTTTCTCCTTCGAACCTCCATTTGCCCAAATGCGGCGCCCGTCCCATTAAAACGATTTCCTGAACAGAGAAGGGAAAGATCATCAGGGATTCCTGGGGAACGACAGCGATCATCTTGGCCAGATTTTCCCTTTTGAGCTTCTTGCAGGATGTACCGTTTATCCATATCTCTCCTTCCTGGGGTATGAGAATGCCATCGATAACATTCAACAGGGTTGTTTTGCCGGAGCCGTTGGGGCCGAGGATCCCAATAAATTCGCCCTCCTCTGCCTCAAGTGAGACATCCTTTAGAACCCAGTGCTCATTGTACCTGAATCCTATTTGTTCAAGTTTGACGATGGACATATATCAGACGGCCTTCCTGCGTAAGAGGTAAATGAAATAGGGAGCCCCACACATGGCAGTAATTACGCCAACCGGTAACTCAGCGGGGGCTGTGACTGTTCTGGCGAGGGTGTCGGCAACAATAAGAAATGAACCGCCGAAGAGGGCGGAAGCCGGCAAAAGAAGTCTGTGGTCTGAACCCAAGAGCATCCTCATCATATGAGGGATAATCAGACCGACGAACCCAATGGTGCCGCTGACAGATACGGCTACTCCCGTAACAAGTGAGGCGGCGAGCAAGAGGATCTTCTTGGTTTGTTCCACATTCACACCAAGTTGCATGGCCGTCTCTTCTCCGGAGACGATTAGATTCAAGTGTCTCGAATAGACGTACATGACAATAAAACCGATCATCAGAAAAAAGCCTGTCAGAATGACCTCGTTCCATTCGGCGAGACTCAGATCTCCCATTATCCAGAATATAACACTGCGCAGCTCTTTGCTGGTTGCGGTGGAAATCAGAAACATAATGACTGCAGAAAAAAAGGCATTGACGATAACGCCTGCGAGGAGAAGTGTGTTGGAGTGGAGTTCTTTTTTTGTTCGGGCGATTCCGTAAACCAGAGCGATTGTAAGCAGCGCCCCTGAAACGGCCAGACCAGGGATTCCAAAAGGAACTATACTTGCTCCCGCAATGATGCCTATGATTGCCCCGACTGCTGCTCCTCCGGATATTCCCAAGATGTAAGGGTCCGCAAGGGGGTTGCGAAAGAGTCCCTGAAATACGACGCCGGCTGCCGAGAGGGAAGCGCCGACAATACCTGCGAAGATGATTCTGGGCAGACGAATGGAAAAAAGGATCGTTTTTTCCGTTGCAATGAGACTGAGGTCTCCACTGTATATGCCTGAAAGTAAGCCTTTGAGAAGATGTATTATACCCAAGTGACTGGGCCCCACAAGCATCGAAATTACCGAAATGATGATAAAGACGGCAAGCAGAAAAAGACTCACTCTTATTACACGAGATAGAGTAACAACTTTGTTATTTACGTCTCTGGTTGTCGCAAAAACGAAAATAGAAGAAAATATAAGAATGGGTATGAAAAAGTACTT
>DASRZZ010000171.1:0-25359 GCA_035685925.1 Syntrophales bacterium | reverse complement strand
TGTCTCTGTCATCACGGCCAAGGACATCGAAAAATCAGGGGCAACTACCATTCCAGAAGTTCTGGATAAACTGGAGAGCATTCAATTTCGGAGTTACAGCGGCAATTCCTCTCAATCTGTCATAGATCTTCGCGGCTTCGGGGGGGATAACCCTTTTGGAAAGACCCTGATACTGCTCGACGGCAGGCGCCTGAACAGGCCCGATATGTCTGGCATCAATTGGTTGCAGATCCCTCTAAACGACATTGACCGCATCGAGGTCGTCCGCGGTGCAAGCAGCGTCCTTTATGGCGACGCAGCCGTCGGCGGTGTCATAAACATCATCACCAAAAAGGGTGGGGGTGAACCGAGATTCACTGCCTCCGTCATCGCGGGAAGCTACGGTCTCCATGACGAACGTGTTGGTGCGTCCGGCTCTGTTGATAAATGGACTTACTCATTATCGGGAGAAAACAATTTTAACGACGGATACCGTGACCGGTCGAGATTTACATCACGGGGAGGAGGCTTAAATGTAGGGTACAATGTGAGTGATCTGTTGGATATTTCTCTGGGACTGTCGTTCAATAAGACCGATTATCAGTTGCCGGGCTACCTCACGAAGGACCAGATAGCGCAAAACCCGCGGCAATTCCAGAATGCGCCGCCGTCATTACTTAGTATCACGACCCCTGATGACAGCGGTTCGGACAGGTACACAAACGCCAATCTTGGCGTTAAGTACATCCTGGGATCTTTCGGGGAGATCGATATCAACCTCCTTTATGGTAATAAGGATATTCAGGCCGACCTGATGTCATTTCCCCAGTTCTCGAATACTCGAATGGATACATACGGCATCACTCCGAAATACATACTGAACAGGGATGTATTCGGCTTCAACAACAAGCTTGTCCTCGGCCTGGATTACTACGACGAACCGTACAAGAAGGATTTCTTTAACAGCAGGGAGAGAACGACAAAAACAAGCTGGGCGGATTTGGAGAAGAAGAGCCTTGGATACTATGTTCGAGATGAGTTCAGCATCATGAAAAGCCTCATTCTGAATGCCGGGTATCGGCAGGAACGGACGACAATCGGCGGATCCAACACAGACGCGGTGACACCTTCCAATGACTTCTTTGATCAACAGGCAACATACCATGCCGAGAGTTACGAAGCGGGACTAACGTGGCTCTTCGGCAAGAAGTCAAAAGTATACGGAAAGTATTCAACCGTTTACCGCATCCCCTTCGTGGATGAGGTGGCCTTTTTTAACGGCTTCAGCGGCGGACTCAATTTTAACAATAATCTTGACAAAGAAAAGGGGGTCAGTAAGGAAGTTGGCGCAGAAGTCTATCCTCTGGACAATCTGAAGATCGGACTGACCGTTTATAGGATCGATATGGAGGACGAAATCTCATTTTTCGCCACGGGCCTGTTCACGGGGTTCAATAAGAACCTGGATAAGACACGTCATGATGGTGTAGAGGTTTCCCTTTCCTATCTGTGGGAAAAACGGGCCAAGCTCTACGGCAATTTCACGTATCATAAAGCCACTTTTGAGGACGGACCCTTCAATAAGAAGGAGCTGCCCCTCGTCCCTAACCGGATGGCTAATGCGGGAGTGGAGATATATCTGCCTTTCAATCTGACGTTGCGTCCCGAAGTGCGCTATGTGAGCGATGCTTTTCTATCCCAAGACAATAACAACATCTCAACCGATAAGCTTGACGCTTACACCCTCTACAATGTGTATCTTTTTTACAAACCATCTTTTGGAAAACTCAAACTTACGGCGTTCCTTGGTGTTGAGAATCTGACAGATGTGCAATATTCTTCATTCGGCTCTTATAATGTCCCGGCATACGGGCCGGGGGCTCCGAGCACCTATTACCCCATGCCGGAAAGAATGTTTAAGGGGGGGCTTTCCTTTGAATATTAAGAGAACCACGCCTCTTAAAACAAGATTCGCCTTCCGTCTCAGGGCAACCTCATACGTTATACAGGCGGACATTCTCTCCAACGTCAGGTTCCTATCAGGCAAGATAGATGATACCGAACTGGTGCGGTTTAAATCGGAGGAAATCAAAATGCATGAGGAGTGATTACCTTTCTTGACTGGAGGCCCGTTTCAGTGAGCAAGAAGAGCTCACCCCAAAAGGGTTTTCGAGATTGTGAATCAGAGCAGCCCTACAGTGGGGTTCCAATGCGAAAAGGAGGAAGGAGACTTATGAAAAGAGGATGTTTGTTAGCAGTCTTTATATTGTTTCTTGTTCCATCGACCGTGTTGTCCGGTGAAGTTACCCTGAGACAAGGTCTCAATGCAACGGCCTTTACAGTGAACACTGAACGAGATGGTTTATGGGAAAAAAGCTTGGTCATTCAGTTTTCGGGCAAGAGAAGAGTTCTTTCGTCCAGCGACGGCTTTGTTGATGCAACGGCTGTCGTCAATCATTCCGCCCATCCGGAATTGTGGAAGAATGTATACCATGCAGAGGACGGAGGAAAGGTCTATTTGCAGGAGATAAAGGATAAGATCGCAAAAAGAATAGGAATAAGAAGTAAAGACATCGCAGAAGTGGGAACTGCCGCTGATATGGATAATCTTGCGGTGGTAACAAAAGAATACAAGCCGTTTATTGTTACTGCGCTGGTTACGGCAGGTGCAAAGACAAATGCTTTGCGCACAGGCGTCGATGAAGGCACTTATATCGAGGGTGAAGAGCCAAAGGGCACAGTTAATGTCCTTATTCTTACCAATGTAGAACTCACGGATGGAGCAATGTCGAGGGCATTGATAACTGTAACAGAGGCGAAGACCGCAGCCTTTGAGGACTTAAGCGTTCCAAGCAGCTATACAAAAAATGTTCAGGCAACAGGAACAGGCACAGACAGTGTAATTGTGGTTTCAGGAACAGCAGGGCCGAAGGTTACTTACACCGGAGGGCATAGCAAGATCGGCGAGCTTATAGGCAAGACAGTTCATGAGGCTGTTATAGAGGCTCTGGGAAAACAGAATGGGTTCACAGTAATAAGAAAATAATGAACTGAGAAACCTTATTCAAAGACACCTCCTGAAGGTGCCCCCCTTGTCTCAAACTTCAACTTGGTACTAGTTGGGAAGGGGGCAAGGGGGAACATTCATTACCGATATCATTCCAAAGGTTTTTCAATAGGGGCTATGACAGATTTCTGTTGATGGAGGATTCCCCTAGGGACTATGGAAAATTCGAGTGACTTTAGGGCAATATCAAGATGGTAATACCGTGCCATAGAAGGCATTATTCAATGCATCTTCGAGAAACGCTTAAGAAGAACGGAGATGTTCTTTTTGCCGTTTCCGTATCCACGTGTCTCCATTTGTGTATAGCTTTAATTCTGATCGTGAACGGCGCTATCACCATGAGATTAAAGTTTGATGAAGATTCGATCGTTCATGTCTTTCTCGTGTCTGCAGATAGTGGACAGAAATCACGGGCGGGCGAAATATCAGACTCAAGAACAAAGGAAAGAACACACAGTAAGAACAAAGAAAATATCGGTCATCACGAGGTAGTGGTCGGGCAAAAGGAAAAAGCCAAATCGTCTATTGAAACAGTCAGGCAGGCTGTTGTCGAGAAGACGTCGATTGACTCAGAGGTTATTACGATACCTTCTCGATCAGCCGTCATTGTAGAGAAGGATACAACGACATCACAGTATAGTCATGGAATTGGGCATGATTCTGTGGCATTCAGAAACACATCAGTTGGAGAAGCATCCCTTGCTGTACCACGGTATCGCGAAAATCCTCGTCCTGTCTACCCAATAATTGCCCGCGTGCGGGGTTACGAAGGGTTAGTGCTGATTTCAGCTGAGGTGCTGGCGGACGGTCGTGTAGGACATGTTAAGGTAAAAAGGTCATCCGGCTATTCCATCCTTGATCAATCGGCACTTAATGCGGTGAGAAAATGGATGTTTGAGCCTGCAAAAAAGATGAACATCCCTCTCTCGATGTACGTAGATATTCCCTTGAGATTCTCTCTGAATGATCCTAACTGATATAAATCCAGTTGATCCATGAGAGAAGCTGGGACGGGCCGTGAAGCGAGCGGTGGAGAGAAAATAGATGATGGCATATTCTACAGTACAAATGGTTTATCGTTGGTTCTCAGTGATGCAGCTAGGTGTGACTTTGCAGGCGTTAATCAAGACAAGACTTAATTGGACACTGCCCGTAAAGTCAAGTATAGGTCAGGACATTATATCCGACCCTTTTTTGTCTAAGATCATCAACGACTGAATTACTTGTCCAGCGTCCCGCGCCTTTTTATCTGGTACACTCTTCATGAATTGCCATGATTCCCATATAGACTTCAAGAAGCTCTGAGCAGCAGATATTAATTTTAGAGGGACTATTAAGTTAACTTGATCAGGTACTATTTGTCGGAGCCGGCCGGCTCCAGGCTTTTGGAAGTATATATAGGAAGGCGATCTTTAGATCTTGTAAGGGCCTACATGGTAACGACCATCGATTTTCTTGCCGCATGCGGGGATGTGTTTTCACAATTTAAGGAGGGAAAGGGTATCATGTACGGCGCTGCTTTAGGAGATGCAGTCGTCTCCTATCTTGAAAAGCATCCTCCTATCTCCCCCAGAATAAAAGGGGGGATTATCATGAACACACCTGTCAATGGTCTAAAGTTTCATGATGAGGGCACAGCTTTTTCCAGTATCAGCCACCCTGATCTGCAGCCCCGGCTCGACGGCCTTTTTGGACTCGCCGGGGAAAAACATGAACCCCTGCGCAATTTCGCCAGGCATAACGGACCAACGTCCGAGGGACCTCTTTTCCAGGTCCGGTCTGATTTGCGCCTGAACATCGGTATCAGTCATCCCCTCTAAGCCACCGCCGGTAATCCCTGGTGCTGCCCCCTTGGGTAGGCGGCAAGCATTTTGAAAGGCACCACCTTCGATTCGTAGCTTACACATCCCCAGACAAAAACGAAGGCAGTGATCACCGAAATACTCCATGTAGCTCTTTTAATCAACTGTTGCGCCTCCCAGATCAAATACATGTCAAATATTTTATAAAAAAAAAGTCTCCTTGACAATAAGGATGACGGTCAGGCTATTCGTGTTGACACGGCGCAGATATACTTTATCTTGGGACTCAAGAGATAAAGTGCATATCATATCACCCTTCGAGGAATTCCCTTTTCAAAATCTCACCAGTCCTTCCGATCACCACTTTCTCCAAGGGGATCTTTCCCCCAACCATATTCATCCCTTCCCGGATAATTTCGGGAAGCCCTTGACAGCATGGCACTTCCATGACGAGCACGGTTATGCTCCTGATATCAGCTTCCTGAAATATCTGCGCAAATCTATGCACATACATATCTCTTTCATCAAATTTTGGGCAGCCTATGAGAACCACTTTGCCTTTCATAAAATCATCGTGTAGCCGTGGATAGGCAACAGGAGTACAATCCGCCACAACCAGAAGGTCTGCATCCTTCAGAAACGGGGCAGTCGGTGGCACAAGCCGGATTTGAACTGGCCAGTGGGAGAGAGCCGAAGCCATTATGTTTGAATCTGTTCTATTTGCTTTCCGGTTCGGCTGTAAAGACGCAAAACTCACGATTTGCGAGGATGGGCATCCGCAGACCATGGTCGGTGCTTCCTGAGCGCTCGCTATTTTTTTAGATTTCATATGCTCTTCGACGGCCGTCGAGTCAAACTCATCGGCCTCGCGTTCAATAATTTTAAGGGCGCCCCTGGAACACTCACCCAGACAGGCCCCCAGGCCATCGCAGTATATCTCCTCGACCAATTTAGCCTTGCCATCTATGATCTCAATGGCACCTTCGGCGCAAGTAGGAACACATTGCCCGCAACCATCACATTTCTCCTCATCAATCTGGATGATTTTTCTTTGTGTCTTCATAAAATGTTCCTCCATACTCCAATATTGTTGCTCACACTTTTTTGAGGTGCTCGCGAAATCTGTTTTAATCTAATCGTCCTCACGCCTTTACGCATTGACAAAAGTCAATTTTTTTCCTTTTTTTGTTTTTTTCCTTTTGGCCAAGGGTTTATTACACTATAATAAATCCAAATATGAAAGATCCACAACTGAACCCCAATGCCCAGTGGGGTACCACGAAAGCACGAAAATGAGTTTTATGGTGCATGACTTTAGCCTGCACTACATTACGATCTCACTAAAGAGACTATTCTCCTAGTAAAGAAGGCTGGTGTATCCGCAAGGAGGATTACCGTGAAGCTGATCGACCATGTTGCCACAATCCACCTTTTCGAAGGTCTCTCAAAAGGGCAACATGAAACTCTGGCCAGAATCGCCGTAAACCGCTCATACAAGAAAGGCCAGACAATCTTCTCGGAAGGAGATGAAGGGGCTGGCTTTTATGCCATTATTTCCGGCCGTGTGAAGATATTCAAACTTTCGCCCGAAGGTAAAGAACAGATTCTACACATGATGGGGGCCGGCGAGATATTTGGGGAGGTGCCTGTTTTTACAGGCCACGAATATCCGGCAAATGCCGAGGCCAATACCAGTTCCTCGCTCCTGTTCTTCCCCAGGAATTCCTTTATCGAACTTATCAAAAAGGACCCGTCCCTGTCTTTAAACATGTTGGCCCTGCTGTCGCGGCGCCTTCGAAGATTCACGGCTCTAATCGAGGATCTTTCCTTGAAGGAGGTGCCCGGGCGCCTGGCAGCTTATCTCTTGTACCTGAGCAAGAGATCATCCAACAAAGATGAATTCGAGCTTGATATCTCCAAGGGGCAACTTGCCTCTATTCTAGGCACGATCCCCGAGACGCTGTCCCGTATTCTCGGTAGAATGAGCAGGCAGGGATTGATTAGATCGGAAGGTTCACACATGAAGATAATAGATCGAACAACCCTCGAAGAAATTGCCCACAGAGGGAGAAAATTGGCCGATATTTGATTACGTGACAAAAAACGAAGTGGCACGGACATAACACTCGGACATAAGTACACTTGACAGAAATGCCTTTAAGACATTAAAGTAATAGATAATGGCATTAGAACTGTAAAAAATAGCCATTCTCTCACAAAAGGACTGCACATGTTGTCTGCCAAAGAAAAATTTGAAGAGGAAATATCATACGATGAAAAAGGCCAGATCAAGGAGAGAAAGTTTACCCTCAAGGGAAAATTAGATGGGGAATACACGTCCTATTATGGCAACGGGCAGATAATGGCCCATCTTTACTTTCGCAATGGCAGGAGAGAAAGGGATGCCGTATCCTACTACAGGAATGGCCAGATGAGAGAAAAATGTACATTCAAGGACGACAAGCTGGATGGGGAATATGTCTCTTATCATGAGAACGGCCAGATCAGAGAGATGGAGCACTACAAAGACGGTAAATTGGACGGGAGATACACCCTTTTTTTTACAACAGGCCAGACAAGGGAAATAGAAAATTTCAAAGACGGCAAGCTTCACGGCGACTACATATGTTATTACAAAAATGGCCAGGTCAAAGAAAAGGGGCGTTTCGCAAATGAGAAACGAGACGGGGAATATATAGCCTATTATAAGAACGGCAGGATCAAGGAGAAGGCAACATTCAGGAATGGGAAACTGGAAGGAAAGTTCCTGTCTTTCAACATAGATGATCCGGCAAGTCAGGATAACGGCCAGGAAGAAGAACCCACCACATTCGCAGACGAGGATAATTTAAGAGAGAAGGGAAAAATGGTTGATAATCTCTTCAGTAACCTGGCAAACTTCGAGAAAGAGCAAAAGGGTAAATGATTATAAAAAGTATCCTGATTCCCACAGATGGTTCTGAATACGGAAAAACCGCCATTGAATACGGCATCTATATAGCCAAGCGCGTTAATGCGCAATTGATCGGTCTCCACGTCGTTGATATCAGATTGATGCAGGGACCGGTTTTCACCGATATTTCAGGCTCCGTGGGGCTTCCGCCTTATCAGGAATTTCTCCCGGTATTGCAGGAAGGTTTTGATGAAAGGGCAGAGACGGTTTTACAGGCCTTCAAGACAAGGTGCGAACAGGCAGGACTGCATCCTGAGATAAAGAAGGCCATAGGCATCATCGATCAAACAATTATTGAAGAGGGTAACAATGCCGACTGGATCCTCGTAGCCCAGAGAGGCGAGCATTTTCACTCGGGCGGAGGCAGCATCCTGGGCTCTGTCGCGGAATCAGTCGTGCGGAATTCCGGAAAGCCTGTCATGGTGACACCGGCAACTTTCCAGGAAATAGAGAGCATGGGGCTGGCTTACGACGGCAGTGCACCGGCAGACAGGGCTTTGAAGCTCGCGGCAGAGCTCTCCGAACAGACCTCCTGGCCGCTCACTGTCATTATCATCACGGATAATCATGACCTGGGAGCAAGCCTTACAAAGAAGGTAGAAGGCTTTATCGAGCCCTCGAAGATAGACAGCACCATCATCATTCTCCAGGGCAAGGAGGACCGTGAAATAATTAAATTCATCAGAGAAGGTTCTGTCGAATTAATGGTCATGGGGGCCTACGGGCACAACAGGCTGAGGGAACTGATTCTCGGCAGCACCACTTCATCTGTCATCCGCAAGAGCACAATTCCCGTTTTACTCACCCGGTAAACAGCGATATACCCTATCCGGAGTCATTCAAGAGCTTCGTCTTTATTCTTTCTCCCAACTCTGCCAGGGCTTCATACCGGGTTAAATCGTAGTAGATAGGAGTTATGGAAATCATGCGATGGCGTAGGGCACAGGCATCGGAGTCCGCTTCTTCGCCATCGGAAAGTTTTGTCTCGCCAGCCAGCCAGTAATAGATGTTTTCTCTCGGATCCACTCTTCTTTCGAAATTCTCGATGAAGCGCGCCCTACCCTGCTTTGCCACGACGACTCCCTTGATCTGATCTTCGGGAATGGCCGGGATATTTATGTTGAGTGCGACGTTTTTTATCGGATCGTCTTTTAACATGAATGCCGCCATCTTTCGGGCAAAACGCGCTGCGAATGAAAAATCTGCATCCCTGTGCGTATCTAAAGAAATCGCCATGGATGGGATTCCCATGATGATCCCCTCGGTCGCTGCCGACACCGTTCCCGAATAAATCACATTGGTCCCCACATTGGCACCCAGGTTGATTCCTGACACGACAAGGTCAACCGGTTTGTCCGATAATTCCCTGATCCCGATCTTGACGCAATCTGCCGGCGTACCTTTTACAGCGTATCCGATAAAGTTTCCTTCTTTCCTGGCGGCCCGCACCATGAGGGGACGGAAGAGCGTGATTGCATGTCCTACCGCGCTCTGTTCGACCTCAGGTGCTACGATCAGGCAATCTGCATCCTGGGAAAGCTCCTTATAGAGGACTCCCAGACCCCTTGCATATATTCCATCATCATTTGTAAGAAGAAACCTCATATGACTACTCCCAAACCTACTTGATCTGGACGATTTGACCATCTTTTATCGTTAAGACAAAGACTTCTTTCCTGGCGTCTCGCCCCTCCGAGAACGATGTTTTCCCCGTCACGCCCCGGTAATTCCTGATATCCAGAAGGCTCGCCCTGAATTGACCCCTTGTCTTGATACCATCTTCCATGATGCTTCTTACAATGATACCCGCCGCATCGTATGCGAGCGCTTCCGTAGTATCCGGTTCCCGGCTATAGTTCGTATAGTAGGTGTCAGTAAAGTCGTTGACTTCAGGATAAAAACTATTGGGAGAAAAAGCGTCTACGAAGATGGCCTCTCCCAGCAGGTCAGCGCCTGCCTTCAAAATATCCGGCGTGTCCCAGGTGCTTGTGCCAAGAAGTTTGATGCCCCTTACATCATGGAACGCCAATTGCGGCACAATCATACGTATCCTCTCAGGGAAATCGGGAATGAAAAGAGCGTCAAAGCCCATGTCAAGGCTGCCCTCGCCTTCAGGGCTCACGCCTTCTTTCATGGAAGACGAAGATTGCTTCAGCACACTTATGGATTTTATCTCGTCGGCAAAGTCCGTCTCGGTCGTCTGGTAGGGAACAACCTTCAGGACAGCCCCTTTCATGCGGAGGACCTTTTCCCGGAACATTTTCTCCATCTCGCGGCCATAATCATCGTCCGGGTAAAGGATGGCAAACCTGCTCAAGGCCATTTCTTGGATGGCATACTTGACCAGGGACTCGATCTCCACGCGATTGGTCGAATAAGAACGGAAAACATAGTCTCCAATATCCGTAATCCCTTCCCTCCGGGTAAGGGTTATTATAGGAACTTTCAACCTCTGGGCCTCTCTGGCAGCACCCTGGGATTCATCAGCGCCGAGGGGGCCGAGAATGCAGATCACGCCGTCTTCTAGAGCCAGCTTAGTCACTGCCGCCCTGGCAATTTCAGGCCGGCTTTGAGAATCTTCTATGATGATCTTGACCGGCGTCTTGACTATCGGATCGAATACACCCGATGCCAGTATTATCGCATCCAGTGCTCTGTTCCCAGCGGCAGCGTCATGCCCCGAAAGGGGAAGGACACAGCCAATCGCATAACGGTCAACCGGTTTGGAAACAAATGATCCCATGGTTCCCGTCCCTGCGGGAAATACGACAGCGGCATCCCATACAGAGAGCATCAGCGCTATGGACAATACCAACAGCCTTTTTAAATAAGATTTTTCTTTCATATACTCGTCAAGGTCATTCCGGAATTTAATATATTATACGAAAGGATAGTATCCGTCGATAAAAAAATGCCCGGGAATCCATGATCACGAACCCCGGGCATGGAGAACACAGTGAATTATTTCACATCTTCAAAGTCAGCGTCGACCACATCCTCATCCTTCTTGCCTGCACCTGGCTGTTGCCCCGAAGCGCCGCCCTCTGACCCAGCGCCAGCGCCTGCGTTCGCCTGCGAGGCCGAAGCTTTCGCATACATGGCCTCAGCAAGTTTATGTGAGGCATTTGTCAGTTCCTCCTGAGCGCTCTTGATGGCGTTGATGTCGTCCCCTTCAATGGACTTCTTCACTCTGGCAATGGCATCTTCGATGCGTGCCTTATCTGCACCGTCTATCTTGTCTCCGAATTCCTTGACATTCTTCTCTGCGCTGTATGCCATAGAATCTGCCTGATTTCTCGCCTCTATAAGCTCTCTCTTCTTCTTGTCTTCCTCTGCATGAGATTCTGCTTCTCTAACCAGCTTCTGTATCTCTGCTTCAGTCAAACCGCTCGACGCGGTAATCTTGATACTCTGCTCCTTACCTGTCCCAAGGTCTTTAGCTGACACATGGACTATGCCATTGGCATCGATGTCAAAGGTTACCTCAATCTGCGGCATACCTCTGGGTGCAGGCGGTATTCCAACGAGCTCAAATCTTCCCAGGGTTCTGTTGTCCGCCGCCATGGACCTTTCGCCCTGCAGGACATGGATACTCACGGCAGGCTGATTGTCTGCTGCCGTCGAAAAGATCTGGCTCTTCCTTGTAGGAATAGTGGTATTCTTTTCAATCAGCTTCGTCATCACGCCACCTAAAGTCTCTATCCCGAGAGACAGAGGCGTCACATCCAAAAGGAGGACATCTTTAACGTCACCTGCGAGAACCCCTGCCTGGATGGCAGCACCGACGGCAACCACCTCATCGGGGTTAACGCCCTTGTGGGGTTCCTTTCCAAATATCTCTTTCACCTTTTCCTGAACCCGCGGCATACGGGTCATACCGCCGACGAGGATAACCTCGTCGATTTCTTTTGACGTCAGATTTGCGTCCTTCAGGGCTGTTCTGCAGGGCTCGACCGTCTTATTAATCAGGTCCTCCACCAGGGCTTCCAGTTTTGCCCTAGTCAGCTTCATCGTTAAATGTTTAGGCCCAGACGCATCGGCAGTAATGAACGGAAGGTTGATATCCGTTTCCATAACTGTGGAGAGTTCCATCTTTGCCTTTTCTGCCGCTTCTTTGATCCTCTGGAGTGCCATTCTATCATTACGGAGATCAATACCGTAATCCTTTTTGAATTCGGTGGCGATATGATCAATCAGTCGCTGGTCAAAATCCTCACCGCCTAAATGGGTATCTCCATTTGTTGACTTGACCTCAAAGACGCCGTCACCCAGCTCCAGTATGGAAATATCAAATGTCCCGCCACCTAGGTCAAAGACCGCAATCTTTTCATCCTTTTTCTTATCAAGACCATAGGCAAGGGCTGCTGCTGTCGGTTCGTTGATGATTCGGAGCACATTCAATCCGGCAATTCTGCCAGCATCCTTCGTGGCCTGCCTCTGAGAGTCATTAAAGTAAGCCGGGGTCGTGATAACGGCATCGGTCACCTTTTCTCCCAGGTAATCCTCCGCAGTCTGTTTCATCTTAGTAAGAATGAAGGACGAAATTTCCGCCGGACTGTAGTTCCTTCCTTTTATCGTCACCTGGGCGTCACCGTTCGGCGCCTCTGTAATCTTATAAGGAACTATCTTCTTGTCATACTGGACTTCTTTGGAGGAAAACTTTCTCCCGATGAGCCTCTTTATGGCATAAACGGTATTTTCCGGGTTGGTAACAGCCTGCCGTTTGGCAACCTGCCCGGCCAGCCTTTCTCCGCTATCTGTAAAGGCCACCATGGAAGGTGTCGTCCTGGTTCCTTCCTGATTTGCTATTACAACGGGATCTCCTCCTTCCATAACAGCGACACATGAATTGGTCGTCCCTAAATCAATTCCTATAATTTTCCCCATCTCTAATAATCCTCCTTAATATCTAGTCTCCTCTTCTCTTACTCTTCACTTTCTTCCTTTTTCGCTCGTTTAGAAATAGACACTTTGGCCGGTCTCAACAATCTGTCATGCAGGCGATATCCTTTTTCCAGCTCCTCAACGATCTTGTTATCCTCATGAGCTTCAGTATCAACCTGGTATACAGCTTCATGAATATTGGGATCAAATGTCTTGTCAACACAATCGACTTGCTGGACGCCATGTTTCCCCAGGCAACCCAGGAGCTGGTCCTGGAGCAGCTTCAATCCCTTCTTGAATGAACCGGAGTAGCCGTAACTGTCTGCATGCTGCAATGCCCTATCGATACTGTCTACAAGGGGCAAGATATCCCTAATAATATTTTCATTCCCATATCTTATCGAATCAGCCTTCTCCCTCGCTGCGCGTTTTCTGTAATTTTCGAGTTCTGCAACTGCACGAACATATTTGTCGTAGTTTTCGGCTGCCTCCTTTTCCTTTTCCTGAAGCTTTAACATTATATCCTCTTCACCGGAGGTCTTCTGTTCTTCCCCTTCCATTTCCAGAACATCCGGTGTCTCTTTTACAACTTCTTTCTTCGTTTTATGGCCCATATGATTTAATCACCTCATGCCCGACACAGAGCACTCGGCTTCATTTTGCGTCCGGTTTCTGAAAGAGTTTATAATCGACCATCTCACAGATCACATGTCCCACGGTAATGTGGACCTCCTGAATACGCGGCGTACTGTTCGAAGAAACATTGAGGGAATAGTCCACCATCTTAGCTATCTCACCGCCATCCTTCCCCGTCATGCCTATTGTGATCATCCCTATCTTCTTTGCCACTTCGATGGCCTTTATGATGTTTGGAGAAGAACCGCTGGTGCTTATGCCCCACGCTACGTCGCCTGCCTGACCTATTGCCCTGATCTGCTTGCTGAATATTTCAGAAAAGTCATAATCATTGCCGATGCTTGTAATTACGGACGTGTCTGTGCTCAAGGCAATTGCAGGAAGGGGCGGACGTTCTATGACGAAGCGGTTCACAAATTCCGCTGCCAGATGCTGCGCATCCGCGGCAGAGCCGCCATTCCCAAACAACAGTATTTTATTTCCTGCCTTCAATGCGGCCGTGATTACCTCAATCACACTCACCAAACCGTCAAGATTTTCTCCAACAAAAGCATCCGTCAGATTGCTGCTTTCCTTAAATATCTTTACGATATGATCTTCCATGTCAATGTATGTGATCTTACGACCGGCTAAATTTCAGATAATATATTTACCTGTCTATCCCATGTCAAGGGCAGGGGCCTTAATGATCCATTAAAAAAGTCTTAAATGGGATTGATAAACAGAGGGCTTTGCAGAAACGTAGCCCTAAGGCGTGCAAATCCTGCAGGATGAGGCATACTTAGGCGCACCTAGGGTCATATGGTGCCCTCGTACCTTTTCCTATCTCTCAGTTCGGCAAGCTTACCTCTATTCCAGCCGGATATCCTGCTGAAATATTGTGTTATCCTCGCTATCCCTTCAACATTCTTAGAACCGCAGAATTGACACTCGCCTTTGATACGCCTGAATGTCTGGCCGCATTCTCGACAGGTGGTGAATTCAGGACAAAACAGGACCTGATCGCTCTTCGTATTTCTAAATGCCTTGGCGATAAACTTGGCAAGTTCCTCGCCAGAAGGTCGAATATCTCCCAGCCACAACTGCGTGACGCCTCCTCCCCCTAAAAAAGGATGAAGACGACCTTCCTGTCTTACGCGTTCTATCGGGTCGACAGAGGCAGATACATTGAGGTGGGTTGAATTCGTATAATAAACCTCTCCTTTTGAAATGTCACCCCTCACAAAGTGACCCGCCTCAGGAGAGTAATATCTCAGATCGAGTCTCGCAAAGCGGTAAGCCGTCGTTTCTGCAGGTGTTTGTTCCAAGATTAGATTCATCCGGCATTTCCGGCTGAGCCTTTCGGCCTCATCCTTCATATGACCCGTCAGTTTTAAACCAAACATCAGGGCCTCTTCCGACTCATGTAACTGCTTTCCCGTATGAATCTGGACAAGCTCATTGAGGCCTACAATGCCTATGAGGAAGCAGGCATGATCCATCCTCAAATAGGGGTAGCCATCCCTGTTCATGGCGAGCATGGCCAGAGGTCCTTCATCGCCATAGGAGAGTAGTTTCTCAATAAAATTCTTCTTCTGGACATGGGCTCTCACCGCCACTTCCATAGTGGCGGAGAGCATAGAAAATAACCTGCCCCCATCTTGCATGGTTTTGTAACCCAGCCTTGGAAGGTTAAGAGTTACGTTCTGCAAGGCCGGACATCTCATCCGCCAGGGCATCTTCGTTTCCGTTGACATATGCCCTGTTTCCGCTGCAGCGGGAAGACAGTAAGAATAAGCCTTCATTACCTTCTTGCGATCGAACAGAAAGCAGGTGTTTCCCTTTTCAATGGCCACATCGCAGATAAGCTTCAGAAAGTCTTCATGACCAGGTGTTTGAAAAAAAGCATCCGTGATGTGAACAAGCGGCCTGGGAAAGATAAAGGGCCTTCCCATACCGTCCCCTTTCATAAAGACTTCAAAAATGGCCAAGGCAAATCTTCTCGCATCGGCTGTAAAATCTTCGTAATTGCCACCCGACAATTCGCCTCCCGGACCTGTAATCGGAACATTGTGAAGATGCTCGGGAACATCCCAGTAAAGGTGTATGTCAGTAAACATTGCCTGCCCACCTCTGGCCGATGTCAGCTGGGAAAATTCATAGATGAGCATCTGGGCGAATTGCCTCACATCCTTTTCGCTCATCCCCGTAAGATAGGGTGCAAAGGAAAAATTAACGGCATCCCAACCGATGACACCGGCAAAATGCCCCTGCAGAATGGCACCAAATCTGACCATATGGGCTAGGAGTACCTCTGCATGTTTTGCCGGTTTGGCAACTGTAAGAGAGTGAGGAAGATTCAGGCCGAATTTTTTTATATATTCAAGAGACTGAAACGAACTGTACGGCCTGTCTATGTATCCGAGGGAATGAAGATGGATATCACCCATCACATGCGCATCTGCGACATCCTGAGAAAAAACATCATAAAGTGAGTATTCCTTCTTTATCCCCTCCGCGAGTATCAGATTTGTACCTTCCGGACCATGAGGTATATTGGCGTTCTCCTTATTCTGGAGGAGGATCAACTGCTTTACATCATAAATGGGAAACCCAAGAAGTGCGTGCATCTTCCTCGCTTGTTCGAGGCCTCTCTCGATGAGTTTTGCGTCCACAAGTTCCCTTATGAGAGGCGTGGTCAGAAGGCTGATCCCGGATGAAACGATCTGCTTTTCAACTTCTCTGCTAATTGCTTCCGCCGTACCTTCATCGACGTTAGTCTCGCGGATCAGGGCATCGACAATCTTCTGCCGATTCCATCTGGCAATATCCTCGCCAGACGTCTTCACAAACAGAGTAAGATCTGTAGTCTCATCATTAGCCATCTGTAATTACCTTGAATTCGTCATTTTTGATTCGCGCATTCAGCGGGGAAAGTAGAGTTTAAATGATAGTGTAGATATGATAAGATCTATAAGAAGCTATCATTGAGAGTTCATATATTCGTTTTTGAAGTACCTTCCAGAACGCTGAGCATTTTTTCCGCAGCCTTGGCTATCTCCGCATCGTTATCGTGGGAGAGGGCGAAGACCCGCAGATGGACAACCCGCGCCGGTATAAAACGGTAGATATCTTTTAGCGGCTCCGGGGACGTCATGCCAGTGGTTGGGTTGAAGATATTAACCCTCTTTTCCGTCTCTGCCATGGGATTAATGGGGCGCGGGTCCTGCGTCGCCAAATCGATACGAAACGAAGTGCCCTTCAGCTTGTGAGGAAGAAATCCTCTGAGCTGTCTTTCATATTCCCCTGCATCGGCAAACCGCGTCCCCCTTTGAATCTGGTCAATCGATATCTCCGTCGAAAATGACATTTTCCATTTTACTTCTCTCTTAAAAAGCCTTTCCCACTCCTGACCCAGTCTCATTTTTTTCCGTCTTTTTTCCCTGGCCCAACCCAATACTGTATTATACAATTGCCACTCATCGCATTTTAGGTACTCGTCGAGAGACTCCAGCGGATTCCATGGAAAGATTATGCGCATCGTGTCTCTGAAAATCTCCTGCAGATGAAGATCAAGAGCTCTCGTCGTTCTATGGAAGTAGACATTCGTGTAGAGATTCAATCTGGCATTTATAAAGCGGCTCAAGGCCGAAATACCCGCCTGATGCAGGGTAAGGCCGTCTTTTGTAAAAAATGTGTAAAAACGCAGTCTTGTAATATCCACAATATCGAGGGAGAATCCCGTCATGTAGGCATCCCTCTGAACATAGTCAAGGTTATCTACAGTGTAAATGCCTGAAAAAAGTTGCCTCAGCATTTGCAACCATCGTGGCAGCCTGGTGGCATTTTCCTCCGGCATTCTAATGAGAACTGCCACATAATCAGGGTCAAGGAATTCTCCTCCAGCAAACGGTCCATTGGGGCTTCTCCGGATCCGACGGATGATCTTATCCAATCTTTTCCTTATGATCGCCGTCCCAATATCCTCATGTGTAGTGTCATACTGGCTAAGAAAATGGTCATCAAAAAAATGCCCGTACGGGCCGTGCCCCACATCGTGCAACAGTCCAGCAACTCGGAGGAGTTCCTCAACATAGTTTAGCGAAGGGGCATCTTTGCACACCTCTTTGAGACTCGGATAGAGATACCTTCCGAACTCGCCCGCCACATGCATGGTTCCAAGGCTGTGTTGAAATCGGCTGTGCTCGGCAGCAGGATATACCCAGCGCGCGCTTTGAAGTTGATAGATCCTCCTTAATCTTTGAACCCAAGGAGAGTCGATCAAGTCTTTTTCCGTTTTCTCACCCGGGAAATCAGCCGTCGGCACGGTGAAAGAGGCGTATTGATATATGGGGTCGGCAATGAGCGCCTTACCTTGATAAACCCCTGCATATATCTTATCTTTCCGCTTCATGAACAAACGTTTACAATATTCTAACCGTCTTTTTTGCCATAGAGGTTATACACGGTGGTTCTTTCGTCTTTTAGACCGGCCAGCATTTCTTCAACGGAACAGTTTGATTGCTTCAAAATTCTACGAATGTGCCTTCTTGCCTCGTTAAGATCAAACCGTCTGGGGATGATGATAACCGAATCAACAAGAGGAATGATAAAACGGCCTGCCCTTCTTCAAGGTGGATCACGTCCCTCCTTTTTTTCGGAATTGTCAACTACCTCCGGGACTTAATTTCCGTGTTGACCACCTTCACGGGATATTTTTCTTCTTCCATAAATAAATTGTGAATTCACTATATCTGAAATTAGACAAAAAAGCAATGCGCCATCAACGTTGGGCCGCCACCAGCCCGAAAAAAATCCGCTTATAGAGAAGCAAGCATTTATTTAGCCTGTCCTAGAAACGCATCACCTCGGCATTCCTCAAAGAATTGAACTGCAGCGAGAAGAGAATCTTATACTCATACTTCGGCCAGGGTTTTCCCGTGCGTGACAACCAGACCCATACGGATGCCTGCATTCATAACCAGGGGCTTACCTGCCTGCTTTTCGTATCTCGGATAGATGGGGGATACGATCACATGGATTTCACGGGCGGCCTTGATAGTCCTGACAGGATCGTCCTCATGGGATATTAATAAACTCAATGGGTGACATTTTTCCAATTATCTTAATTTCGTGTTGTGAAAAAAATGTCAGAAAGACTAACCATCCGCTACGATGGCTGTCATGAAAGAGATCTATGGCGAGAAATCCGGATGCGCCGCATATGAAATACCCGTGTCAAAGTGGGAAGGCTTTGCAATATTACAATAATGTGAAATAAACGCTTTGATCTCGGATAGTTAATGATAAGCACAATGATTGTCGTGTATTTTTTATATCTTAGATTGCCTTGCCGGATTTCAGACCAAATACGGGATATGTGGGTCGTTGTCCGCGGGTTGCAAAACATGGACAGGCATCGTATAGCTTCACAAAGATTTACCCTATCTTCCGACCGTGTATGAAATCCGCGGGTAACTGCCCAGTGGTTGAAAGCGCAAGAGGGCGTCCTTCAGGTTCTACCCATCTAGCGTCATTCCCTTTTTTCGTCAAGACTCCACTGCCTTCAATGATTCTTATCATCCGCTGCGTCATGGTAGATCCGTTGCATAAAGAAGACGAGGGGCACAGTCAAGACCAGCATTACAGACAAGAGATAGAAAACATCGTTAAAGGACATCATAGATGCTTCCCTCATAACCTCTTCGTATATCGCAGCAAGGCCTCCCTGGCCGGCAACGCCCGGTTCGAGGCCCCTGTGTTGCAGGACCTGTGAAGCCTGACTGCTACCTACAGTATAGCTCATATCAAAAGGCGTGAGATGGTCGATGAGCCGGGCTTGATGGAACTGTGCCCTCCGCGTCAGGATTGTTGTGGAAATAGCGACGCCGAAGCTCCCCCCGATATTTCTTACCAGATTGAATATCGATGTGGCGTTTCCCATTTGCTCTTTCTTCATGCGGGAGAGGGTTAGCGTGGTGAGCGGGATTATTATCAACCCCACTCCAACACCCATGATGATCCTTGGCCACACAATTGTATTGAAATCCGCCAGCCTGTTGAACATGGACATCAAATATGTCGAGAATGCAGTCACGAAGATACCAGCGATAACGATACCCTTCGAATTTATCCTGGTTATGAGCAGTCCAACAATGGGCATGATCATGAGACTCGCCACTCCTCCAGGCGCGAGCACAAGACCGGCGAGGGTTGACGTATAGCCCATCAGGCTCTGCAGGTAAATGGGCAGGAGGACAATGCTTCCAAAGAGACTGACATAAACAAAAAACACGATGATGTTTCCTAGGCTGAAGGAAAAGTCCTTCAATATCCTCAGATCAACAATGGGATGTTCAGTAACTAATTCTGTTATCACAAAGATGAGGAGGGACATTACACATGCAACGCACAGCCAGGTGATAAAATCTGAAGCAAACCAATCTTCTCTCTGTCCCTTATCCAGCATGATCTGCAGGCAGCCAATGCCAACACCGAGAAATACGAGACCCCAGTAATCAATTTTCATCTTCATGCCCCTTAGATATGCGGGGTCCATAATGAAGAACAGAGACATTAGGATTGAGACAGCGCCCACAGGGATATTTATGAAAAAGATCCAATGCCAGGACCAGTTGTCGGTTATCCACCCCCCCAGGAAGGGCCCTATAATCGGCCCGAACATTATCCCTATTCCAAAGATGGCCATCGCCGTACCATGCTGCGATGGCGGAAAGGTCTCCAGAAGTATGGACTGGGATATGGGTTGAAGAGTTCCGCCGGAAAGGCCCTGAAGTACCCTGAAAACCACCAGGCTCTGTATACTCCAGGCGAGACCGCACAAAAATGAACTCAGGGTAAAAAGCGCAACGGAAAGGATGAGGAGACGTTTTCTGCCCAAGAGCCTGCTCAACCATCCACTTATAGGGATCACAATGGCGTTGGCCGCAAGATAAGATGTAATAGACCATGTAGATTCATCGATACCGGCGGAAAGGCTGCCGCGAATATGATCCAGGGAAACGTTCACTACCGACGTATCCACAATAACCATGAGCGTTGGAAGCATCACGGTCAGGGCAACCATCCACTTGTTTGGTTGTGAATCCACCAGGAAGCTATTCCTTTGTGATAATCGTAGGTTCGACAGACATGCCGACCCTGAGAATATGGTTGGGATCCGTCCCTTCTTTGAGTACAATCTTTATAGGCACCCGCTGGACGACTTTAACATAATTCCCTGTTGCATTCTCAGGCGGGAATAAGGAAAAAACTGAGCCTGTTCCAGCCATGATGCTCTGAACTATGCCCTCAAAATCATGGTCAGGATATGTATCTACTCTAATCCTTGCCCTTTGACCGGGCTTCACATTTTCGATCTGGGTCTCCTTATAATTCGCAATTACCCAGATATCATCAAGGGGAACGACTGCCATAAGCGGCTGCCCTACCTGAATCTGATTGCCAGTTTCAACGGACTTCTTTGTGATGTAGCCGTCAGAAGGCGCATAAATTCTCGTATAACTTCTCTTCAGATCCTCCGCTTTAACCACCTCTCCCCTCTGTTTCACTACAGAGTCCTGGGATTTGAATGCCGACTCCGTCTGCTGTATCAGGGCCTTCTGCGTTTCCAGGGCTGCCTCAATCTGTTTCAGCTGCTCCCTGGCTGCTTCTACCTGCGCCAAGCTAACGTCATAATTTGTCTTCGTCCTGTCCAAGCGTTCCTCTGGCACAACCTCTTTGGCGCGTAGTATCTGAGCCCGCTTGAAATCAAGATCGGCCTGCTTGAGATTTGCCTCTTGGAGCTTCAGATTCGCCCGCGCCGACTTCACGGTAAATTGCAATTCCAGCAACTGCTTCCTTGTAACATCCACTTTCGTTGCAATTTCTTTGAGTTTTGCACTTTCAGCATTCCTCGCCGACTCCGCCTCTCTAACCTTAACCTCATAGTCTCTGATGTCGATCTCAAGGAGGACGTCATCCTTCTTTACCAGCTGATTGTCATCTACGTAGATCTCCTTAACTGTGCCCGAAACCTTTGGTGCAACAACATGAATCTTCCCCGTAACAAAGGCGTCATCCGTGGTAACATATCTCGTTCTGTACTCGCGGTAATATAAAACGCTTGCCACACAGGCAACAAGAAGAGCAAAAAACAAGATCAGTGCAAATCTCTTCTTATTATTTTTCATCAGCTCACGGGCTGTGCTCATCTATTTAACCTCGCAAAAAATGTAATTGACCCACGTCAAGGATTAACCCGCCAAATTATTTCAACTATTATAGCTTCTAATAAGCCATTTTGGCAATACGAACCATAACACCAGCAGTTCAAACCCCGTTTTTTCAGAAATATTAAGTTTTTTCATGGAGGCAAAAAAAAAGGCCAGCCTAACCGACTAACCTCCTTCTATCTGCTTGCATCACAAAGAAAGACACCTCGCTCCCTGATATTTACGGGGAGGGGAAATAGTACCACGGACCTCCTTCTGGGGCAGGGTCTCTATAGCACACCTTTGTCAATCCCTTATTTGTTCTTATGCCTGTTAGACTTCAAACGTTTCTTGTATTTGTGTTTGCTTATTTTTTTCTTTCTTTTCTTTACGACACTTCCCATTACAACCTCAAATATAGCTGAAATTTTAACTTGTTTGCATAAACTCAAATGAGCTACGAAGGCACGTTTTCTCCAAGGTGCCGGCATCATATATGATTGAATCGCTTATGTCAATGCAGATAAATGATTTCTTTTTTCGTGTAAGCTGAGGCAAAATAACGATCGTGAAAGCAAATCTTGACAGAAGATTAAAAAAAGCACTATTTTCTTGAACGCTCAAGCACCGAGTCAAATGATTATTACTGCTGGTTTTTTAACCAGTGTTCTTTATGATATAATTTAAAACTAATTATCCATGCTAAAGCGAAGACGCGTGGTCTGTAGTAGGCCACACATAGTATCGCCATTTTTTCAGCGATAAGGAAGGAGAATAGTGCATTGCAATGCGAGACCTCAAACGTCAGTGGGACAATAGCTATGAAAACAAAGAGGAGAAGCGCCGTGGCAAAGAGGACCAAACGAATTTTCATCAGCGACATTCACTTGGGAGACGCAAAGTGCATGGGCGGTCTGCATCCTTACGGTTGGTTCAAGAAAAATATACCTGTACTGGCAGAATTTCTCGATGATCAACTGAACGCCCCCGACGTTAAAGAAATGGTAATACTTGGTGATCTTTTCGATATGTGGGTCCTGCCTGTCAATTACGATCCCCTCATATCCTTTGCCAATATCTCTTCCAACCCCGCTAACAAATTGGTCATCGACAAGCTCAAGACACTGGCAACAACTCCCGATGTCAAACTTGCTTATGTGCCTGGTAATCACGACATGGGTATGGACACCGGCGCAATTCTAAAAACCAGAAAGTTTATGGAAACGACCTTTCCCGGCATCCGCTTCTTCTGCAACAGTACAATACCGTGGGGAATCTATAACGTCGGAACTCTCGCGGCTGAGCACGGAAGCCGCTACTGCCTTTTCAACTCGCCTGACATTTGGACAGCGAAGGATACTTTTCTCCCGCTGGGATACTTTATCTCTCGCATAGCCGCTTACAAGGTTCTGCAGACCGGAACGGAGGAAAATTACTATGACATCTTAGTCCGGTTTCTAAGGGATTTCATAAAGCAGCCGGATTTTGTAGAGGACATGTTTGAAGCGATCGCTGAGGATGCCGGCCTGAAGCCAGACGATATCGTCAAACTAAAAGGGGTCCCCGGATTCCCGAATTCAATGACAGTGGACGCAATTGGAAAGCGCTATAGTAATCTTATCCAAAACTGGACAAATACGCCGGGGAACATAAACGTCCCGGCGGCCGCCATCGGCGACCTCGAAAATCTCTCGCCCGCGGCATCCCTGGCCTATTTCGATCATTTCGGTTCCACCATAAACATCGTCATCTTCGGGCACACGCATATCCCTGTAATGGACCCTCACGACCTGGACCCAATGGCAAATACAACTGCGCATGGAAGCGGTGAACCCTGGAACAAAATCTATGTCAACTGCGGCTCATGGATAGACGGGAGCAAGCACGGCTGCACTTACGTGGAGACTGAGGAAGATGCAGATGTCAGACGACATTATGTCCGCCTCAAGTCCTATCCTTCAAAGATCGTGATTAAAGAGGGGTCCGTTGGGCTCTGAGGGCAGTGTTCGTTAATAATTGCGACATCGTCAGTCGGTGGCCGCCCCTCAATTGGTATCAGCATGTAGGTGGTGCTTAACCATATAGATGAAAATGGTATCATTAACGACAGAGCAGGTAGCCGGGTCAGGGCGGCCGGCTTAATGCGCGACGAAATGTCGGATATTGAGATGGCCAAAGATCCTAAGCAGCGCGGGGTTAGCTATTTAATCCCGGAGAGCGTCGTTGACCACGTTCCGACCTTGTATGCCACACATATATGGAATAATATCATGGTGGCACGAATTAACTTGAGAACCCAAAAGGAGTTTAAATGGAAAACAAACCATATTCAAAGGGCCTTGAAGGAGTAGTGGCTGATGAAAGCCGCATTTGCAATATCGATGGCATCAATGGGAAACTATATTACCGGGGTTACTCCATAGAAGATCTTGCTGCCTATTCAAACTACGAGGAGGTTTGCTATCTGCTTCTCTATGAGGAACTTCCAACTACTGTTGAACTGGAAGATTTTTCGGAAAGGATGCGGCAAAGCCGCCCCCTCGTCCAGCCCGTTCTGGATATGATACGATCTTTTCCTGCCTCCGCCCATCCCATGGAATTATTGCAATCGTCTGTCTCTTACTTGAGCGGCTATGTGAAACATCGCATTGAGCATTCTGCCACTTGCAACTGTCGCGAGACGCTTTATCAGGTATCACAGCTTGCAAGTGTTGTTGCTACATATGGCCGCTATCGGGAAAAGAAAGAATATAAACTACCGCGCATGGACCTCTCGCATGGGGCCAATTTCCTATATATGTTCACTGGGACGGAACCTGGATGCCTCGAAGGCGAAATAATGGATAAGTGCCTACTGCTTCATGCTGAACATGATTTTAACGCATCCACGTTTGCTGCGCGGGTCGTCGCTTCCACCCTTTCAACCTGCTACTGTAGCATTTCGAGCGCAATAGGCGCACTCTACGGCTCTCTTCATGGGGGGGCAAACCAGAGAGTTGTAGAAATGGTGGACGAAATCGGAGACAAGAATAATGTGGCCCCATGGATGGAAAAAGCTTTTGCCCAAAAAAAGAAGGTGATGGGGATGGGTCACCGTGAGTATAAGGCGAAAGATCCACGCGCAAAAATCATACAAAAATTTCTTCTACAGCTTTCTGAAAAAAAACGGGACTTTCGGTACTATGAGATTTTGCAGGAAGTTGAAAAGGTATTCCGCACTAAAATGGAAACTGCTGGTAAACCCATTTATCCGAATGTTGATTTTTACTCCGGCGCCGTCTACCGTCTTCTCGGTATTCCAGCCATTCTCTTTACTCCGGTTTTTGCCGTAGGGAGAGTTGCCGGTTGGCTAGCTCATATTCTGGAACAAAGGAGTGACAATCGCATTTACCGTCCGGAAAGCCTCTGGACAGGGCCTGAACCACGCAGCTATATTCCCATTGAGAAACGATGAAGAGCGGTGGAGTTTAGTCTACAGCTATCATTACATTTGAAGCTTTTATAACCGCATAGGCTGTTTTGCCGGATTTCAAACCGAGCTTTGTTGCGGATTCTTTGGAAATCATCGAAACGACCTGATCTCCGCCCGGAAGCTCCAAGAGTACTTCTGTATTTACAGCACCCTTTGTAACTTTGATTATCTTTCCTTTTAGTACATTGCGTGCACTTATCTTCATGGCACTCTCCTCCCTGATACGGATTTGATTGAACATAGAAAAAGTATATGGATACAATACCCGTGTGTCAAGAAAAGTTGATCTTCAAGGTGATAGAACTGGAGACAACCTATTCGACGATCTATCGAACACCGAGGTAAAAAAGGTCCGACTCAAACCTGATATCCCG
>DASRZZ010000170.1:0-8382 GCA_035685925.1 Syntrophales bacterium | reverse complement strand
CCTTTACTATCGTATAGGGGACTGGCCTTACCCCATAGATAAGCGTTTCTCCCGGAGACCTGGATACCCGGAACAGTCACCTCAACAATGACAAGGTTTCTTGCTCTGGTAAAGATAGTGTAAGTCTGTTCATATTGTTTGTTCGTCTTTAGGACCAGATTAATCGACATTGGCCTTCTCTTCTTCCAGTATGGCAAGGCATATTCATAGTCCTTTTTCCCGAGTATGTCCTTGGCCTTTACCCCCGTCAGTTCTTCCGCTGCACGGTTCCAGGCAATTAATTTGCCGTCGAGGTCAATGGCGAAGGTCGCATCGGGCAAAAATTCAATAAGATCTCCGAATCGCCTTTTTGATTCCGTAAGAGCTTCTTCAGCCAGCTTGTACTCGGTGATATCCATGGAATTCCCGAGGACAGCCCGTCGCCCCTCGAAGGATATGGGCGTGACGGTTTCCATGATCCACCGAATTCCACCTGCTCTTGTGATAATTCTGAATTCATGGGGCGTCACCTTCTGACCACTGAGCATCTTCCGGGCATTTTCTTTAGCCGATATTACGTCATCGGGGTGAATGATGGAACTCGCCTCCTTTCCGATAAGGTCTTGCGGTGTATAACCGGCATAGGCAGCGGCGTTCGGATTAATAGTATGAATTTTTCCATCCTGTACCACGTAAATGCCGGTGAGAGAACGCTCTGTCAGCGTTCGAAGAAGCTGGTTGCTCTCGCGCAGTTCCCCCTTGGCACCAGCGCGTTCTAAGGCGTTTGACTTCTTCATCTTCTGGTACACGTCATCCCGTTTCCTTATTTTCACCATGAGAACGTCCCATGATCACATTACTCGGTTCCTAGTGGCTAATTGTGAAGAGTGGTATGGCCCCAACTACTATTGTTGAACAAATTATCTTGTCTTTTCTCTGATGTGTTGTCTCATCTGCATTACATCAATGACTCAATGACGGCAAAAGGACAATATTAAAATGTATTAATAATATATATACATGATTTGTATATATGCTGGATGTGAAGTTAGAAAGTCAAGGATGTTCTCTTGCCTTCCAATCTAAATCGTACGCTAATCAAAAATGATTATTTTGAGGGGTTCGGGAAAAAGCCGAACCGTTCCAGGAAAGAAATCCGGCTGTCTGGCATGTGCGCTCTTTCAGGCGGCAATCATTGATCCGATCCGATTAGCCAATGTGCGACTTTGTATTTGCAAGGTTATATCAACAGGCCAGCTATAAAATGAAACATTTCAGGAAGGGATCGTGATCCCTATACTTCGCATCCAGTTTACAATCTTCTCCTCTTGGCCGTCCGGCAGACGAAACGGCGCCGTAACTGAAGAACCGCATACCCCGAGTTTGCTCAAGCCGAACTTGATGACGGCCGCGTTTGGTCCGAAACCTGACATCAGCGGAATAAGGGAAAGTTTTTTCTGAAGGGCAACGGCAGCCGTCATGTCGCCGTTCTTGTAAGCAACGTAGCAATCGACACACTGTTTGGGGAACAGGCTGCATCCTGCATAGATGCCTCCTTTGGCTCCAGACTGATAAGCGGCAAGTCCCAGGGCCGGGTTCCCGCACATGACGGCAAAATCGGCACCAGTGGTCACCTCCAGGTAGCGCTGCAGGCCGAAGAAATCACCGCTACTGTCTTTCACGCCGATAATGTTCTCATGTGATGACAGTCGCGCTAATGTGTCGGGGGCGATTGCAATCTTGGTCATTTGCGGGAAATTGTATGCGATCACCGGCAATGTCGATGCGTCAGCCACCATCTCGTAATGCCTTATGACTCCGCTTTGATCCAGGGGGAAATAGTAGGGCAGCGCGACTAGAACCCCTTTAGCCCTGGTTTTTGAGGCGGCCTTCACCTGTTCGATCGTCCTCCGAGTGCCCGGTTCCCCACAGCCGATGACGACGGGAACTCTCCCATTCACTTCAGCCAGCACTGTTTCCGTCACTTCCTGCCGCATGGCTTCCGTCATGGCCGGGAACTCCCCGGTGCTTCCCAGAGCGACAATGCCGTAGACTCCTCCCTCCATGAGATAGCTAACGAGTTTGCGCAAGGACGGTTTGTCGATTTTCTCGTCGGCTGTCAATGGAGTAGCCATCGCGGGGTAGACCCCTTCCATTTTCATATGATATTCTCCTATAGACTATCCTGCACGTTAACATTGGTTTTGAGTGATAAGATCATATCGGTCTTGCTCATGGTTCTTTGTCTCCAGTCACAGTGGCATGTAACATCTTCAAGTGATTTAAGATATCATTCAATTTTTCATTATCGATTCTGGCGATTGTAATTTGCAGTGCCTCTATCTCCTGTTTAGCTTCAACATTGGTTCTGTAGTCGGCATATGCCTGATGCCTGTCACGCTCGCTCTGTCGATTTTGTGACATCATGATGACCGGTGCAGCATACGCTGCCTGAACGGAAAAAAGCAGGTTGAGCAATATGAACGGATAAGGATCCCAATGATAAATGAAACCAATGAAATTGAGGGCTACCCATATCGCGATGACGATAGTCTGAATAATAATAAAAGGCCATGAGCCCATACCGAGTGCGAGCTTGTCTGCTAACCTCTGGCTGGAGGTCAGCGTTTCACGGTGTTTTTCATGCCAGGTCTTGGCATTAGATGGTTGTTTCATTGCTTCCCTCCTTAACTAGGCCTAACTTTTTAATAATCCAAAGACCACTGTCCATAGATGAAAAAATGTGTCCATTCTTCTTCGCTTATTTCGGATAACAATGTGGCATGGCAGACCAGAATTGAAAACACAAGACTTCAGGATAGACGCAAGTGGTCCCGCTTTTCACCTACAAGTACTTAGCACGCCTGTTCGACGAGAAATCAAGATTATCAATTGCGTCTGTGGACCAATCTTTTTTCTGTCAAGGTCTTGCCCTTGGTTTTGGAACACACTATTGTTTTTTCCCTCCATATTTATTTTGTCGTAGTACGTTTACTGCATCTAGGAACAGCTTGGCATCTTTTTCCGACTCCCATCGAAATACATAACTTCGGTTCATAATATAATCACCATCTCCGTTAGTACTAAAACCAAAATCGAATGAACCGGGCTTTACAGGTATTTTGTAGATGTTGCCTTCTTTTATTATTTTCTGACCTATTAGGTCATAGCTCGTCGTAATTTTGCCGGGCACATCCCTCCCGGTAAGTCGAACGAAGGCGACAAAGTCATCCCCATCAAGGTACACACGTTCGACTGCTTCCAATCCGGCAGCTCTACGGCTCAGGGCAAGAGCGACCGCATCTCTTGCTTCCTGTACAGTCATCTTTGCCGCGGAATCAGGGCTAATGCGATAAACAACCTCATCGCAAAAACCAATTTGAGGGATTGCTAGGAGGCAAAGAATAACCAATGAAGCTTTCCCTCTTGAGAAGAATGAGCTGACCAAACGATTTTTGATTTCCGACGAACCGCCCTTTGATGAAGGTAAGACTATCGAGTTTCTTCTGGTATTCACGGCCCCTCCTTATATATATCTTTCTAAGAACAACACTTGAATAGAAACACAAAACCCCATCTCTTTCGAGCAAGGGGTTTCAGTAATCAATCATTCTCACTCAGGTCTTAATCGTTCAGCAAGGTAGTCATCATCACGTATGCCTGATTACCACGATTGCCACTTGAAATCTACAATGAATATCGAAAGGCAGTTTGTCGATTACGGGAAGACACTCGCGGGCTGTGTTGCCTAGGAAGCGAACTGCCAGGAGACTGCAGTTTCATCTGGTATTCAAGAGACCAATGCGATCAATCTACATCTATATGCGTTTGAAACCTGATATCAAGAAGATGCCTTATTTTTTGTGCCTTTAAAAATTTCTGTGTTCTGTAAGCAAAAGCCGGCCACGTTGTCTAAAGCAGTGGTATTTTTTTGGGCTTCTCCGAGAAAGAGTACAGCGTAGCCACGGCTTCGATAAAGTAAAAAGTTACGAATGTTTCGTCGTCTGCCCCTTTTGGATAGATTTTAAGAAGCCTGTCCGATTCTTTGAATGCCTGCGCCTTCGCGTCACGGGTATCGTCGAATGTAATGTGACCCCTTACCCTCAGCCATGTCGAATCCTTGCCCATATCCGAAATCTCTATGTCAGGATTCTGAGACAACTGTTTATATACGTCCTTGGTTTTGTTGGTACAGAAATACAATTTTCCGTTCCTCTTCATGACGAAACCGAACGGGCGAACCCGGGCCTTCGTGCCTTCAACAGTGGCGACGTGAAAGACAGGATTAGCCTTGAGATACTCGAAAGCGGTAGTCATAGGTACCTCCTTAGATGTCCGAAGATTGCTAGAGACAGCGACTGTCGCTGCCCTTCCATTTGCTCACACATGATATTTTTACACTTGAAATATAATGCCCTTTTTCAATATTTGCAAGAAGGCTTCGTTGTGAATCCGGAACTGCAATTAGATTTTGATCTCCTGGAGAAGTATCTCCATCCGGTCTGCAATGTCGAGGATGGACGTTTCGTAGCTGACAGGATATCCGAGTGAGGCGAAGATTCGTTTCATTCCTTCATTCCTGTAATCGAGGAGTATCTCGACGCTCGCGATCCCTTTTGACCTTGCTATTTCGACAACCCTCGTGACCAACGCCCTCCCCAAGCCCTTTCTCTGCCAGTCATCCCGGAGGACAACGGTGAGTTCCGCATGATCCGTGTTCTCTTTAACGATGTACCGGCAGGTGCCTACTATCGCATCTCTCTCTTCCTCTTTAATGATCGCGGCCAGGGCGAAGTGCTTTTCGTAATCAATCTCCACATACTGCTTCAGCATCTCCGGCTGCAGCTTTTCCAGATGGGTGAGGAAACGAAAATAAATGCTGTCACGCGATAATCTTCCGAAGAAATCCAGAATAAGAGGGCCGTCGGCGGGCTTGACGGGCCGCAGAAAAACCGCTGAACCGTCTTTCAGGGTAATCCATTCCTCATAATAGTATGGGTATTGCCCGTAGACTCTGAAGGCTTCCATCTCCTGAGCGGCTCCTTTTTGACCCTTCGGATAAGACGTGCTTTTCTCAGTTGTCGCTGAGACAAATCCGTGCGAAAGAAGCGGGCATATTTCCTTGACAAGGTTACGGCGCCTATATATCGTGGTATAAAATGCCTGCGTACAAGTGTCAAACATAAACTTAACGATGAGAGACTGGGAGGTCAAGTATGAGCGCATGGATCGAGCAATACTGGCAGTTGAGGCTGGCCGATCTTAAGAAGGCCCTGGAAGCGAACGACTTCGATGTTTATCTCGCAGACAATGCGGATGATGTAAAGAAGATCGTGCTCGAAGAAATCATACCGGCCCTGAAGCCGGGGGTTATTTCCTGGGGCACATCGATGACATCGATGGAGACGGGACTTTACGCCGCCCTCAAGGCCGGTACCGCGTGGAAGACGATAGAAACGACGGACAAGACAATTTCCTGGGCGGAGAATGTCGAAAAGCGGAGACAGGCGCTTCTTGTCGATCTCTTCATCACCGGGACTAATGCGGTAACGGAAAACGGCGAGCTTGTGAACCTCGACGGTACAGGAAACCGCGTCGCGAGTCTGACGTTCGGCCCCAAGAACGTGATCGTCCTTGCATCCCGGAACAAGATTGTCGCCGATCTCGATGACGCCTTCAAGCGAATTAAGAATTACACCGCACCGGTCAACTCGATACGCCTGAACAGAAAGACGCCCTGCGTCAAGACATCATACTGCGAGGAGTGCAAGAGCGCCGAGCGCATCTGCAATACTTGGACGATCACGGAGAAATCCGCCCCCAAGGGAAGGGTGAAGGTCATTTTGATAAACGGAGATTTCGGGATTTAGAGAAAAAATTAGCGAGAGGGGATAAGATAATATCCATGGCAGAACAGTTGGGGTTGGCAAAATGGGTGGAGAATGTCATCCGCAATTTCATAAACACGTCTCCCGAAAATACGCTTAAGAACGCGGCCCATGAAAAGGCATGGGGCGACCCGCTGGTCGGATTTTCAAAAGGAGATGATCCTCTGTACGAGGAGTACAAACGGCATATAGGCTCTTTTCACTGGACGCCGCTAGAGGTCTTCAAGCAAATCTTCCCGGAATCCAAAGTTACGGCGAGGGACCTAACCGTCATAAGCTGGATTCTTCCGCAAACGGAAGCAACCAAGGTCGATAGCCGGAAAGAAAAAGAATTACCTCCGGAGCGATGGGCAAGGGCCCGCCTCTACGGTGAAGAAGTAAATAACAAGCTTCGAAAACACGTTGTGGATGCCCTGAAAAAAAAAGGATACAGGGCCGGCGCGCCGCTTTTGTCTTCGCACTGGTCGAGACAGATGTCTGAAACGTACGGATTCGCCTCCAACTGGTCGGAACGGCATGCGGCTTATGCGGCGGGCCTGGGAACATTCGGCCTTTGTGACGGCTTGATTACATCGCTGGGAAAGGCTGTGCGCGTGGGCTCCGTTGTGGCAGAGATAGATATCCCTGCAACGGCCCGGCCCTATGACGATCATCATGCATACTGTCTCTTCTTTAAAAACGGAACCTGCAAGAAGTGCATCTCCCGCTGTCCCGTCGGCGCCTTGAGCGAAGCCGGTCACGACAAGGTAAAGTGCTACGGTCATTCATACGGGACATCATTGAAACACATAAAGTCTCTGCACGGGTTTGAAGTCGGATCCTGCGGCCTATGTCAGACAAAGGTGCCTTGCGAGTCCCGCATTCCTGTGAAAGACTCAAATAAGAAATAGGCCGATGTCGGCAAGCTGAGGAATCCCGTTGAGCATTGATATACGGATATTTTCCGACTATATCTGACCCTTCTGCTTTATCGGCAAGGGGATTGTCGATTCGCTGAAGAAAGATTTTGATATCAAGGATGACTGGGTGAGCTTCGAGCTCCATCCGGAGACGCCGCCGGAAGGCATTCCTTATGCGAAGAGATTTCCCGGCGGCGACGTCGAGAAGATGTACGAAAACATAAGAAGAAGGGGACGTGAATTCGGGATCAAGTTCGGCCCCCGGCTGCTGCTTTCGAATTCCCGGTTGTCACTCGAGGCAAGCGAATACGCACGTGAGAGGGACAAATACGAAGCATTTCACGAGAGGATGTTTTATACTTATTTCACGGAATCAAAAGACATAGGAAATCTGGAGGTGCTTGCGGAGGACGCCCGTTCCTGCGGACTCGATTGGGATGAGCTTCTCAAGTCCCTGAAAGAACGACGCTACGCCGGAAGGCTCGATGAGGCAAGAAAAGAGGCGAGGCTAATCGGGCTCTCCGGGGTTCCGACATTTATCATAAACGGAAGTTATAAAATCGTCGGCGCACAGCAGACCGGGGTCTTCAGGAATCTCCTCAAGAAGATCACGGAAAAACAAACTTAGTCTCATGCGACGTTGAGTATTCGACGGTCGCACCATGTACGGTGATTGCCATGCGTTATGTAAAATTAGGGAAGACAGGATTGAAGATTTCAGAGGTGGGATTCGGCGGTATTCCGATAATCCGGCTGGACATGGAAACGGCAGTGAAGGTCCTTCGCCGCGCCTATGAGCGGGGAATCACCTTTTACGACACTGCCAACGTCTACCGCGACAGCGAAGAAAAGATGGGGCGTGCTCTCGGCGGCATGCGGAAAAAAATTGTGCTCGCAACCAAGACCTTCCAGAGGGAAGGGGCCAAGGCCATGGCACACCTGGAGAACAGTCTTCGCATGTTGAAGACCGATTGCATAGATCTGTATCAATTCCATCAAGTGGCTCAGGAAAAGGACCTGCAGGCCGTGACCGCGCCCGGCGGGGCGCTGGAGGCAGCGGTCAGGGCCCGGAAGCAGGGAAAGATCCGCTTCATTGGCGTCACGTCCCATAATCTCGCCATGGCAGTAAAGCTAGTCAAGACGGGATTATTCTCCACCATCCAGTTCCCTTTCAATTTCATTGAGGATGAACCGAAGGTTGAGCTCCATAAAGAGGCGCGAAAACGCGGCATGGGCATTCTGGGAATGAAGCCGTTTGCCGGCGGTGTGATCGACAATGCAAAGCTCGCCATTAAGTTTCTGCGCCAGCATAAGGATGTGCTTCCCCTTCCCGGTTTCGATTCCGTCGCATCTGTTGATGAGATCGTGTCCTTTTATGAACATGCAAACCGGGTAACGAAGAAAGACCGGGAGCTCATGGACAAGTACCGCGCCGAACTCGGCAGGCAGTTCTGCCACCGGTGTGAGTATTGCCAGCCCTGCCCTCACGGCGTGATGATTACACCGGCGATGGCTTATAAGATAGTCGCCTCCAGGATGTCGCCGGCTGTTGCCGTTGATTTTTCCCGGGTGATGATGGAAAGCGTAAAGCTTTGCCAGGAATGCGGGGAGTGCGA
>DASRZZ010000169.1:0-20213 GCA_035685925.1 Syntrophales bacterium | reverse complement strand
GAGCCTACGGTGCAGGCGGTCATCAAAGGCGCCCGGACTGGCGAGATAGGAGACGGGAAGATATTCATAACGGATCTTCACGAGGTAGTTCGGATCCGTACAGGCGAACGCGGCGGCAAGGCTATAGGATGAGGGGAGGAGAGCAAGGGATATGAATCTTAAAGACTTAATTAAGTATTCCAAGGACAAGCGCCTGGAGTTCATCGATTTGAAATTCACGGATATTCCGGGACTGTGGCAGCACATCACTATTCCGATCCAGCAACTGGACGAGGATCTTGTCATCCATGGCATCGGGTTTGACGGTTCGAGCATCCGCGGTTTTCAGCCCATCAACGAGAGCGACATGCTGCTCAAGCCCGACCCGGCGTCGGCATTCATCGATCCTTTCATGGCGGATCCCACTTTAAGTATGATTTGCAACGTTAAAGATCCACTGACGCAGATACCGTATTCAAGGGACCCGCGGAACGTGGGGCAGAAGGCGGAGAGGTACCTTTCTGTATGCGGGATTGCAGACCAGGTTTTTTTTGGTCCGGAGCCCGAGTTTTACATATTTGACGATGTTCGTTTCGAGCAGAGCTACAACACGGGTTTTTACAAGATCGATTCCAAGGAGGGTTTTTGGAACACGGCGAGGGATGAGGGTCCGAATCTGGGATATAAACCGCGGTACAAGGAGGGCTACTTTCCTGTGCCTCCCACGGACAGCCTGCAGAATCTCCGTGCGAAAATGTGCAAGGTGATGACGGAGGTGGGGATACCGGTTATTCTTCATCACCATGAAGTTGCCACAGCCGGCCAGTGCGAGATCGGCGTGCGTATAAATAACCTTGTGGATACGGGTGACATGCTCATGAAGTACAAGTATGTGGTAAAGAACGTTGCCCTGGCCCATGGGAAGACGGTTACCTTCATGCCGAAGCCACTCTTCATGGATAACGGTTCGGGGATGCACGTGCATCAGAGTCTCTGGAAAAACGGAAGGAACCTGTTTTATGAGCCGGGCGGGTACGGAGGAATCAGCAAGCTGTGCCAGCATTACATAGGGGGACTCCTGCACCATGCGCCGTCGCTTCTGGCCTTTACATCGCCTACGACGAATTCTTACAGGAGGCTTGTTCCCGGGTATGAGGCGCCGATCAACCTGGTGTACTCGCAACGGAACCGGAGCGCCTGTGTGAGGATACCCATGTATTCGCCCTCCGAGAAGGCGAAGCGTATCGAGTTCCGCTGTCCCGACTGTTCCTGCAATCCCTATCTGGCCCTTGCTGCGATGCTCATGGCAGGTCTGGACGGCATAGAGAACGAGATCGAGCCGCCCAAGCCGATCGATGAGGATATCTATGAGCTCTCACACGAGGAGAAGAAGCATATCAAAGCGACGCCGGGCTCACTTTCGGAGGTGCTGGATGCGTTGGAGAGGGAGCACGCCTATCTTCTGAAAGGGGATGTTTTCACGGAGGACTTGATCCAGACGTGGATAGAATACAAACGGAAAAGGGAGGATGACATGATCAGGCTTCGTCCCCATCCTTACGAGTTTGCGTTATACTTCGATATTTAAGATAGGGAAGAATTCAAGGGATAAACCGATTAATATAAATCAGGAGGTTAGGGATATGGACATAGGAATGGTGGGTATTTTTATTGCTGTACTGGTGATCATGGCAGTGATCATTTATATCAAGGCGAACATGAAGATCTGTGAGCCCAATGAGGTGATGATTTTTTCTGGTCGGCAGTTCAAGGACAAGGACAAGAAGGTAGTGGGATACCGGGTGATCAAGGGTGGCAGGGGTTTGAAGATACCGTTGATCGAGACGGTGCGGACCATATCGTTGAGCGCTATGCCGATCGAGATGGATGTGACGGGTGCTTTGACGCGGGGTACGATACCCGTGAATGTGAAAGCCATGGCAAATATCAAGATAGCGGGCACCATGGAAGATGGTTTGGGGAATGCCATCGAGAGGTTTTTGGGTAAGACCGCGATGGCGATATCGACGACTGCGAGGGAGATTCTTGAAGGCACGCTCCGGGGGATTCTGGCGACGATGGAGCCTGAGGAGGCGAATGCCAACCGTATAGCGCTGGCGCAGCAGGTTGCCAGCGGTGCAAGGGAAGATATGCAGCGCCTGGGTCTGGTATTGGATACGTTCAAGATCCAGGAGCTCAAGGATGACAAGGGTTATTTGGAGGCAATAGCGCGGAAGAAGAATGCGGAGGTTCATCGAGATGCGAGAATTGTTGAGGCTGAATCGAATGCGCAGGCGAGCAAGAAGGAGTCTGAGGGGAAGAAGATTGCGGAAGTTGCCGAGATAGAGTCGCGTCGCACGGTAGTGGAGACGGAGATGAACTTCAGGGTGCAGCAGGCGCAATGGAGGGCTGATGCCAATCGAGCTGAGGAGAAGGCAAAGGTGGCAGGAGAGATTTCCCGCATGGAAGAGACGAAGACCCTCGAGGCGCGGCGAGTGGAGACGAACAAGCTGAAGTACCAGGCGGACGTGGTAATTCCTGCGGCGGCAGAGAAGGAAGCGTTGCTGATGAAGGCTGCAGGTGAGGCGGCATGCACATTTGAAGAGGGTAAGGCGAAGGCGGAGGCTTTGAGGCTTCTCCGCGAGCAGTGGGAGCACCCGAACAGCAAGGATCTGTTCATGATCCAGCTGATGCCGGAGCTTGTGGGCCACGTATCGAAGGTTATTGCATCCAACCTCAGTGTGGAAAGGCTGACTGTGGTTGACGGAGGCGGAAGCGGCAGCGGCGGCGGGCTTCCCCACCTGGTGGGAAACCTGGCGGGCTCGGTAAACTCATTCTTCGAACAGATGAAGACCATGACCGGTCTCGACCTGGCCAGGATGCTGGAGGAACGTTACCGGACCCCGGCAAAATAAGAAGTAGTCTGAAAGTGTGTACTTTGTGTCCCCCCCTCACAGGGCACTGTGTTGCAATATCATTGTGATAGAGCAATGCGGCCAAAGGAGCTTAGGACACCCCTTTTTGGTTGTTTGCTGCTGCAAGCAGTGACTGACACAGTATCCACGGTGAGGGGGTTTTTATGCTAACGCAGATCCGTCACTAGGATCTTCGGCTCCATCATATCCAGGATGGCATATTTGAGGCCTTCCCTTCCCAAACCTGAATCTTTTATACCCCCATAGGGCATGTGGTCTACCCGGAATGTTGGAACGTCATTGACAATGACGCCTCCGACATTCAGGTTTGCAAACGCATAGTTTATTTCATTCATGTTGTGGGTGAAGATTCCGGCCTGTAATCCAAAGTTCGTATCATTTACCATATGGGCTGCCTCTTCTATGGATGTATAGGGCTCTATGGCGACCACTGGTCCGAAAACCTCGAGACAGTTGACCTTCATTGATCTTTTCGTGCCTGTGAGCACTGTTGGGTCACAAAATGCGCCTTGTCTGTTTCCTCCGCAGACAATCTTTGCACCGCCGCTTGCTGCCTCTCTCACCCAGTCTTCGACTCGCTTCGCATTCGGTTCATCGATCATGACGGAGATCTGTGTTTCCGGCTTGAGAGGGTCGCCGAATTTTAAGCTCTGCGCGCTCACGACGAATTTCTCAAGGAATTCATCAAAAATCTTTCTTTGCACAAAGATCCTCTGGGCGTGGATGCAGATCTGGCCCGAGTAGGCAAAACCGCCGAAAACACATCTTTTTACGGCAAAGTCGATATCGGCACTTCCGCAGACAACGACGCCGGCATTTCCGCCAAGTTCGAGGACAACTTTTTTTCTGCCCGCATCTTTCTTCATTTTCCATCCCACCTCCGGTGACCCTGTAAATGTGAGAAGCTTGAACCTCTCATCTGTCACCAACTTCATTCCCGTTGTTCGATCCATCGGAATAACGGACAGCGCCCCTTTCGGCAGGGAAGTCTCGTGGATGATTTTTGCGAGTTCCAATGTGGAAAGCGGCGTTGCCGATGCTGGCTTCACTACGATGGGACAACCTGCTGCTATGGCTGGTGCGATCTTATGGGCGGCAAGATTCATGGGGAAGTTAAAAGGAGAGATGCCTGCCACGAGACCCACGGGAAAGTATTTTACGAGACCTTCCTTGTCTTTACCGGCGGGAGTCCAGTCAAGGCTTATGTATTCTCTGGGAAGCCTCTTGGATTCTTCCGCCGCTATGAGAAAAGTCTGGCTGGAGCGGTCTATTTCGGCGCCTGCATATATCAGAGGTTTTCCCGACTCCTGTGCCAGTACCCTTGATAAACGGTCTTTCCTCTGTATAAGGGCATTGGCAGTGTACCTGAGAATCTCGAATCGCTCGAAAGAACTCAGTCCCTTCATGACATCTTCCGCCGACTGAGCTTTTGAGATAGCTTCTTCCAGATGAGTTTCGCGGCCCAAATATGTCTCTACAAAGGCCTCATTGTTAAACGGGTTAGTGACCTTTAGAATCTTGTCGGTTTTTTGCAACGATCCACCAATGCAAATGTCATATGTATCCATCTCAGCCCTCCTTTACTTACTGCATTTTTATCCCTTGAGAGTTTTTATCAAAGTGATCCGGCGCTTATATTTTCATGGTAAGCATTATAACTTATATATCAGGAAATGACGAAAAATACATCTTCTGCCAAGCAATAGCATGTGCTGTTATGCGGGCGTTTCCTTAGCCAGTGGCATCTCGTCACTCAACCGTCATTTCGGGATGTTACGGCACGGTGTGAAGCCTACATGCGCTATTGACATATGCATGCATTTCTCATATAAGTGTCATTTTGTTTGTCAAGGCCATCGCGGGGCCTTGATAGAGAAAAGGGGAGTTGCCGCATGAAATACTGGAGAAAACCTCTGGACCTGGAGAGTATCAAGGCGAGCAGGGGCAGAGTGATCATTGTTGAGGATCGCTGCAAAGGGTGTGAATTCTGCGTTGCATACTGTCCGCGCAATGTGCTTGGCATGTCGCAGACTTTCAACGTGAGAGGCTATCATACACCAGCCGTGATAGACGAGTCAAAATGCGTGAACTGCCATTTCTGCGAGGCACTGTGCCCGGAGTTTGCAATATACTCGGTAGAGGCAACAGATGCGGGAAAAGGTGGGACCGCAAGGTATCGAAGGAAGAATAATTAGAGAGAAGAACTTACCGCATGTCATTATAAAGAAGTATCTGTTGCACGAGGAGAGGTGTATGGCTGGCAAGGCCGTATTGACGGGAACATATTTCATGAACGGTGACTATGCGTGCTGCGAGGGCGCTCTGGCCGCGGGCTGCCGATTTTTCGCAGGGTATCCGATTACCCCGGCAACGGAGATCGCAGAGCGCATGTCCATCAGGCTGCCCGAGCTCGGCGGCATATTTATACAAATGGAAGATGAGATCGCATCCATGGCGGCTATCCTGGGAGCAAGCTGGGGAGGCGTGAAGGCCATGACCAGCACGTCGGGTCCGGGCTTTTCCCTGATGATGGAAAATATAGGTCTCGGCATCTGTACGGAGACGCCATGCGTGGTCTGTAATGTGCAGAGGGCCGGGCCGTCCACGGGGCTCCCGACGCTTGTGGGCCAGGGGGATATGATGCAGGCCCGCTGGGGATCACACGGCCATTACGAGGTGATTGCGCTTGCGCCATCCAGTCCTCAGGAGATGTTTGACCTGACCATCCGTGCATTCAACCTCAGCGAACAGTACCGTATACCCGTCATCATTATGGCGGATGAGGTAGTAGGCCACATGAACGAGCGCGTAGTGATACCACGGAGGGACGAAATAGAGATTGTTGGGCGGAGGAAACCCAAGGTGCCAAAGCGTGATTATCTCCCCTATAATCCTGATCCAGACGGCGTTGCCCCCATGGCCAACTGCGGAGATGGCTACAGGATCCACATTACCGGTTTGACTCATGATGAGCGTGGTTATCCGGGGATGGACGAGGCGACACAGGCGCAGATGGTTAACCGGTTGATCCAGAAGATAGCCGGCAACAGGGAGAAGATCATCCGCACGGAAAACATTTACCTCGATGATGCTGATGTCGTTGTAGTTGCTTATGGAATCAGTGCGCGTTCGGCCAGACAGGCCGTGCGTGACGCGCGCAGCGGAGGTATGCGCGCGGGACTTATCAAGTTGGAAACGGTGTGGCCCTTTCCCGAGAAACTTATCCGGGATGTGGCGGCGCGAGTGCGTGCCCTCATTATGCCGGAAATTAACGCAGGCCAGATGGTTCTCGAATTGCAGCGGTGTGCCGGTGGTGCGTGTCCCGTCCATCTGGTGTCCCACTTTGGCGGTTCCATAATCCATCCTTCAACCATTGTAAGCGCCATTAAAGACGCTATAAAGGGGAGAAAGTGAAGATGAAAAAGGCAGGAAAGAATGTGCCCGGGCATCCCATGGAAGAACTGATCCGCACTGAACGTCTTCCCCATATATGGTGCGCCGGGTGCGGTATCGGTACCGTGTTCGGGTCCGTGATGGCGGCCATCCAGAAATCAGGCTACGACCTGGACAAGACTGCCATAGTTTCCGGAATCGGTTGCACGGCGCGGATGGCCGGATATATCCGGCTGGATTCCTTTCATACAACTCACGGCCGAGCCCTTCCGTTTGCCACAGGCCTGAAGCTGGCGAATCCAGAGCTGAAAGTGCTCGTAGTCTCCGGTGACGGTGACCTGCTGGCCATAGGGGGCAACCATTTTATTCACACGGCCAGGCGTAATATCGACATCACCGTCATTTGCGTGAACAACCTGAACTATGGAATGACGGGTGGGCAGGTCGCTCCGAGTACGCCTTTTGGAGCCAAGACCACCACCAGTGTCGCGGGCTGTCCGGAGGAACCGTTCAATTTCTGTTATCTGGCTTCTGCATGCGGCGCAGTTTACGTCGCACGCTGGACATCTTTGCATATCCGCAGACTCACAAACTCCATAACAGAAGCAATGCAGAAGCGCGGGTTCGGATTTGTCGAGATACTAACGCCCTGCCCAACTTCCTTCGGGCGCCGTAACAAGATAGGGACTGCCTTGGAGACTCTAAAATTTTATCATGAGCGTTCCGTCATTCGCAATGATATCGATCCGAAAGAAGCGCCAATAGACTTCGGCAACAATATTGTGGTTGGCAAGTTTGTGGACACGGAGAGGCTGACATTTTTGGATAACTATCAGTTGAGTTGCAGAAAACAGATCGGTGACTGGCCGGATTTTGAAGGTACTATGGTGCAGGATAATCAGGCAGGGTGATAAGACATACTATCATGAACGGTGAAAAACACATTCTTATAACAGGCTTCGGCGGACAGGGTGTCATCATGGCCGGCGATATCCTCGGCAAAGCTGCTACCATTTACGACGGGAAATTTGCCACTATGACGCAGGCCTACGGGCCGGAGGCCCGGGGCGGCTCCTGCTCGGCCCAGATCATAATCGGCGAAGAGGAAGTCCTTTTCCCTTACATCAAGGAGCCGAATATTCTTATCTGCCTGAGTCAGGAAGGCTATTCCAAGAATTTTGGCAGCCTGCGCCAAGGGGGTATGCTGCTTCTGGATTTGGATCTTGTGCGGGCAAAGGACATCTATCCGGGCGCGGCCCCATACACTATACCGGCAACCCGTTTCGCCGAAGAGCTGGGCAATAAAATGATGGCGAACATCGTCATGCTGGGATTTCTTGCTGCCATAAGTGATGTGATAAGCGCGGAGGCTTTGCGCAAAGCCGCGTTGACCTCGGTACCGGAACCGACGAGGGAAATCAATATACAAGCCTTCGAGCGCGGCTTTGACTATGGCAAAGCTACCCTCAAAAGCCGTGCAAAGCAGGGCGTGGCAGCAAGGTATTAACGATGCATAACGGTTCCTCATCGAGAAACTTGAAAAAAGCCGTTCTTCTGGTTGGCTCCGGTTATGGCGCCCTTAAGGTGGCGCAGGACCTCTCTCAATCCGGCCTGCCCCTGGTTTGGGTGACGAAAGCCATTCACTTTTTGGAGAACCCGGGAGAAGTGGCTCCCTTTACAGATTATCCCGAGGATCTGGATTTCCAGTTCCGCCCGCTGTACCTGCAGGTAACGCGTCATCCCCGGGTTACCGCACTAACCCATGCACGCGTCGAAGCTATCAAGCGGAGTTCCGATGGCGTCAGGGCTGTCATCATTCAAGACCCCGTATATGTGGACTACGATCTGTGCACCGGATGCGGGCGCTGCATGGAGATCTGTCCCCTCCAGAATTTAAGTCAGCCTCCCCTGCGCAGAACGCCTGCCTACTGTCCTTCGCGGGCCCTTGATTTGGATAAGCGCAAGCCCGCTCCGTGCAGAACCAGCTGTCCCTTGGGCGTCAATGTTCAGGCCTATATGGCACTGACTGCGGCCTCGCGATTTGATGAGGCCCTTGATGTCATCCGGCAGGATAATCCCCTGCCGGGCATATGCGGGCGCGTCTGCCACCATCCCTGTGAGGATGCCTGTCGCCGCAGCTCGCTGGACCAGGCGGTTGCGATCTGCAGCATCAAACGTTTTCTTGCCGACCGTGAAATGTTGGAGCAGCGGCCCCGGCCACCCGGCGCCCAAAAGCCGTTAAGGCCGGAAAGAGTGGCCATAGTCGGCAGCGGTCCAGCCGGGCTTACGGCCGCCCACTTCCTCAACCGGGAGGGTTTCGGTGTCACCATATTTGAGGCCCATCATGAAGCTGGAGGAATACTGCGGATGGGAATCAATGCCTTCAGGCTTCCCCGTGCCGTCCTAGATGCTGAAATACAGGCTATCGAAGATGCCGGAGTAGAGATACGTACAAGTGAACCGGTCCACTCCATTGGTGATCTCATTGATCAGGGTTTCCATGCTGTCCTTTTATGTACTGGGGCGCATAGGGATATACGTCTCGATATTCCCGGGGAAGATGCGAAGGGCATATATGGCGCTCTGGAGATGCTGAAGAAGCTCAACACCGGTTCAAAGCTTAATTGCCGGGGCAACGTAGCCGTCATCGGCGGAGGCAATTCCGCCATAGATGCAGCTCGGTCTGCTGTCCGTATGGGCGCTAAATCAGTCACCATCTGCTATCGCCGCAGGCGTAGCGATATGCCGGCACACAGATCGGAGATACGGAGAGCGCAGGAGGAAGGGGTGAAGATTGAATACCTCATGGCGCCAGTCCGGATCGTTCATCATAGAGGAAGAGTGACCGGCCTTGACATGATACGTATGAAGCAGGGCGCAGTCGATGAAAGCGGACGAAGAAAACCGGAACCGGTCAAAGGATCAGAGTTCTTTCGGCCGGCAGATACGGTAATTATTGGTATCGGACAACAGCCGTCCTTAGCGGAGACGGGACTCGGGAAAGAGCTTGTTACGGGCCCGTCCGGAACGATTAATGTGGACGCGCGGCTCTCTGCCTCGCAGGCAGGTGTTTTTGCCGCCGGAGATGCGGTGACAGGACCCGACACGGTGGTAGGATCCATGGCTCAGGGCCGCCAGGCTGCCGCACGGGCCATGGAATATCTAACGGGAACATCTCCTTCATGGGGTGCGCTGCCTTATGAATCGCGCGGAGTTGGCGAGTATGTGGAAATTTCCGAGGACGCTCCCCGAAGGTTCCGACAGGAGATGTCACGCAGGCACGCGAAACTTAGAAGTCGGGATTTCAAGGAAGTGGAACTGGGACTGACCGAGGGGCAGGCGGTGGCTGAAGCCTCACGCTGCCTTCACTGCAGCTCCTGCTGCGAGTGCCGCCTGTGTGAAAGCGTCTGCAGTGACATAGGGGCCATCAATCATTTCAAGGGCAACGAACTCTTGACTATCTCCAGCCCCGCGGTCATCGTGGCCAGCGATGAAGAGATTGCTCACCTGGACTTAGCCGATGAGGAACGCGTATACCGCGTGGGAGACTTCCGGAGCTCTACAGACCTTGTGAATATATTGATAGCGGGCAGTGCCTCGGCGGGCCAGGCCATGGCTGATTGCTCGTCCCTCCGGACCAATGGTGTCCCATGCCTCGCGGTCACAATCGTTCCTGAAGACGAGGTGCGGTTTGGCGTATTTACTTGTACATGCAACGGAACCCTGGCAGCCCCTGGTGCCCTTGAGCGTATCCGGGCGATGGCAGCACGTATGCCCGGAGTGGTGCACAGTGAGCTGGTCTTTTCTGCCTGCCATCCCCAAGGCGCCGATCAGATTGCCGCCGCCGTGCGTGAACACAGGCTGAGGAGGGTCATTCTGGCATCCTGCGTGTGCTGCCCCCTGGAGTTTCAGTGCATCTCATGCAACGACCAGAGAAACCGCGCCCGTATACTTCTCTTTGAAAGGCATGGCCTTGATCGCTGCCGGTTTGAGACGATCAACGTCAGGGATCACTTGGGTTCTCTAAATTTATCGGAAGAAATGCTCATAGAAAGAATGCGTGATTTCCTGAGAGAAGCCTTCATCCGCGCCCGTGTTATGGGGCCGCTGCGCCAGGGTACAACGAAGATCGGAAAGCGTATACTGATTCTCGGCGGTTCGGAAGTGGGCCTGAGCTGCGCCCTTAACCTGAATATGCAGGGATTCAAGGTGCGCCTGGTGCATCGCTGCCGTCTCACGGATGAATCGGAAGTGCACAAGGAAATCCGGGAAAGGCCTGTGAACCGCATCGCAGGGACTTCTATCATGCACGTAGAGGAAGCCCTTGTCGAAGGAATCAAGGGGCACCTGGGCCACTTTACGGTGGCGGTGCGTGAAAGGGGCGTTCGTAAGAACTTTCATGCAGACATAGTCTGTCTTGCCGATTTGAACGTCCTTCCCCTTGCAATTCCCGTGGGGATGTTCGGACTCAAGAAATTTTATCGCTACAACTTTAAATTTTTCCATAGTCCCCAGATTGGCGTCTACCGGGTAATGCCCAGGACGCTGAAAAGGGTGACAGCTTTCCAGGCGGGAGCTGCACTGGCTGCGCACGTTGCGACTACGGCAGCCGAGGCTTTTTTGAAAGACCATGAGCTCAGTCCCAAGGTGGACAGGAAGAGATGCCGCGGCTGTGGCCGCTGCGTGGAGATATGTCCTTTTGACGCCGTAAGACTTGTTGCCAATGAGCGCGGCTTTTACACGGCGGAGGTGTTGCGTTACAACTGTGTCGGGTGCGGCGGCTGCGTGGGACGGTGTCCCGTGACTGCCATGGACATGCCTTACTTTACCAATCGCCTTCTGGAAGAGATTGTTGTAGGCGCACTGGTCGGGGAGTTATGATATGGAACCGGTCCGTATCCTGGGAATATGCTGCAACTGGAGTCCTTTCGCTTGCTATAACGCAGCGGGTATGGCGGGTATGAACACGCCCGCGAACTTCCAACTGATACGGGTGATGTGCATCGGCCGCATCAATCAGGCGCTGATCTTGAGGGCCTTTGAGTTTGGCGCGGACGGCGTAATACTTCTGGAATGCACGGACGAGGATTGCCGTTACGGCCCGGGACCTGAGGTGGGTCATGAAAATGTGCACCGCGTCCGGAGGATCTTACACCTTCTTGGAATCCGCCAGGAACGGCTGGTGGAGCGCACCTTCGGCGCCCATGAAAAAGAAAGACTGGCTCAGACTTTACGGGATTTCACCGAAGAGATGGCGACATTGGGTCCACTGATGTCGAAGAGCCATAAGCGGGACGGGTTGAAGAGTTGAACGACCAGAAGATAGATCAGATGATCGTTGATATGTCCCTGTATCAGTGCCTGGAGTGCGGCAAGTGTACAGCTTCATGCCCGCGAAGGCTGTCAGGCAAAGAATACTCTCCCCGATTACTGGCGCACAAAGTGATATCCGAACGCGAGGACGAGGCCTACATCGAAAATTCTGTCTGGGAATGCCTGACCTGCGGCTTATGCCGCGAACGCTGCCCTTCGGGCGTGGATTTTAATCGGTTCATCCTGGAAATGCGCACTATGCTGGCTGAAACAAAAGGCTTGAAGGGCTATCGCGCCCACGACGGCGCCATCCATTCCTGGATGAGGATGATGACTGTCCCGCATCTCAAACAGAACCGCCTCGAATGGTTGGACCCAAGCATCAAATGGGCCTCCTCGGGAGACGTCGCTTTTTTTACCGGATGCGCGCCATATTTCAATGTCTTCTTTGCCGGCATCGACGCAGATACACTTTCGATCGCAAGAGACAGCATACGGTTGCTGAATTTTCTGGACATCAAGCCTGTTCTCCTGCCGGATGAAAGGTGTTGCGGACACGACCTGCTCTGGTCAGGGGATGTTGAAAATTTTGAAAGACTCTGCAGGCTAAACTACGCATCCTTCAAGGACGCCGGGGTGAAGGAGATCATAGTCTCCTGCCCCGAGTGTTTCCAGATCTTAAGCGAACACATGCCGTGTGTCGTCCCGGGGTTTGACATTAGAGTGACCTTGCTCCTGGACCTCCTCCAGCGGGAAATGCAGCTTGGCAGTATGGCCTTCCGACCGCTTAAGCGGAAAGTTACCTACCAGGATCCATGCAGGCTCGGACGCATGCTCAATCGCTATGCCGGACCGAGGGAATTGCTCGGCCTAATTCCGGAAATGGAATTCAGGGAAATGGAGAACTCCGGCAGAGGTGCGTTATGCTGCGGTAATTGCGGCTTCATCAATTGTGATGCCTCTTCCAAGCAAATTCAGGTGCAGAGGCTCAAGGAGGCGCTGGCAACCGGGGCGGACATGCTAGTTACTGCGTGTCCCAAATGCATGATCCATCTCACCTGCACCATACGGGATCCATTGATGCAGGGGAAGAAGATACAAATGGAGATACGGGATCTGGTGTCTGTTCTGGCCGACCAGATCGAGTAATACAGAACTTTGCATAAAGAGGATGAGGAATGGAAGAGTCAAAACAGGATAATACAATCAGAATAGGCGTCTATGTCTGCCAGTGCGGATCGAATATCGCGGGCGTTGTGGATTGTGACGCTGTAGCAGAGTATGCGGGAAAGTTGAAGGACGTTGTGATCTACCGTAACCAGGGCTACACATGCTCCGAGCCGGGGCAGAACCAGATCAAGAATGACATAAAGGAATGCGGACTCAATCGTATAGTTGTGGCCTCGTGCTCACCGCGGCTTCATGAGGCAACATTCCGGCAGTGCGTCAGTGAGGCGGGATTGAACCCCTACCTCCTAGAGATGGCGAACATCCGTGAGCAATGCTCGTGGGTGCATGGCCATGAGGCAAAGGAGGCCACCACCAAGGCGAGAGATCTGGTGCGCTCAGCCGTATCAAGGGTCCGTATGCTTGCCGCGCAGACGGAGATGGAGGTCTCCATCAAGCGCTCAACGCTGGTGATAGGCGGAGGTGTGGCTGGAATCCAGGCGGCACTGGACCTTGCTGATGCGGGCTACAATGTGATAGTTGTCGAAAAACAGCCGAGCATCGGCGGCATCATGGCAAGGCTCGACAAGACCTTTCCCACTATGGACTGTTCCATCTGAATACTCGGGCCGAAGATGACGGATGCCGGTCGGCATCCCAACATTACGCTCTTAACGATGAGCGAGGTGAAAGAGATCAAGGGGTTCGTGGGCAACTTTCATGTGCGCATTCTCAAGAGGGCTAGGTATGTTAAAGAAAAGGAATGCACGGCTTGCGGCGACTGTGTTGAGGTCTGCCCTGTCATCATTCCCGATGAATTCAACATGGGCTTGAGCTCCCGCCGTGCCATCTATTCGCCGTTTCCGCAGGCGGTGCCCTCGGCATATGCCGTGGATATCACGAGATGCCTTGGCCACAATCCCATCATCTGCGGTAAGTGCATCGAGAAATGCAAAAAACACTGCATCGACTTTGACATGAACGATGAAGAGATGGAGTTCGATGTCGGTACAATCATCGTGGCCACCGGGATGGAGGTCTATGATCCGACTATCCTCGATGAATATGGTTACACTCGTTATGAAAATGTACTGACGAGCATGGAACTGGAGCGGCTAATCAATGCCGGCGGGCCTACCGGCGGTAAGGTCATCTGCCTGACAGATGGCAAGATTCCTAAGTCCATCGCTTTTATCCAATGCGTGGGGTCCCGATCCCATCGTCGGGGCCGTCCCTACTGCTCGAATATCTGCTGCATGAACACTGTGAAGAGCACAATCATGCTCAAGGAGCACTATCCAGACATGGAAGTGAAGGTTTTCTATATTGACATCCGGGCCTCCGGCAAAGGCTTTGAGGATCTCTTCCGGCGCAGCAAGGGTATGGGTGTCCGTTACATCCGGGGTCTTCCCGGTGACATAAAACAGGACGCGGCAAAGCGGAATCTTATACTTACGGTGGAAAACACGGCAACGAATGAATTGGAAAGCCACCACACGGAAATGGTTGTCCTTGCTGTGGGACTCGAGCCTGCATCAGACATGAAGGTTATTCAGGAGATGCTGGCTCTCCAGATAACATCAGACGGGTTCTTCTTGGAAGCGCACCCTAAGCTGCAGCCGGTGGATGCTGCGACACGGGGAATCTTTTTTGCCGGTTGCGCCGAAGGACCCAAAGACATAAAAGATTCCGTTACCCAGGCCTCTGCGGCCAGTGCGCGGGCCATGCGTCTCATGAATCCCGGTTCGCTCACTGTCGAGGCGATCACGGCAGCAGTTGATCCCGATCTATGCAACTCCTGTGGTCTTTGTACAAAAGTGTGCCCGTACAATGCCATCAGCGTTGACACGAAGGCAAAGACTACGGCGGAAGTCACCGAAGCGGCGTGCTCGGGATGCGGCACATGCGCAGCCGAATGCCCTGCCATGGCCATTACGATGAATCATTTTACAGACGCACAGATCGAGGCGCAGATTGACGCCGTCCTCGAAGGGAAGGCTGCCGAGAGGATACCGGTTTTCGCGTGTAACTGGTGCTCCTATGCGGGCGCTGACTTTGCAGGCGTCTCACGGCTTCACTACTCGCCAAACACCCGCCTGATCCGGACCATGTGCTCCGGAAGGGTGCACGAGAAGTTCATCTGGCGTGCCTTCGCCAAAGGGGCTCCTGTGGTACTCATATCTGGCTGTCACATCGGCGACTGCCACTACATGAACGCCAATCAGTGGACGGAGCGCCGCATCAAACGCATCTGGAAGAAGATGGAAAAGATGGGACTCCGCACTGAAAGGCTGGGCCTGGAGTGGATAAGCGCGGCGGAAGGACTTCGCTTCCAGGAGGTCATGGAGAAGATGGAAAAGATCAGGAAGACCGTCACGCATAAGGAAATCGCAGAGACGATGCGCATAGTGAATGGGGGGAAGTCCCGTCCAAAAGGCAAGGTCTCAGCCGCTGCAAAAGATTCTTAGCCTACTTCAACGAGATGCTTAAATGAAAAGATTATATCTTTCGGCCACTGACAAAAAATTAGGCGGCGTCTGCGGAGGCATCGGGAAATATTTTGACCGTGATCCCACGCTGATAAGAATTATTTTTGTTCTGCTTGTCATCTTATCATTTGGGTTTGCGATTCTTGCCTACGTCGCCATGTGGCTCATAATTCCGAAGAGGCCGAATGCGTCGCAGGATCGGGATTGGGACGATAAGGCACGAGAACGATGAATTGAATGATATAGTTCCGGTGATCAAGAGAACAAGCCCCGGAGTCCTTCCGGGGTTTTTCTGTATCTGCACCAATTGATATGACAGCCGTATTTATGCGATAAAGAACCATCATGGTGGAACAAGAACATTATAGAGAAGGAAGGTCAGGCAGGGAAGTGGTCTTACCGCTGGCTCGCAAGTCTCGCTAATTTTTTCTCAGTTTTGCTGTGATGAGCCCATTTATCTTCGTTCCCCTCCCGGGTGTGCAGTTAGGGGCTTCCGACTTTGAAGTCGACGTTGTGGGTGCAGAATGCGGGATCGCTTTCTTATTTTCTTCTCTTATTTCGGGCTGGAAATCAGACCATCCGGGAAGGCTTCTGTTTGTGCGGTGGGGGCTTTTGATAAGCAGCATGGCCTTTGCTGCCCAGCTCCTGGCACACCGTGTTCGAGTTCAAGATATTTTTCTGGGGGACAAGTACTTCAATTGTCGTGTTCACAGCGTCCCGCATATAGTGTACTCTTCCATGGCGATCAATCATGATTTATACCAGATCCATAACAGAGATCATAGAGAAACGCTTTTCCTGCCGGCAATATATTGATAAGCCCATGGCAGAAGGAGACCGGGAATGTCTCTCCGATTACCTCTCTGTAACTGGCGCAGGCCCATTCGGCGCAGCGGTCCGTTTCAAACTTATAGCAGCAACGGATCAAGACAGAAGGGCCCTGAAGGGGCTAGGGACGTATGGCTTCATCAAGGGCGCCACGGGATTTATCGTGGGCGCTGTCGGAAACTCCGGAAAGAATCTGGAGGACTTTGGCTACATGATGGAGAACGCAATTCTGTTTGCGACGGACATGGGGCTTGGCACATGCTGGCTGGGAGGCACTTTCACCAGGAGCAGCTTTGCAAAAAAGATTTTTGCGACATTTGAAGAAGTTGTGCCTGCTGTAGCCTCCGTTGGATATATTTTAAAGAAGGAGCAATCAGGTGTCACGATCCGTCAGCTTGTGGGAGGACATAACAGATATCCCTGGGAGAAGCTGTTTTTCCGGGACAAATTCGGCACCCCTCTCTCGCATGACGAAGCCGGTCCCTATGTAGTGCCGCTGGAAATGCTGCGGATAGGGCCGTCCGCTTCGAACAAGCAACCTTGGAGAATTGTCAAAGAAGGTGATTCCTGGCACTTCTATATGCAGCGCACCAGGGGTTACGGCATCACCCTTACTTTCAAAATCCTAAACATAGCGGATTTGCAGCGTGTGGATATGGGTATCGCCATGTGTCATTTTGAGATGGCGGCGGGCGAACTTGGTTTGAATGGCAAGTGGGACATTAAGGAACCTAAGATCGAAAAGCCGACTGACCGTTGCGAATACACCGTAAGCTGGATCGGTAAAGTTTAATGTTGCTGACTCTGCCACATCCAACTGCCCTCATGAGACAACCTCCTTCACAAATCTTCTTTGAACACGACAGGTTTTTCCTGAAAGAAATAATAGGCATATGATGACAATTATGTAGATTTTACATTGAAATGAATGGTTAAAAGGAGTGATATTATCAAGCAGGGTCAAATCTTTACTGTTGACATTTGATTTTTCTGTAAGTATTAACTTTGCATGACAAGGCCTCTAAGAATCCAATTTCCCGGCGCATACTACCTTGTAACCTGTCGAGGAAATGAGCGCAGAAGGATATTCAAGGGCAGTAAAGATTATGCAATATTCTGTGAGATATTGGCAAGATCATTAGAAATATATAATGTTTGTCTCCTCTCCTATGTGCTCATGCCCAATCACTTCCATCTGCTGATTACCACACCTGAGGGCAATCTGTCAGAATTCATGCGTCACTTCAATATCATCTATACCGCTTCCTTCAACCGCAGGCACAATAGAGTCGGCAACCTCTATCAGGGGAGATATAAATCTTTTCTGATTGATGTCGATCAGTATCTTCTTGAGGTGTCCCGGTACATCCATGTCAACCCGGTGCGGATCGATGCCTTAATGAAAAAGTCACAAGCGGAGAAATGGGGGATTCTGCTGAAGGATGACACGAGCAGTCTGCGGGGATTTTTGTCCGTCAATAAAAGAAAAAGTTTTATGGATTATGGAAGGATTCTGGATCGGTTCGGGGGGGATAATCCCGCAGGCAGGCAAGCATACGGTCGTTTTGTGAAATCGGGAGTAACTGGAAGACTGGAGAATCCTTTGGAGACGGCAAATGGTAGCAGCATTGTGGGAGGATCAGATTTTATCAATTGGGTCAAACGGAAGTTCATAATAAGGAAGAGTCATCCAGTAAGGGAACAGCATACAGTGAGGGAATTGAGAAAAGAGTACAGCCCGGAAGAACTAATCAAGCATTTCTCGAAATTGATGAAAACGGAAGACTTAATTCAGCGCGGCAAGCAATCTACGGAAAGGGCAATGCTGATGGAGATTCTCTACCGCCTCTGCAGAATAACGCAGCCCGAGATCGGGAAACTGGTTGGTGGAATTGATCACAGTGCCGTAAGTCTGGCCAGGAAGAGGTTTCGGCAAAAACTCATGGTCGACTCGGAACTGAAAGAGCAGTTTCAATCAACTCAAGAGAGATTATCCCAAATGTCAAAAGTAAAGACTTGACCCTCCCAACGCTATTTGACCTTATACATCTCTTGATAAAGCTGAAGCTCGATGGCGTCAAAAAAGGTGTCGTACTGTTTTTCCCCGAGGAGCCGCCGCATTTCCCAGCCTTTTGAGACCCTCTTCTCAGTAATGACGGAAAGAACAACTTCGCATTCTTTCCAATTGATCTTTTTTACACGTGCCATGCCCCTGGTTCTCCAGTCACCCTGAATCAGGTAGGCCGATTCCACCTCGTTCTTATCCTGATTTATCGTGGCGGTACCGAATCCCTTGTCCTTGAATACCTGTGCGATTGCCTGAAGGAGTTTATCTTCGCTGGCATCGTAGACGTGTGTAAATTCGTCCGGCTTGGAAATGACTTCTTCCCCTTCTCTACAGGATGTCAGAGAAAAACTGATGAAAAAAATGAGAGGCAGGAGAAAGATAAATAAAGATTGGCGCTTATTCATGGCATGAGATGCTTGATGTTATGGCTGGGGCGCTTCAGCCAAGTAACACTGCTGTAGTCCCGATGTTCTTTTTTACACTTGAGACCTTTGAAAATTAGCACCCGCCGTCATTGCGATAAAGATACCTAAACCGGAGCTCAGTCGAGGGTCAGGGAAAAGGCAATGGCGTTAGAACCTCGTGACTAACCACCGGCTAACAAGATCTCTCCATCTCGTCGAAATGACAGATGAGATATTTTCAAAGTTTTTAAAGCGGTATGAAAATTTTACTAATAGCGCTGTCTGTTACCGCCGGGGCGTCTTCCGCCACCGCCACGGCTACCTTCGGTGCGGGGACGAGCTTCGTTCACATTCAGCTTCCGTCCCTTCATCTCCTTGCCATTGAGACCGCTGATGGCCGCCTTTGCTTCCTCTGCTCCCGGCATCTCTACAAATCCGAATCCCTTGGAATGGCCGCTGGACTGGTCCTTGATGATGGATGCGGAAGCCACCTGCCCGAATTCTCCAAAGGCCTGAAGCAAATCTTCTTCCGTAACGGTGTAAGCCAAGTTCCCTACATAGATATTCATAACAACTCCTTCATATAATTTGTGACATTATATCTGTTTATTTCTATTTTGTATATTTAATTTCCGGCTTTTTCAATTAACGGATACTGCCTTGTTTTCGCACTTTAAACCGGGAAGAATTAAAGACAGGCGCCCTTCTGGAAATACTTCGCGACCCTTTCCGGAGGCCTGAGGCTGGCTGTATCACCGGAGAGGAGGCAAGGGCCTGTTGCACCAGAGACTGTCGGCGGGCATTCGTTGAACCTCGTTGTTTCAGAGACCGCCTTAGTTGTTTTCCCGAGCCGTTTCCACCGGAAGCCATCACCGTATAGTCGAAGTCCCCCAATGTCCGCCTTTCGATCTTTTCGCCTAAAGCCTTCTCAATGTCCCACACGAAAGCCCTATCCTTATATGTTACAAAGGTAAATGCATCTCCTGTCTTTGCGGCACGTCCTGTTCGGCCGATGCGGTGCGTGTAAGCGTCGACGGTGTCGGGCATGTCGAAATTAATCACGTGCGATATCCGGGAAACGTCTATTCCGCGGGCGGCAATATCAGTCGCCACGAGGATCTGGTACTTGCCGTCACGGAAACCATTGAGTGCTTCCTGTCGCTTGTTCTGCGGCAGGTCTCCCTGCAGAGACGCTGCGACAAAACCGGCTTTTTTCATCTGCCTTGCGAGGCGTGTCGCGCGGTCCTTTGTGCGGGTGAAGATTAGCACCGACTCCGTGTCCGTATGGTCCAGGATTCGCATGAGGAGGTCTGCTTTGAGGTGAGGCTCGACGGTATAAATCGCATGGGATACTGTGGATACCGGTACGTTATTGCCAACCTGGACGGTGACAGGGTCGCGCAGGACTTCCCGGGCAAGCACCCTGATGTCGTCCGGCATGGTGGCGGAGAAGAGCATCGTCTGACGCTGGTACGGCAGCCGCTTCAGGATCTCCCTGACATCCGGCAGAAAGCCCATGTCGAACATGCGGTCGGCCTCATCCAGCACGAGCACTTTCAAGCGTGACAGATCAATGACGCCCTGGTTCATGAGATCGAGCAGCCGTCCCGGGCAGGCCACGACTATCTCAACTCCG
>DASRZZ010000168.1:0-5405 GCA_035685925.1 Syntrophales bacterium | reverse complement strand
CCTTTATCATCTCTCCCCTGTTGCTGCCTTGGATATTTCTATTTTTAGGTCATCCAGGGACATTATTGAGGATACAGCAATCCATGAATCGTCTTCTGGCATTGATATCGAGATAGAAAAACTGGAGTTATCGAAAACAGTTCCTGCAAATGTCCTGTTACAAAGCAAAGATTCCATATTTTAGCTACCACGCACTGACGCATTCAAGAGCTTCGATCACGTGTAACAGCAATGTTCCAATTACCTCCATTCAGCCGATATTAGGACATGAAAGGATAACCACGACGGAAACCTATTTAAAAAGTTTTGATGAGACAGAGAAAGGGCAATCAAGACCTTATGATAAAAAAGTAAAAGGCAAGTCTCAACCTTGCGTGGTATATTTAGTTTGCCACAACAAAAACATACCCAAAGGAGGCTTGCCATGGATAAAGGTAACAAACTTGATTTCACGGGTCAACACATTTACGTCGGCATGGACATTCATAAAAAGAGATGGAGCGTCAGCATTCATACTGAGCATTTTGATCATAAGACCTTCACCCAACCGCCCGAGGTTAAGAAGCTGGCATATTATTTACAAAGAAACTTTCCAGGAGCCACATATCATTCCGTGTATGAAGCCGGTTTCAGTGGCTTCTGGATCCATGACCGGCTCGCCGGAATCCTGTGTTGAGGGCAGTGCTCATCGAGGCCTCCTGGGTGGCAGTGCGGAAAGACCCGGCATTGATAATGGCCTTCCACAAGTTCTCTCTCAGAATGAAAAAGACGGCAGCCATCGTCCATGTCGCCAGAAAGCTTTTGAACCGGGTTCGTTTCGTTCTTATCAACCAGGAACGATATGTACCGGCAGTTGTTTAATTATAAAAGAACAGGAGAGTGTTAAGCCAATCTGAAAAATCGGGGTTTCGTGGGCAACGGATACCTAACCCTTGCAGCTGATCCAAAGGTCACGTCTGCCAAAGCTGAGACTACGTGCCCACACATTAAAACCTGACAAAGATAATGCAGCGATCCATTATCGATCTGTCTGCTGATAGGAGATTGATTTTAAAGATTGAGCTATACACATAAACTTTAAAAGAACAGAAGCTTCATTCGCCTATGAAAAATAAGAGACTTGCTTTTTTACATAGGAGATTGCCATTTGTAACAACGCTTTTTAATGATGTCCTGCTATAATATTCTCCAGTTGCTCCAGATCCCACTGTAGATCCATCTCCTCTTTTTTTATCATCCTTAATCATTCACTCCACTTCATCGTATTCTTTCTTTTTATTTGCTGCCTCTATGTCTGCCTTAGTAGCTGGCACGTACTTAAACAGTATCGGCTTTGTCGGCCTCCATTTCCCATGGGCTGGCGTTTAAGAATATCTGGATGCATTGCCCATTGCGACAACTTTCCTGATATTCCCCTTTTTTGAGCGAAGGGGACCAGGTAACAGTGAGTGATCGACCCCTCAGCTCATCAAGTTTTTAAAGCTTCGACCAATGCATCCATGTGCTCCCCGAGTTTCAGTAACCTCACACTCGTAAATCCAGCCTCCTCAAGCCAATCCTTAATTTCATCGAAGTCGTAGGTGGAGCCCCCTTCTGTGTTCACGAGCATGTTGACGGCGAAGATCGCTCCATCTTTGGGTTCGGTGTGGCTGGGGTCCATGACGTGATCGCGGATGATGATTCGGCCTCCCGGGACCATGGCGCGCAGCACCTTCCGGAACAATTCAACGTTTCTCCGGGGGCTGTTCTGGTGGATGATGGCAGAAAGCAGAGCCAGGTCGTGTCCACCTGGTAGTTCGTCCTCATAAAAATCCCCCGCCACGAGATGGACCCGGTCAAGTATTCCTACCTCGGACAGACGCTCATGAGCTATTTGGATAACCGCGGGCCTGTCGAAAAGTGTTGCCTTCATTTCCGGGGCGGCCTTGAGAAAAGCGATGGTGTAAGTGCCAGAGGCGCCGCCCACGTCAATCATGTTCCTTGCCCTGCCGAGTTGGATAGCTGTCACGATTTTCTGCGCTAGGGGCATTCCCACGACGTGCATGGCCCCGATAAAGGCACTCAGTTCATTGGCGTCACGGGTAGAAGAGGTCGGGGTCTCTGTCAAGCCAGCCCCTTTGACTATGGGAGTAAGGTCAGACCAGCGCTCCCAGAGGTGGGCAAAATGGAGGATCATCGGAAGGACCGACAGAGGACTCTTATCGGTAAGGAACGAGGCAGCATCGGGAGCGGATAGATACACGTCTTCCTTTTTGGATAGCAAACCCATTGCCGTCAAGGCATCGAGTAGAATGGTCATACCTCGCAGATCGGCATTCAGTGTGCCTGAAAGAGCTTTGGCAGTTGACGGCATACCGTTTAGAAAGGTGAAGAGATTCATCTCGGCCGCAGACAGAAGTATTCGGCTTTCCATGAACTGCCGGGCGAGCTTCAAAATGGCTTCAGGGCTGTTCTCTGGTTTCATAGCAACCATCCTATAGGTTCAGCTTTATTTTGTCAGGTACAACAATCCGTTTTCCCCATCTCCCTCGTAGTTACCTACACGGAAAAAGTATAACATATTTAAAAGTCATAATTCTGCGATTTTTTTTCGGCTAATGAAGACTATCAATTAAAATATTCAACACATAGATCAGCATGAGCCAATCTTTCTTTATATCAAGACTCCCACAGAGACGCATCCTTTTCGGCAGAGCCGCTATAATGAATAAACAAAATCCTGATTGCCACCTCCAGTAGCTTAGCAGAAATGTGTCTAATCCTGCAGGTGCCTTCCCCTTGCGGCGGGCATTACATCTCGTTTTGAAGACCGGTGTTCTCTGAAGCGATTATCTATTCAGAGGAATGATTTCGATCCAGTAATCGCCCGGATCATGGATGAAGTAAATGCCCATGGCATTGTTCTCATAACAGATGCAACCCATGTTTTCGTGAAGATTGTAAGCAGCCGCGAAATCATCAACCTTAAAGGCCAAATGAAATTCATTATCACCAAGGTTGTAAGGATCTTGACGGTCTCTAAGCCAAGTCAGTTCAAGCTGATGGGGCGTTTTGCCATCGCCGAGAAAGACCAAAATGAAACTACCGTCTGGAGCTTCAACACGCCTCTGCTCAACAAGTTGCAGAGCATCCTTGTAGAAGGGCCAGACTTTTCTCCAAATCGAGGATATTGAAATTATTGTGGGTAAAAGTAAATCGCATAGTCTTGAATCCTTTCCTGTTAAATATGGTTTTGACGGGATATGGATACGACTGATTATCAGGCCGGTTGGTATCATAACAGTTTTATTTGCCTACCACAATGAAATGAAGAGGCAGCAATAACGAATACCATCTAACAGGGTGGATGCCAGTCAGAATTAGCTGATGCTCTGCTTCAGGAAGGTCTCAACAAAAAATCCCATAACTGATTTTTCGAGATTGCCTCAGATGGAATTGCAGGCTGCACCTACGAGTCCGCAATTTAAGTGATGAGATCGTGTCGCTGATTACGACTTGAAATGCTCAAACAAAAAGAGACAAAGCCAATTTGATCATGCCTTTTGTTTTAAAAATTTTGAACGGCGCCGTTCCCCGGAGACGCAGCCAAGGTCGCTTCCCCGAGGCTTCGGTTTATTCGTAGATGATCTCGTCGTCGGCGTCCGCTTCCTGGGCGTCGCGCTCAAAGTCCCGGGCAAGGCGCTCGGTTTTCGTCTTGGAGAATTCCCGATACCACTCATGGGCGGTGATCATGGACATAACCTCACTGGTGCCGGTCCAAATCGACGCCAGCCGCACATCGCGAGAGATGCGTTCGATGGGGAAGACATTGGTATAGCCGATACCACCCATGACCTGCATGGCGTTGTGAACCGCCTTCTGGCACGATTCGGTGATGAACTTTTTCGATTCCGAAACCATCCGGCGGACTCGGTTCATCTCGACGTCTGAGTCCACAGCCCGGGCCGTGACATAGGCCATGGCGCGCGCGGCGTCGAGCAGCATGACCGCTTCGGCGATCTGGAAACTTACCCCCTCGAACTGGGCGATGACCTGCCCGAAGGCCTTCCGGCGCGACGTATAGTTCGTCGCGATGTCCAGAGCCGGACGGGCCGCCCCGATGGTCATGGACGCCGTACCGAGGCGTTCCGGGATCATCATCGTGTTGAAGACGTCATAGGCGCCGTTGATCTTGCCAATGACGTTTTCCTTGGGGACCTTCGCATCCTTGAAGATCAGGCGAGCCGTGCCGCCGCCGCGGCAGCCCATGAGACCGTAGAGATACTTGGTCTCGATGCCGGGGCCGCGGTCAACGATCAGGGCGGTCAGGCTGTCCTGGGATTTGGCGGCAGGATCGAAATTGGTCCGCGCATAGAGCAGAAAATAATCGGCCCCTTCGCCGCCCACGATGAAACGTTTCTGGCCGTTGACGAGAAAATGATCCCCTTGGTCCTCGGCCTTGGTCGTAGCGCCGAAGAAATCGGATCCGCCGCGCGGTTCCGTCAGGCATTCGGCGGCAAAGAGTTCCCCCCGCAGGAGGGGTTTGACGTATTTTTCTTTCTGGGCGTCCGTACCGTGGAGGATGATGGCGTCGCAGACCAGTTCGGCGCCGACGCCGAAGACGCAGGCAAATTCGTATCCCAAGGTGCCGATCTCCTCCATTAGCATGCACGTCGTCACCCAGTCCATCTCTCGGCCACCCCATTGTTTCGGGTAGCGGCAACCCAGGAGGTTGCGCCGGCCCGCTTCGGCGAGGAACTCTTTTGGAAACTTGATCGTGTCCGTGTCCATATCCAGGATCATCTGCCGGGGCACCCACTTCACGAGCTCCCGGGCCTCGTCCCTGATCTTCAATTGTTCTTTTGTAAGCATATAGTCAAACATAACGAACTCCTTTCCCGTGATTGTTGTTTTTAAGTCACCTTATCCCCAAAAGAATCATTATCTAGGCTCAGAACATGTACCACCTTCATAGTCTGATCTCTGCCTTCATTAGGGCTCTTATGGAAGCCGTTTCTATTTATTTCAAATTGTAACATAAAATGAGAGGGTAAAATAGAAAGATCGAGACTTCAGGAGGCTAACATTCATCCTCTATCCGTTCATAGTGCATATCGCTTAGCTATCGCGAAATCTCTTGATTACGCATCGGGTGCAGCATCTAAAACTTCTGTCATAACAAGATACTGCGTCTTTGCTGTGACACGATGCGTCAAAATTTTAGGGGGAACAGATGAAACAGAGTGTCCGCACAAGGGGCGGTAGGGTCGCCAGCAAACCGAAATATGGCTTCTTAAAGTTATTGAGAACACCTTATCTGCAATTGTCGGCACAGAATTGGAGTGAATATTACTATTAGTAGAAATATAGTATCGATTAATTCGCCGGTGACATCCGACGACCGATCAACTGTAACGTTTGCTCGT
>DASRZZ010000167.1:0-37001 GCA_035685925.1 Syntrophales bacterium | reverse complement strand
TGCCCATCAATATGCTAAAAATTTTGATTGCATGCTTTTACTCTTTCTTTATCTTTATATTAATGGTATAAGTTCGACGCGTTATACCGATATGTAAATAAAATGCTTGAACGAAGAGGGGCTCTTTCTTAGGGCTGACTTCTCATAAATTCAAAGCCTCTTTCTTCACGGGACCCTGGCTGGTGACCTACGTCACGGAAACTTTTTCCACATTCTAGGCAATCTTCTCTGAGATTTGTCTGCCCGTTACGGCTACCGGGTTATGTCGTTCCGAAACATCCCTGATGTGCGACAGAGGTTAAAGGTCATCTAACGAAATGTGGCACAAGGCTATTGATAATCTTAGCAAATCCAGCCCTAGGTTCAAAAATTATTGCAGAAGAGCGGACGCCTTTCTAAAAATTCTAATTATACTTGCCCTGTGATTGCTATGATTGAAAAACAACAAAAAAAATGGACGGGTAAAAAGGGGTTTACTTTGGTGGAAATGCTTGTAGTTATGGTCATGATTGCCCTGCTCGCCGCTCTGGTGGTGCCGAGGCTTTTCCCCAAGCTGGGCAAAGGCAAACAATCCGCTGCGCGTGCGCAAATTGAGCTCCTGGGACAGGCCCTGGATCAGTTCAGATTGGACACAGGCAGATACCCCACGACTCAGGAAGGGCTCAACGCCTTAGTAATCAATTCCAACATTGACAATTGGGAAGGCCCTTATCTCAAAAAAGGTCTGCCCAACGATCCTTGGGGAAGGCCATATAATTATCTATGCCCCGGTCAGCATGGCGATTACGATCTATGGTCATATGGACGTGACGGTACTCCAGGCGGTGAAGGTGAAGATAAGGATATTGTAAGCTGGGAATAGGTCCGTTAAGAATGGTGATGACTTTGCGCAATTTTATCCTGCTCATTTCAATAGTGTGTATTTCGTCATTCTCCGCATGCGCGCAGACTATTGAAAAAAAGCAAGGCCCGGCAGCTATTGGTCCTCCCTCTTCCGGAACGATTGATTCGGCAGCATCGCAAGGCTCTGCGCCTCAAAACCAGCCTGCGAATTTGCCTGCGTCAGCGACAAAAAGCTCACCGGAATCGCTGATGCCCCAGCAAATGACATCACCCACTAAACAGCCAACCCGAGTACCTGAATGGATGACAGAACAACAGAACATACAACCGAGGCAGGCGGGGAAAATTCAACCTTCAGGTCCGGTGACTCAGCCTGCTATAGGTCCTGCAGCTGGCACTCCTTCTACCATCGGTAGAGGCGCCGTCAGCCTGAATTTTGATGATGCAGATATTTACTCAGTTATACAAACTGTTTTCAGTGAGATTCTGAAATTTAGTTACGTCATTGATCCACGCGTGAAAGGAAGGGTCACATTCAGGTCTATTGCGCCCGTTCCACGCGATAGTGTTCTTCCTCTGATGGAAGTTATCTTGAGGCTGAACGGTGTCGCAATAATTGAAGACAATGGCCTTTACCGTATTATACCTATAAGTGATCTAGCTCGTGAACCGGCCCCCATCAGCATCGGCAGGAGCGTTGACAACATCCAGATCAAAGGAAGCGCTCTTCTTCAGGTTGTCCCCATACAACATCTGCAGTCCACTGAACTAATAAAGATGCTTTCGCCTTTTACTTCAACAAGTGCTGTTATCGTCGACGTCCCCAAAACAAACCACATTATTATTGTAGATACTGACACCAGCGTCAAACGCCTTCTGGAGTTAATTAATTTTTTTGACTCAGACCAGCAACAAAAGAAGGGCCCTCAAGTATTCGTTTATCATGTTCAAAATGGTAAAGCCAAGGACATCAGCGCCTTGCTCCAACAGATTTTTTTAGGTACAAAGCAAGCCGACAAAGGGGCTCCAAAATCAGCGGCGTCAGCGCAGCCAGCGCCCACATCCATGTCGACTACTCCTCCACCTCAGACAAAGTCAGGTGGAACGGAAGGATTTCTTTCCGATGTGGCTAGAATATTTTCCGATGACACTTTAAACGCCATAATCGTTCTTAGCACGCCCGAAGATTATAACATTATAAAAGATGCTATTATAAAACTGGATATCGCACCCAGACAGGTGTTGATTGAAGGTGCAATAGCCCAGGTGCAGTTAGTCGATAACATGAGCCTTGGCATAGCGTGGGCGATCAAGAACAGCGCTGGCCAAGGCATCTACCTTAATCCCAGCTCATTACTAATCAATCCCGCACAGCAGACCTCCTCCGGCCTCAGTCTGGTCGGTGTTGACTCGTCAGGAACAGTTACAGCTCTCATCAATGCCCTGGCCTCGCAATCAAAGGCAAAGCTTCTCGCATCGCCTCACATAATGGTTGCAGACAACCGTGAAGCAAAGATACAGGTCGGGCAGCAGGTTCCCATTGCCACGTCGGAAACGTATGGGACTCCTGGCGTAGCTCCGCAGCAGACAATTCAATACCAAGATATCGGCATCATTCTTAAAGTAAAGCCGCAGATTAACGACAGCGGTCTGGTTGCAATGGATATCTCGCAGGAGGTTTCCACCTTTACGACACAGCTGATTGGCACTGGTCAACAGGTAGTCATTAATAAAACCATGGCAGCGACAAACCTTGTTGTGCAAAACGGCCAGACAATCGTTATCGGAGGACTGATTAGAGAAGATGATACTAAAAATAAACAGGGAATACCTTTTCTATATAAAATACCTGTCTTGGGCTACCTATTTGGTAACACAGATAGGGAGAATACTCGGACGGAACTCGTTATTCTTTTGACTCCCCATGTTGTAAAGAGCCAACAGGAAGCGAATTCTATTACAAACAAATACATAGATTCGCTGAGCGATGAGGAAATGAGTAAGCAAGTCAAAGGAGGCACCCAGACGAGGACGCTCCAACAGAAGGGGGGGCAATAAAGAATTTTACACACAAATGAATGCCGTTCGGGATTTGCAGATCAACACTTTTCTCGGCTGAACCAACATTTATCAAGAAAACATTTCTGAGTAATCATCTGTTATTTATTTCCCTCTTTTACATGGCTGTCTGAATCATTTAACACCTGGCCCGGAAGTACCAACACGGGCTTTATTTATTAAGGAAGGATGTACTATGAAACTGAAAACGACGATAATCGTGATTGCTGCCCTCGCGATCAGCCTTGCCGCAGCCCACGCGGGCGCCGCGGAGACGCCGCAGTTTAAGACAGACAAGGAGAAGATAAGCTATGGGATTGGGGTGGACGTAGCGAGAAGCTTCAAGCGGCTGGGCGTTGACATCGACATGAATCTCCTGGTGAAAGGGCTAGAAGACGTCATGACCGATCAAAAACTGCTCATGAACGAAGACGATCTCCGTGCGACCATGAAGGCGTACTTCGAAGAGCTCAGGCAGAAGCAGATGGCAATCACACAGGCGCTGGGCGAAGAAAATAAAAAGAAAGGCGGCGCATTTCTCGCCGAAAATAAGAAGAAGGAAGGCGTGGTAACCTTGCCGAGCGGACTGCAGTACAAGATCATAAATGCAGGCTCCGGCAAAATGCCCACGGAAAACGACACTGTGGAGTGCACGTACAGGGGCACACTCATTGACGGGAAGGAATTTGACAGCTCCTTTCGCACCGGCAAGCCCGCCACATTCAAAGTATCTGGTGTCATTGCGGGCTGGAGAGAGGCCCTGAAGCTCATGCCCGTGGGCTCCAAGTGGCAGCTTTTCATCCCACCCGAGTTGGCCTACGGCCCGACGAGTGCAAGCCGCGATATCGGTCCAAATACAACCCTCATCTTTGAGGTGGAGCTCCTTGCAATAAAATGACGCGCATTAAGCGGTTGGGCGTATCGGTTTCGCCGGATTTTCGACACCCCTTCCATGCGGGATCAGATTTGCCCCCCATCAAGGGCGACGGGGCGCAATGGAAAGTCCCACAAACTAAAAACCCGGATGCCTTGGAATCCGGGCAGGTGCGAGAAAACGCTGCTCTGAATATTTACGAAGAAGTCTGAAGAACTATTGTGGTGCCGCTGCTGCGTTCTTCAGTTCCGTATCATGGTGTCTCCCCCCCGCGGAGGCGGTGCTGCTACCGGAGACGGTACAACAGGCGGAGCGGCCGCAGGCATAATAGTCGTCGGCGAAAATGGGCCTGGCGTCGCCTTGGGACCAGGAGACGGCCCCGTCTCACTGCCTTTTCTTTTGTCAGTCTCGTCGGTGAGCTTCACGACGAGCTTGTCATCCCCCCGCACCAGGACGATGTGGTCCGGTTTAACCTCTCTTAACACATAGCCCGCTATACTGGACCCCTTTCTCAACGCCGTCTGCCGTTTTGCCCGCCCCGGGGTCGAGTAGGGTGATTTTTTGTCTTCCACATATGCAATACTCACATCATCAGTGATCAGCGTTCCGTAGAGTATTAGCTCCGGTTTCGGCACAGCCGTCTTTTCAGCCTTTTCCATCTGCCTCTCCGGATGAAACAAATTCTTTTCCACAATTATTGCAAAGTCTGCATAAGAGACGCTGGTCTCAGGAGTAATTTTTTCTTCATTCTGAATTGCAGGTTCTTTGGCTTCGATCTGTCCCACAGTAACCTGTCTATTTAAAAGCGGGTAATCGAATTCAAAAAACAGGAATATGGCAGTAGCCAAAAGCAGTATATTGAGGACATTAACATTTCTTAAAATCGGTTTGACAAACTTCATTCATCATCCCCCCGTCAGCCCGGACACTTTTAGCTTAACCAATAGATCCCTTGGATCTGCATAGTTTCTCACGCGAACGTCCAATTCCTTCACCACCAGATATGGTGTTTGCGTCTCAATCGCAAAGAGCGTATCGGACAGCGCCCTGATATCAGGAAATACCACATCGACAACCACATTGATCACCTTGAACTTTCCTAGATCTTCAGGTCTTTCCACTCTTTCACTGTTTATGGTTCCACCCCGGCCGGCAATTATTCCCTTCACTAAATTCTGAAGACTTGCTGCAGCACTGGCAGGTGTTTGCGCCACGATAATTTTCGTATCCTCGTTTTTTCTCTTTTCCTTAAGCGAAACGACCTGTTTTTCCAAATTCGCTTTTTGCGCAATAGCATCGGCGTACTTTTGAAGGGTTTGCATTTTCGATGCCTGCATTTCATCAACAAAACTCATCTGCTCCCGGATGTTCAAGATGCCGTATTGATAAATTACCGCGCCCAGCAAAATAACATTCAAAGGAATAGCTATGAGGAGAAGCTTAGTTTTTCTTTTCATTCTTCTTCCTAATCTCGTCTGTCTTTTTCGCTCTGTTCTCACCTTCTAATTCCATCTTAATCACAAAACGATCGGTATTTCTCCTGGAATCTCTGAAGGTGGGGGAGGCAAATTCTACCTTTTGGAAATATTTCGAGTTTTCTAATCTGGGAATAATCTCGGCGGCCGATGACGCGTAACCATCAATCTCCACCGCAGGATCCGCAATTCTTAAGTGAGTCAGCCAGGTCTTTGCCGGTAATATCGAAGTCATTTCTTTCACGATGTTTAGCGATGACACGTTTTGTTTCTTGAAATTATTGATCGTGGTTACTTCCGCCGACAAAGTGTCCGCTTCTCTTTTCAACGCTTCCACCTTCTTCATTTCCGGCTTCAATGCTGTTATCTCACGATCGATTTCATCCACAGTTCTCTGTCCGATTACGACGGGAGCGATGAAGTAAAAGATACCGATCGACAAAATTAACGCAAATAGAGCTACAGACACAAAAAGAGGCGCCCTCCTCTTCTGCTTGTCCTGTCCCGATAATAAGTTTATTTCGTTCTCATCGGCTGTTATTGTTTCAACTAAGCCGCTCACGGCGACATAAGAAAGCTCTTTATTGCCTTTTGGTAAATCAAGTTTAACGTCTCTGTCCAGATTAGAAAGAGACATGGAAAGTTTTTGCTCAAATGCACGGTGATGGTCTTCGGTGCCGTTTATCACCATCACGCCACGGTTACCACCGTTTGTCAGAGTCTCAACCAACGGATAGGTTTCCTTTATAATGTTATCGATATCCGGGGTGCCGGCTGGCTTGAATTCGCCTGAGATGGAACGGACAGTCAAGTTATTCACTATCGCGCCGCCTTCATATCCCGTTTCACCAAGAGATACATAGATTACATCTGTATCTTTATATGTGCTCTTTAACAGACTTTTCATCACCAGCGTGCTGACGCCAACTTTTCCGATATTCACATTTCTTCCGCGGAGAGCCTCTAAATAAGAGTCTATTTCATCTTTCCTGGCGACGGCCAGCAGAACGTTCATCTTCTCCTGATCCTCAGCAATAACCTTGAAGTCATAATACGCGTTAACCGGCGTGAGAGGCGTAAGACGATCTAATTCATACGAAATTACGGCAGTCAGGTTTTCTTTCACGACTGCGGGAAACTCAACTGCCTGAACAATCGCCCAGGACTTTGGAATGCAAAGTACGGCTTTTGCCCTAGCAGTCTTCGTCTCAGCAATGTATTTGGCAACCACGGAGGCAAGATAATCCGGTGATAAAGGCTTTTCTTTTTCCAGCGGAACTTTCTTAAAGGATTCTACCTTTGTCCTCCAGAGGGCCTTTGTCCCGTATGCCAGAAAGATCCCATCTCTTTCAATGGAGACGCAGACTACTTTAGCAAAAGAAAAGAAATTATCCGCCAAGCTTAAAGTGAGATATTTCCACAAATATTTGCCGGCTCTTCTTATAACCTGTACAGAATGCTTAAGTTTGTTCATACAATCTGACATCGCAATTGATCACTGCTTTACGCCTGCCGGGCTTTGATAACTCAAAACGGTATAATTACCGCCGGTTTCAATATTCACGATTGCTCTTAAGGGATAGTATTTCCTTTCGTTATCCTTGTAACCGGAAACCTCTATCGCAAAAACGTTTGAATCTGCCGTCATTATATAAGGCGACATTTTTGTGGAATCACCACCTGCCAACATCGCTTGGAGCTCTGCAGCAGCTTCCGCGTCATTATCTGCTGACCGAAGAAGAAGTATTTTTGCGACACCGTCTGCAGAGATAAAAGGTATGGCTCTTAATACTTCCGGCGCCGCAACATTAATGTTGATTCTGTTCGCATCACCATAAATCGTCAGGAACCTTATCAAGCCTGGCCTTTCTCCATCTCCATAAAGTATATCAGGAGTAACGCCTTTTACCAAGAGAAGTTCTTCTAAAGTATCGAAATTTGCGTTCTTAGCCCTATATGGATTCGGTAAGGAAGAATAGTAATCACTGTCTGCTCCATGCAGACGATGCAGGCCTGTGGGGCTTTTCCAATCTAATATGGAATCAACAATCGTGTCCGCCATTTCTTTTTCTATTCCCATATTAACCAGCAGGTTGTTCAATACTATACCCGAAGAGTCAGTCAAGGTATTTATGTTAATCTTGCCTGATTCGTCCGTTATACTCAGCTTATAAGAGCCATTTTCCAGCGTTCCTACATAAGCCGTTCCGTCGGTACGTATTATCTTTTCTTCAACAAAGAAAGCCTGTCCGTTTTTATTTGACGCTCTATAAAAAAGTTCTATTATTCCTCTTTGAAGTCCCGCTTCTGCCAGATATTTATTTTCCAGTTGTTCCTTAAAAGTCAAGGTTGAGAATATTTCTGTTCGCGCCATTACTGATAAAGAAAGGGCAATTGTCAAAAGCAGTACCACAACCCACAGGACAACAAGCAAGGCAAAGCCTGATTGATCCTTTGAGAATCTTGTCCTGAACTTGTTTTGATTCTTTTCCGCCATACTCTTTTACTATGATGTAGTGATCGGCTTTGTCCCCCCACTTGATGAAGACACCGACGGCGCCTTTACATAAACGTGCACTACAAGAGACGTGTTCTTTGAGCCGGAGATGAGATTAATATTTATTCTTTCAGGTATACCGTTTTCTTCCTTTGGCCACTCATCTATCCATTTGCCTTGTCCGGTAATATCCATCAAGAAATACTCAAAGAAGATTTTATCATAGCCGGTGAAGAGCAACGTCTGCCTTTTCGTCTCCATCCCTATCGTATTTTCAGTCACCTTGACATATTGCTTTCCTTTATCATCAGTTTCGACAACGTATTCAACTAATGTATTTCCCTTTATCCCACCCCAAATAGAATAGTTGGTTGAGAATAGCAATCTGTCCTTCTGCCCGAAAAAGAGGTTTTTCTTTTCACCCTCATCAACATATTGACATACAAAGAGAGACTGAATTTGTGATTCGACTAGGGGAAATGACGTTTTTGCTCTTTCCAGATCACTAATTCTCCCCGACCCTTTTTTAAGTGACTGTGTTGCGAGACTCAAAGCGCCGCTCATAATGCCGATTATTAACGTCAGCATCGTTATGGAGATTAGTAATTCCAGCAGGGTGAAACCGCGCTTGTTCAACTTGAATTGATCCTCTATGGCAACGGGTTTTTAGTTATCTTTGCTTGTTCGCGCGCCGAAAACACCTTCTCCGCGTTCAATGTCACTGTTTTTTCCCTTTGTGCAGTTGGGTAATGCAGCGTGAGCGTGATTCCTTCAAGTTTAACGGGTAGACTTTCCGTGCGTTTATTCCGTATTTCCGAAATCCAGATTTCATAGGTATTCCCTTGTTCATCTATTTCTCTCCAGAACTTATCATCCATTTTATCCATCTCAAGAAGTGTGCGCATTTTAGAATTTGCTATCAGCAATGCATTTACTTCATCACCGGATCTCGTCAGGTTGCGCAAGTTCATGGAAGTGAGTTGGATTATGGAAACTGCCACAATACTGATTATCATCAAAGACACCAGTATTTCCAGGACGGTAAAGCCTTGTTGCTCTTTGCTACGGACAAAGAATGGGCAATTCCTGGCGGACGAAATCATTATTTCTCTCCTTCTGCAATTACTGCAGTCATGACGGGATCCATCGCAATGGTTGTCCTACTTCTTCCTCTGCTCAATATGATAGAATGCCAATCGTTGCCGCCCATTGCATCAAAGACGATCGAGAACCTTCCCTTGCTGATCACGTCCAGATTTGTGTCGAGTATTGTTATAACAATGTCAGGCGGTATTTTTTTTGTTTCGCGTCCTTCAAGAGCATAGGTTTTAGAATCAATGTCAATGTCAAACACCTGTTTACCATTGTTCGCCTTGGCCAGATACTTACCGTATTTTATTGTGGCGGCCATTTCATTGGCTGTTGCCCTGAGTCCCGCCGCAGGAAGCGAATGGACCAGAAAGACCGTTGATATGCCAAGAATCAAGACGATCAAAAAGCCGACCAGCATCACCTCCATCAAGGTATAACCTTTGCTGCATGATAGGCGTGTTCTTCTCAAACAAGAATTTATTAACTGGAGAATGTAATCTGTGTTCACAGCAATAGATAGACTAAAATGGAATATCCGTAATGCTGAATATAGCCATAAGCATTGATATGACGATGAAGCCGGTTAGCAAACCCATTCCCAGAATAAGCACCGGTTCCAGAAAACTGACAAATCTTTTGATTGACACCTTCAGGCTTTTTTCATAGGTGTTTGCCACTTTCAAAAGCATGGTGTCCAGTTGTCCCGTTTCCTCGCCAACCTTTATCATGGAAAGAGCGAGCTGTGGAAATATCTTGGCGTCAGAAAGAGGCCTTGCAATGCCCTGCCCTTCTTTGATGCCTCTGGATATTTTGTCCAAGCGAAAAGATATGACATGGTTACCTATGATGTCCTTGGAATTCTTGACGGCCTGCAAAAGGGGCACGCCACTGCGGAGAAGCGCTCCTAAAGTCCGGCAGAATCTCGCCGTCTCCAGCTTCACTATTACATCGCCCATTATCTTGAGTTTAAAGGCATCCCAGTTGTATCTGCCCGTCTCCGTCCTTATATAGTTTCTAAACGCGATCACACCGAAGAGTAACATCAGTATTATAATCCACCACACAGACTGCATCACGCTGCTGAATTCCAGCAGAACTTTTGTAGCGATGGGCAGTTTGTCGCCCATATCACTGAATATAGTTGAAAACTTGGGAACCACGTAGGTGACTAGAATAATGATGGAGATTATGCCTGTAATAACCAGGATGGTGGGGTAAAGCAGCGCCGAAAAAATGTGGTCCTTTAACTCCTGCGCGGATTCCAGAAATTCATTGAGTTTGTCTAGGACGGTTTCAAGCGCGCCCCCGGACTCTCCGGCCCTGATCATGTTCACATAGAGGGCGGAAAAAACTTTTGGATGTTTCTCCAGAGCGTCAGAAAACGAACTTCCTCCTCTGATCGAGTTCAGTACGGAATAAATGATATCCTGCATTTTCTTGTCCGCCGCAAGTTCGGCCAGGATATTCAGGCTTCGATCAAGGGGGAGACCCGCATTTAGAAGAGAGAATAATTCCGTGCTGAAAGCCTGCAATTCACTCTTCGCCGATACAAATGATATCTTATCCCTGTAGGCGCTCTTCTTTTTTTCGACTCTTAAGGGAATTACGCCGCCGTTTTTCAGTTGCAGAAGAACGCTCTTTTCGTCAGTCGCTTCGATCAGACCTTCTGAAACGACGCCGTCCCTTGTTGTTGACCGATAAGAAAAAATGGGCACTTAAATCTCCTGAGTTACCCGATATACCTCATTGATTGTGGTTATGCCTGCTTTCACCTTCAGCAAACCATCTTCTAGAAGTGTCCTCATGCCGCTTTGCCTTGCTTTGTCCCTGATCTGGTTGACGTCTGCATTTTTCGTGATTAATCGTTCGATGCAACTATCAACCTGCAAGAATTCGTATATGCCTGTTCTACCATAGAAACCTGTGTAGGCGCATTTTTCGCAGCCCTTCCCTTTGTAAAGTGTAACATCATTCTGCCAGTTCAGTTTATTCGCTCTTTCTGTTTCTGTGGGCATCGCATCAATTTCACGACACTGAAGACAGTTCACGCGCACAAGCCTCTGCGCCAGTATTCCTCGGATTGTCGCGGCGAGGAGATAATTCTGAACGCCTATATCAAGAAGCCTTGTAAGGGCAGAGGGTGCGTCATTGGTATGGAGCGTGGAAAATACCACATGGCCCGTCAGGGAAGATTGAATGGCTATTTCCGCCGTTTCGAGATCTCTGATCTCGCCGATCATTATTACGTCCGGGTCCTGCCTCACAATGTGGCGCAGAATATTGGGAAAGTCCAGGCCTATTTGCGGTTTCACCTGAATCTGGTTTATTCCTTTAAGCTGATATTCAACAGGATCCTCAACGGTGATAATTTTTTTATCCGCCGAGTTTATCTTATCCAAGGCGGCATACAGCGTCGTGCTCTTCCCGCTTCCTGTCGGTCCTGTAACCAGGATGATCCCGTTTGGCTGACTTATAATGTTATTGAAAAGGTTGAGGGTGTCATCAGGAAAGCCTAATTGATTCATGTCAATCAAGATCCCCTCCTTATTCAGCAACCTCATCACGATACTTTCACCATAGAGAACGGGAATGCTGGAGATACGGATATCTATTTCCGCACCTCCTACCTTTAACATAATGCGCCCGTCCTGGGGCAGGCGTCTCTCGGCGATATTCAGCTTTGCCATAATCTTGATGCGGGAGAAAATAGCGGCTTGAAGTTTCTTTGGGATGATTTCTATATCGTGGAGAACCCCGTCAATGCGGTATCTTACCCTGAGCTCATCGGCAAAGGGTTCGATGTGAATGTCGCTTGCTCTGCTCTCCACCGCACGAGTGATGATAACATTAACAAGACGTATAATCGGAGCCTCGGAAGCCATGTCCTGAAGGCGGCCGACATCTTCGTCTTCGCCCCTCATGATTTGGAGGGAGTTATCTTCGATGTTCTCAATTAATTTATTAATGTCCTGGGTTTCTTCCGCATAAAATTTCTCTATATAATCATCTATGGATTTAGCATCGCCTGCATATACGAGTATATTATTAGTAGCTGCTGCAATTTTAATTGCATCAATGACATCACGGTCACTGGGATTTGCCATGACAACTTTCAGAATATTTTGCGATAAATCAAGAGGAACCACTTTATTTTCTCGAATAAAGCGCGTTGACAAGGTATCAGTGACAAAGGGTACCTTGGGAAAATCTTCTGGTTCTAAATAAGGTGTTTCTCGCTGCAATATCTAAGTCCTGTTTGTAGGGAAATATTCCAACTCTCTTGGAGCCTTAAGATGCACAATTTATCGCAACTCGGGTATATTCCATCAGCAAGAGTGAAAAGTCTCCTCCAGCCCTACCTTCCACAAACCGTTCTCCTCATAGATTTTCAGAATGCTGTAAGACGTGTTTGCACGTAAATACATCAACCCATACTTAGTATTAAGTATAACATAGTGATCATAAGAGGGATAGTGCCCTTTATCACAAAAATGAGGCAATTTCAAGCGCTTTTGAATTTCATCTCCTTATAAATTCTGGATTTCAGCACGAGCTGGCCCTCCAATGCTGTCATCGGTGCGGGAATCACGAATCATTCGAATCCCCTTGACATTTGAGTGATCAGTGTCTAAGTATATATTGGAAAATGATTACGGGGGAAGACATGCCTATTTACGAATTCAAATGCCAGAGATGCAACAATACCTTTGAGGTCTTATTCCTGTCCGGCAGCGAAAAGCCGGCCATATCCTGCCCTATATGCAAATCAAAAAAAACGAAAAAGATGATGTCTGTATTCGGCGGAAAAATAGGCAATACGTCATCAGCAAGCTGCTCATCCTGTGCGGCAACATCCTGCAGTACTGCATGATCGCATTGATCTCCTGTGGCAGGTCGCCACTTCAATCAAAAAATTCATCAATAATTTTTTCTTGTAAAAAAACACGTAATCTAATATAAGCACCCAGCCGTTTATGCGAGTTTCCTGAACTTAGCCTGAAGCGATAAATGGCAGAAAGGCAGTTCCTCAATGCTCGCAAAAATACCTTTTAGAGAGAGAGAGAACGACAATGAATATTCTTATGTTTGGGCCAAATGGCAGCGGCAAGGGCACGTTCGGCGCAGTTCTGAGCCAGAGATTTGGAATACCCCAGATAGAGACAGGGGTGATCTTCCGAGACAACATCTCGAAAGGTACGCCATTGGGAAAAGAGGCGAAGTCATATATCGACAAGGGTGAACTGGTTCCCGATGGAATTACCATTCCCATGATTCTCGGCCGTCTTAAAGAAAAGGACTGCGTAAAAGGATGGCTGTTAGACGGGTTCCCTCGAAACAAAACGCAGGCCGTGGCCTTCTGGGAGGCCCTCCAGAAAGAAAAGATAAGACTGGATTATATTGTTGAGCTTATCCTCGACAGGGATACTGCCAAAAAACGCATCATGGGAAGACGTCTATGCCCCAAGGACAACAACCATCCAAACAATATTTACGTCAAGGCAAACCTGCCCGTTGAGAAAGACGGCAAACTATACTGCCGAGTGTGTGGCAGCCCGGGACTGCTGACCAGGGCTGACGATCAGGACGAAGCAGCCATTGACAAGAGGCACGGCATCTACTTCGATACGAATGCGGGTACACTGGCCGCCGTCAACTACTTCAAGGAGAGAGTAAAGGTTATTCAGGTGGATACTGTACCCGGTGTCAAAGAGGTTACAGAAAATCTTTTTAAATTGGTAAAGTAGAAATCAACAGAAATAATACAGAGAAGAGGCCTTCCCTTGATACATCGGGAAGGCTTTTTTGTCAGCATCCACAAATGTGGCGCCTATTTTAACAATTTAAACAAAACGCCTTATTAAAATAAGCCAGAATATCCTGAAAAGTTTTATAGCGCACGCACGCTGTCCCATCCTGGCCGCAAGTATCATACAGGACATCCTTGGCAAAGACCAGATCTGCATCTTTCGCAGGGCATACATCGGAATATCCGTTGCCTACGTAGATTACCCGGTCATAATCAGATCGGTGCTCTCTTAAAACCTCCTTCTTGCAGGTACCGCATTTCTCACATTTATTGTTCATTCGGGGGAACTCTATTGAGAGCTTATTACCGTCGTGAAAAACTGTCACATTGGAGAAAAATTCAATATCCTGGAGATTGTTCTTTTTCAGTATGGCGTCTATATAAAAATCGAGGCCGTCGGAGACGATCTTGAGATCCACTGCATTCTTTTGGCAGAACCGATAGAACTCAAGAAAATGCGGATCTATCATTTCGCGGCTGCTGACAAATTCCAGTATCTGCGCCCTGCTCCCCGTGAAAAGAGGCGCGACCTGTGTATAGGCAGCCCGGGAACCGATCTCACCCGAACAGTAAGCGCGATCTATCTCTTCCCAACCCGTGTCGGTAAAGCGGTTCAGAATTTCGGACCCCATGTCCACTGTCGAAACAGTTCCGTCAAAGTCGCACAGAACAAGCATCCTCGGTTTCTTTGCGTCTACATTCATGACTGTTGTTTTTTCCTAAAATGCTTTGAAAGAACATTGATGCCGAAAAGTATCAAGAGAACGGGAAGGAGATATTTTGCAATTATGTGGAGATCGTACCCCCAATTCTTTACCAAGAGGAAAATCACCCCCGCCACCCCGATGAACCACCCTCCCACATCCTTGACGCGCTGCATCAGCGTACCCACGGCAATGGCAATCAACAGTATGGGCCAGCTTTTATCGAAGACGTAGATACCCGTGTTGTCCAGCATAATGAGAACGCCGAGAGTAATGAGGATCAGCCCTCCTGTCAAAATGTGCCTTCTTTCCCTTGCCTCCATTTGCGCTCAACTCCTTCTGAAAAAGGTTATTTCGCCTTCTCTGCAAGGCTTAAGAAGGGCTTTATCAGATCGATGGGAATGGGAAACAAGGTTGTCGAATTATTCTCGGCTGCGATCTGATTCAATGTCTGCAGGTAGCGCAGCTGCAAGGACATCGGCTGTGTTTCCATGAGAGCAGCCGCCTCGATCAGTTTCTGGGCGGCTTGGAACTCGCCTTCTGCATTGATGACCTTTGCACGGCGTTCTCTCTCCGCTTCGGCTTGTTTAGCTATGGCCCGCTTCATCTCTTCCGGCAGATCAATCTGCTTGACCTCGACGTGAGAAACCTTGATTCCCCAGGGTTCCGTGTTCCTGTCCAGGATCTCCTGGAGTTGGAGGTTGATTTTCTCACGCTGCGAGAGAAGTTCGTCGAGCTCCACCTGCCCACAGACGCTCCTTAAGGTAGTCTGGGCCAACTGAGAGGTCGCATACAGATAGTTCTCCACGTTTATCACGGCGTCGTTCGCGTCCATGACCTTGAAATAAACGACGGCGTTGACCTTGATCGATATGTTGTCCCGCGTAATCACGTCCTGTGGGGGGACATCCATGGTAATGGTGCGCATATCGACTTTCACCATCCTGTCCACAACTGGTATGAGAATGATAAGACCCGGCCCTTTCGTGTCAAGTACCCTCCCCAGACGAAAAATTACGCCTCTTTCGTACTCATTGAGTATTCTGATGGCTGACGCCAAAAACATGACAATCAGCACCACCAATACAATAAATGGAATAGAAAACATAATCACCCTCCCTGTTTCTTTTCGATTTCTTCAACCTTGATTTTCAGACCTTCAACCTGTACAACCCTGACCGCCCTGTCTTTTTCTATACGTTTGTCGCTCGATGCCTTCCAGTACTCCCCACTTACAAGGGCCGTTCCTGTTTCATGGATATCGGTAACCGCTTTTCCTTCCTCACCCGCCATTCCTTCCTTTCCTGTTCGCCGCCTTCTCATCTGCGCCTTCAGGACAAGGGTAATTACACCTGCGAAGAACAGGCAAATGGCTGCCAGCACGGGAGTCATGACAATCCACGATACCCTCAGTGCAGGATCGGGTGATTCGAAGAGCAACAGAGAACCCAGGACAAGAGAAATAATCCCTCCCACCGTGAGCAAGCCATGACTGACAACCTTTATCTCTGCGATAAAAAGAATGATACCAAAAAGAATGAGGAGAATCCCTGCGTAGTTGACGGGCAGTGTCTGCATGGCAAAGAAGGCCATGATGAGCGATATGCCGCCGATGACTCCGGGGAGGATGACGCCAGGATGGGCAAGCTCAAAATATAGACCCGCAAGCCCGACCAACAAGAGGATGTACGCTATATTCGGATCGCTGATCGCCGACAGTACCCTTAGTCTCACACTCATCTTCTTCTCGTTGACGACGGCGTCTGTTGTCCTGATGATCCACTTTTTGGACAATACAGAGACTTCCTTGCCGTCCATCTGTTTCAGCAAACTGTTTAGGTCAGGTGCGACAAAATCTATCACCTTGAGCTTAAGGGCCTCTTCGGCTGTAACAGACTCGCTCTTTCGGACAGATTTCTCGACCCAGTCTGCATTTCGCCCCCTTTTCTCTGCGATGCCTCTAACATATGCGACAGCGTCATTTTCCACCTTCTTCATCATGGTTTTATCCGCAGTGCCTATACCCAGACCTACCGGATGGGCAGCGCCTATATTCGTACCAGGAGCCATCGCCGCTACATGCGCGGCAATCGTGATTATCACTCCTGCGGAAGCTGCCCGTGCTCCCGAAGGATATACATAAACAATGACAGGAATGGATGCGTTCAAAATAGCCTTGGCAATATCCCTCATGGCGAGGTCCAAACCACCGGGCGTGTCCAGCAGTATGATCAGACCGTCGGAACCAGCTTTCGTCGACTCATCTATACTTTGAATAATATATTCCGCAACAGGCGGCGTAATAGTGGCATGGACAGTGATCGTGTCGAAGACGGGCCTCTTCTGCTCTGCCAGCAATTGGTTGAAAATGGGTACCAAGAGAAGCAATGCAAACATTACACCCAGCACACTGATTTTATTTCTCGTCATGGATTGCTCCTACCAATCTCTTTCAGTCGACTGTAAGCTATTGTGTAATTTGTCCCGACAACAATTCCATAATCCTCTGAACATCATCCCACACCTGCTTTTTTTGCCCCGGATTCCTGAGCAGGTATGCCGGATGATAGGTAGGCATCAATTCAATCCCGTGATATGCGTAAAACCTGCCTCGCAGTACAGTTATCGGTACATCAGTCTTGAGCAGTGTGTGGGCGGCAAATGTCCCTAGAGCACATATTACCCGCGGTTTAATCACCTCAAGCTGCCTGATAAGAATCGGCTCACAGGCCGTTATTTCCTCAGGCCTCGGATTGCGGTTACCTGGGGGACGGCATTTGAGGATATTGCATATATAGACATCAGACCTCTTCAATCCCATGGCCTCTATGATTCGGGTTAGGAGCTGTCCCGCGCGTCCGACAAATGGTCTTCCCTGGATATCTTCATCTCCACCTGGCGCCTCGCCGACAAAGACGATCTGGGCATTCGGATTCCCTTCGCCAAAGACGATGTTGATTCTGACCCGTCCGAGGGAACATCTCTGACAGTTACCGAGCTCTTTCTTCACCTCATCAAGAGTCAATACATTCCGGGATGGCATTCTGCTCTCCATACGTGATTCGTCGACGGTGCATTTGTCACCACCCGCGGGCTCTGCTTTCATTCGCAGGTACGCAGGCCTTTTCCCTGCATCAATATCGAACTGTATTTGAGCTTTGAGTGATCGAACCAGCGCGAGGAGCTCGTCGGCGGGATACTCTTTTGCATCTTCCATAGTACTATCCGTCCCCCTCAACTGACCTTCCGTCCGGGAGCGGATTGCCTCCCCTCTATAACCCTCTTGACCCTGTCGAGAATTCTATCTGCCACCTCAATCTTGCCCATCAAGGGTACACTTTCAATCTTACCGTCAGCATCGATGATCTTTATTATATTCGTATCGTAACCGAATCCCGCGCCTACCTGCGTTACATCATTGCCAACAATAATATCCATATTTTTTTTCTTCAGTTTCATCGTGGCATTTTCAACGAGATTCTCCGTCTCCACGGCAAAACCTACTAAGATACGATTGCCCTTTTTTCTTCCGACTTCTAAAATAATGTCCGGATTTCGTTCCAGGTGCAAATCAAGCCCGGTACCCTTTTTTATCTTACGGGCGGCAGGAGAAGATGGGCGATAATCAGCCACTGCGGCGGCCTTAATGACAACGGTAGAAGAATCGAGATGGTCCATAACAGCATCCCTCATCTCGACGGCGCTTGCGACAGGAATGAACGACATATCCCGCGGCGTAGGCAGCGCCGTAGGGCCGCTTATCAGTGTAACATTTGCACCCCTCCGTTTTGCAACTATTGCCACTGCATATCCCATTTTTCCTGAGGAATAATTGCTGACGTATCTAACCGGGTCGAAGGGTTCACGGGTGGGGCCCGCTGTCACCAGTATGTTCTCTCCCTTAAGATCCTTAGGCGTCAGTATCGATTCCACCTCTTCGACAATGTCCGGTATATCTGAAAGCCTCCCATAGCCCTCCGCTTTGCAGGCCAGCTCGCCGTACCCCGGCACCATGAAATGATAGCCCCCGACTGTGAGTTTGCTGATATTCTTTTTTACGATCGCGTTATTATACATATTCACATTCATGGCAGGACAGATGAGCACCGGGGCTCTCGTAGCAATAACTGTCGTGGTCAGAATATCGTCTGCCACACCAGAAGCTATTTTACCGATGATATTAGCTGTGGCCGGCGCAATTACGATGATATCCGCGTACTCTGCGAGGGAAATATGGGCCATATCGAAGTCCGGCAAAGGAGCGAACATTTCCATAAAGACGGGATGCCCTGAAAGGGTTTGAAGGGTGAGAGGGGTTATGAACTCGGCTGCATTTTTTGTCATGATTACCCTGACGAAGGCCTCCTTCTTTACAAACTCTCTCGTCAGCTCGGCAGACTTATATGCGGCGATTCCCCCCGTTATGCCAAGAACGATTTTTTTATCTTTCAGCATCTTTCATGTTCCTCAGAGTTCATTGTGCACGGCGTAAACGGAACAGAGCATTCTCTTATTTTTTAACTTATAGCAAGTCTCAAACACAACTTCAAGAAGTAATCAAGGTATTTGCGTGAATATTGTGCTTTTTATCTTGCAAAGCGATCTGAAAATCATTATAAGTCAGCCCGACATTGTCCAATTTCTCCATGAGGTATTTTATGAAAACCTATAGACTACACATAATAGGCGTCTTAATCGTATTGCTTGCCGGTTTTGGCTTCTGGTTTTTCAATTCCTGGGGTGCATTGGAAAAGCCTACTATCCAGTTGGATCAGGATTTGGCTGCAATCGGGAGGTCTAAAACCCTGAATATAGCATTTGCGGACCTGAAGAGCGGCCTTCGTAATTCAACTGTTGCCATAGTTCAAGACAATCAGACTAGGGTCCTCTCCTCCCTCAACTATACTGATGCAGTAACAAGAGAAAGTAATGTAAGCGTAACCATAGACCCTGCGGCGATAAAGCTTCATGAAGGACCGGCAACTCTTAATATTTCGGCGACGGACAATTCGCTTTGGAAGAACGAAACAACCGTGAGCATTCAGGTCAATATCGACTTTATTCCGCCTCAAATATTCCTGCTCACCGCCACCAACAATATTAATCCCGGCGGCACATGTGTGATATTGTACAGAACATCAAAACCCGTCATTTCAAGTGGAGTCCGAGTGGAAAATAATTTTTCCCGGGGATATGCGACAATGGTTTCAGACAAACCATGCATTATCAGTTATTTTTCTCTTCCCATGGATGCCAAGCACGGTGGCACAGCGATAAAAGTCATCGCCCGTGACCAAGGAGGAAATGAAACTTCAATCGCTCTGCCCAATCTCATCAGAAACAAGAAATTCCGCAGCGATAAGATGAACTTGAGTGATAATTTTCTGCAGCAGAAGATGCCCGAATTTCAGAGTCACAGTCCAGTTCTTCAGGGGAAAACACCTCTGGACACGTTTATTTATGTGAATGGAAAGATGAGGGAGGAGAATGATAATGCGATTCAGGATATCTGCCGCACATCAATGCCCAGGCAATTATGGGAGGGCACATTCCTCCGCATGAAAAATGCTTCGCCTATGGCCTTGTTCGGCGACAAGAGAAAATACCAATACCAAGGTAAGGTAATTGGTGAGAGCGTCCACATGGGTGTTGACCTTGCTTCCACGACAAATGCCCCGGTGGAAGCAGCCAATCATGGTGTAGTTGCATCCGTCGGCTACATCGGCATCTATGGCAATTGTGTGCTGATCGATCACGGCTTTGGTTTCTTCACTCTTTACGGCCACCTAAATTCAATCGATGCGAAGAAAGGACAGGAAGTCAGAAAAGGTGACGTTATTGGCCATACAGGATCTTCAGGCCTTGCAGGTGGGGACCATTTGCATTTTGGAATGATTGTCGGCGGGCAGTTCGTAAATCCCCAGGAGTGGTGGGACGCCCATTGGATTGAGGATAACGTTGTCAAAAAACTAGCTGTTTCTTTTTAGATTTTTTCACAAAATAGTTGCGGCGGGCTCAAACTACAAATTTCAATTTCCCACGTCCAAATATTTGCAATACGTTCTAATTCTATTCGGCTAACTCTTATTGATGTCCCTGTGGTTTATGGTCACCATGTAATTTTTATCTGAAAAATAAGAGCCCAGTTTGTTTGCCATGACTACGGACCTGTGTCTCCCGCCGGTACATCCCAAGGCTATATTAAGTCTAGCCTTCCCCTCCTTTTCATAAAGTGGCATGAGAAATGACATCAGTTCGAAAAGCTTTTGAATAAATATCCTACTTTCCTTGGATTCGAGCACGTACTTCTGAACATCCTGATGGTGACCATCATAAAATTTGAGTTCTTCGACGAAATAAGGATTTGGGAGAAAACGAACATCAAGCACGATGTCTGCATCAGCAGGTATGCCAAAGCGGTACCCAAATGATGTCACATGAATTATCATCCTTTGATTTACGGATGATGAAATAAAATGCCTTTGGATTACATCTTTTAATTGATGCACATTATATGAGGTTGTATCGATTACCTTATCAGCCATTTGTCTCAACGGGGCCAGCTTCTCTCTCTCCAGGTTGATCCCTTCCATGACGGAACCCCTGACTGACGTGGGATGCACCCTTCTCGTTTCACTGAATCGATGCAAGAGGGCGTCATCACCAGATTCCAGGAACAGTATTTCTATCTTGTAACCCTCGTTCTTCAGCTTCTCGAAAATCTTTGTATACTTTTCCAGAAAACTCTTCTCCCTCAAATCCATAACCATAGCGACCCTTGTAATATCCTTCGATGCATCAGACTGAATCTTGAGAAATCTGGGAAGAAGAACGACAGGCAGGTTATCGACACAAAAAAAGCCTATATCTTCCAGCGCCCGTAATGCAGTACTCTTACCTGATCCGGAGAGCCCTGTAATAATTACTACACGCAGATTTTTCATGAGTAGCTTCTCCCCATGTCCCTCATCGATTTTTGAACCCTGAGTTCAACATGCCTGTAGATTTTGCGAGTCTCCGGAAAGCCCGGGAGTTCCATACAGGGCAGTTTCACCCCCATGATATCCCTTGATTTTTCTTCTTTATAGATGCCTTGTCCTCTGTCATCATCCGTTTTCTTCAATTCAACGATTAGGTTTATAACTGAATCGTCAAGCATAGTTTGCTGACAAAGAAGCTCTTCCGCGTCAACAATACCTCTACTCCTTGTATTGATGAGACATTTAACAAGCTCGTGACTTCGACCATACAAAGAGTCCCCCCTTCTTTCGACCTCTACGGCATCGTCCGCTACCCACCGATGCCCTCTTTCAACCAATTCGAGAGCGCATTCAGTCTTCCCCGTGCCGCTGTCTCCCGTGAGTAGGACGCCAAAGCCTGAAACATTTACAAGCGTCCCGTGCATGGAGATTGAATACTCAATCTTTTCCCGCAAAAGGCGGCAGAGACGACTTTCCAAAAGAAACTCATCGTACGCTGATGCAAATGCAGGGATGCGGTGTAACTCCGAAAAAGAAAGCAATGGACCTGGTATTGTCTCAGTTTCGCAGACTACTATACAGAGAATGTGCTTTAAAATGATAGATTGAAAAATCTTTTTGCTGGATTCTGACGGTATTTTTATGAATCCGGAAACATACGGAGGAGAGATTACAAGGATGACGTGGGGAGCAATCCTCTCCCAGAAGCCGCCGGCATTATTCCAGTGCTCAACATGGATACTGCCTGTTGCCCTGGTCAGACCGGCTTCACCGACAATTTGTTTGAGCCCTAATTCATCCTCTTTGCCTTTAAAAATATCTTTTAGTCGGAACTGAGCCATAGAAGCAGAGTACCTTGACAATCAACCTGCGTCATCCTTGTCCGCAATTATTGAGTATAGCTCTTCCTTTGACCTCGCTTCCAGGAGCTTCTTCTTGAATGCATTGTCCTTCAGCATCTTAGATATCTTAGCAAGCGCCTTCAGGTGCAAGCCGGTTGTGTTCTCTGGAGCCAGCAGTAGGAAAAAAAGATTTGCCGGCTTACCGTCCATAGAATCAAAATCTACGCCTTCCTTGCTTCTGCCAAATGTAACAATCAACTCATCAAGATCTGCTAATTTGCCATGGGGAATAGCGATGCCATCGCCTATGCCAGTGCTGCCTAATTTTTCTCTGTCAAGCAGAGTCTTGACTATATCTTCCTGACTAGTTGCACCATTCTGACAATGAATCACGCGGGACAATTCAGCAAGAACATCCCTCTTGGTCTTTGCCTTTAGTTCCTCAATTATATATTCCTTCCTGCAGATATCAATGATTTTCATGACGCTTCCCCAGACTTCAGCTGCTCGTCTCTATGAGCGCGTACTTTCCGTCATCGCGGACATATATAATACTGACTTTTTCTGTAGAAGAATCCCTGTAAATAACGAAGCGATTTCTTGACGCATCAATCTCCATGATTGCATCTTCGAGAGACATGGGTTTTAAAACAACTTTTTTCATCTCCACTATTCTTACTTCCTGCGCTTCATCATCATCCGCATATGCCTCCCGAGGCACTGCTCCTTCTGATCGCACATTAGTTTTATGGCCACGCGTCCTTTCTTTATACTTCTTGAGCTGACGTTCTATCTTGTCAACAGCATTATCAATGGCCAGACTCATTTCCTTGGCTTCTTCCTTGGCATTCAGGATCTGACCATTCGTCATTAAATTTACTTCCGCCACATTTCTGAACTTTTCAACGGAAAGAACTACACGGGCCTCCACCGGTGTGTCCAAATACTTGTCAAGCCTTTTTAGTTTTTGATCGATGTATTCCTTGTGCCAGTTATCCCCTTCTGTATTTCTGAAGGTTACGGAAATCTTCATAACTACACCCTCCTAGGTTTGAATACTTTTTGCCGCCCCCTCTTTATTGCTTTTCATCCGAGGGCGGGCATCCTAATCTTTAAATGATCTGACGTCAACCTGTTTTTTAAGGCCATGGCGGATTGCACGGCAGAAGTTAGAAATCGGGTGAAAAACGGACAGTGAAATGAATCGGGAGACATGGGCCTTCCATCTGTGGATTCAGATAAACAAATCCGGGACATCAGGCGTATATAGACACAGGCCGCGGCTCGGCCTGGGCATGCGATGGCAAAGACGAATCCCCAAGCCATCCCGGAGCCCGCCCGTGCAAAAGGGAGGAGATTTTCCACAATACCGTCAGAAATATTTTTTCCTCTTAGAAGAAGGCAGAACGCCCATCATTTCTCTGTACTTTGCAACTGTTCTTCTCGCGATTGATATCCCCGATTTTTTCAAGAGATCGACGATGTCACTGTCACTGTACGGCTTCTTGGGATCTTCCGCACTAACGAGCTTTTTTATCTCTTCCTTAACGCTCTTTGATGCAACTGCATCGCCGCTAGTTTTTTGTATCCTGCTGCTGAAGAAATATTTGAGTTCAAATATGCCCCTCGGTGTATGCATGTACTTGTTCGTCACTACCCTGCTTATGGTTGACTCATGCATTTCCACATCCTCAGCAATGTCTCTAAGCACCAGCGGTTTTAAATAATTGATGCCATAATCGAAAAATTCCCGTTGCAATTTAAGTATACTTTCCGTCACCTTGTATATCGTTCTTTGCCTCTGCTGTATGCTCTTGATGAGCCATGTAGCCGATTGCATCCTCTCTCGTATATATTTCCTGCTGCTTTCTGCATCCGGGTATGTGTTACTGCCGCCCATAATCTCCTTGTAAAAGTTGCTGATCCGCAGCTTCGGCAGACCGTCATCATTAAGAACGATCTTATATTCGTCTCCTGACTTGAAAACATACACATCAGGGGTGATGGTATCCACCCTCTCTTCGGTGTAAAGACGCCCAGGTTTTGGATCCATGCTGCTTATTATACAGACAGCCTGCAGAACTTCAGACATAGGGACCTTCAGCTTTCTCGATATGTTGGCATAATTTTTTATCTCCAAGTCCTTGAGATGTTCATTTATAATCGACTCAACAACGGGACTCAGTACACCCAGAACCCTGGCCTGTATCATAAGGCATTCCTTGATATCTCTTGCTGCAATCCCGGGGGGATCAAATTCTTGAATCTTCTTCAAAACACCTTCAACGAAATTTTCCTCAACCCCCCCTTGCTGCGCAATCTCTTGTAAAGATGCCACCAAATATCCATTACTGTCAAGGTTGCCGATTATCTGTTCTCCAATCTTCATTTCCTCGTCTGTGATACGGGACAGCTTAAGTTGCCACATCAAATGATCCGTCAGAGATGGTTTTACCATCAGCATATTGTCCCATGACGGCGCATCATCATCCTTGCGGTCGTACCTCACACCCGTTGGACCATAGTCCTCGAGATAGCTATTCCAGTCAAAGTCCTCCTTGCCATCTCCCTCCCCAGTAATCTCCTCGGTGCGTTCAACAGCCTTAATCTCTTCCCTATCGGTCATTTCAAGCGGTTCGGATTCCTGAACGGACGCATCTTCCGGCAATTCGTCCGAAGTCACTTCTTCAAGTAACGGATTCTCCTGCATCTCCTGGGAGATTAAATCAGTCAGCTCCAATCTCGACAGTTGCAGCAACTTTATTGCCTGTTGCAACTGAGGTGTCATTACCAGCTGTTGGCTCAGTTTTAGATTTTGTTTGAGTTCAAATGCCATTTTCCCGCATACCTAATCAATAGAACCTCATATCAGCTACTCAGAGGTAAAAATCCTCTCCCAGATAAATCTTTCTCGCAATCTCACAGTTGGCTATGGTATCGGGGTCCCCTTCAACCAGAATTACCCCTTCATTGACAATATAAGCTCTGTCACAGACAGAAAGGGTTTCTCTCACATTATGATCTGACACGACGACGCCGATCCCTTTAGATTTCAATTTGGCAATGATTCTCTGAATATCCTGAACGGCAATGGGATCAATGCCTGCGAACGGCTCATCGAGGAGAATGTACTTGGGAGAAGTAACAAGGGCTCTTGTAATTTCAACACGCCGCCTCTCTCCGCCTGATAGGGAATATGCACGCGCTTCAGAGAGGTGCGAAATATCAAGTTCTCCTAAAAGTTCCTTCAGTCGCCTGTCTCTCTCATTTCCATCTATATCCATGGTCTCGAGAATGGCCATAATGTTCTCTGCCACAGTGAGCTTTCTGAATATTGAAGGTTCCTGAGGCAGGTAGTTCAATCCTTTTCGCGCCCGCACATACATGGGGCACTTGCTGACATCTTCCCCGTTTAAAAAGATACTTCCCTCGTCAGGCCACACCAAACCTACTATCATATAAAAGGTTGTGGTCTTACCCGCCCCATTGGGACCTAAAAGTCCTACTACTTCTCCGGGACCGATTTCCAGATCAATCTTATTTACAACAACCCTGCTTCCATATCTTTTTACCAGCCCCTTGGCCAATAGTGTTTCCATTAATCTATAATATCCATGCATCTAAATTTACACATTTACAATTGCCTTTATATCATGAAACGAACTGCAGATAAGCTCTGCAATGGGGGTTTCATTTCTTTTTGTCTTTCTTGTCCTCGGGATATATTGTAGCCTTAACCCTGCTCTTTTCAGCACTCTCGACAACACCTCTGTCCTCATCTAGAAAGACCACTATCCTGTCCCCGTTGATGACATTTCTCCCTTCCCGCATCACGGCATTTCCCACCATGATGATCTTTTGCTCATCCTGGTAGAAGGTAGCGTTATCCCCCGTTACAACCCTTTCACCCTGAGTAATCGTTACATGACCTTTCGCCTCAATCTTCTCCAAATCACCTGCACTGCCAATATCTTCAGCGCCGGGCTTTTCAGGGGCCTTAGAATCTTTCTTATAATACAGAAAGATGCGGTCTGCCTTTATAGTTTTATCTCCCTGCGTGGCAACAGCGTTGCCCGAAAATACCACCAGTTTTTTTTCGTTGTAGGCGTCCAGACGGTCAGAAACGATCTGTATCGGTTGATTCTTGTCCCACTTGATTTTCTTCTTGGTATCTGTGCCCTGGGCGCCCAAATATGATATACTGAGAAAGACCACTATCAGAGATATTATTATCCAACTTTTCTTAAACATGCCGTGGCACACTACTTTATGTTAGCCTTCACCTTGGATAGCAACGCAACGTCTTTATCTGCCAGTGAAAATGACAGCCCTACCCCTTTTACCTCCATGCGCGGATTCTCCAGTTTGACCGGAGAGTCCGTATATATCCGCTGCTCCGCATCCGAATATCTCAGGACATCTGTCGTAAGGCGATCCCCCTTTTCGGAAATGACTTCCACATTCCCGGTTATTTCCATATCCTTGGTTTCCGTGTTTGATTTGCCTTTGTCCCCCGTCATGATGAAAGTCCTTCCGTCTGACATGACAAGCTTAACTCTGACCCGATCAAAAAGAATAAGGTTGTCATTCTTGACGTACTTGGCATTATCCGCCCTGATCTCCCATTTTACGCCTGAAGCACCGACATCCGTGTAGATAACATTCTTAACCTGGAGATCAACCCTGTCCGACAATATATTAAGCAACTGTTTCTTTGAAGACTTATTGCTCTCCACAAAAAAACTGACAGCTGCCGCTCCTACGATCACGATGACTAGAATTATCACGACAATGCTTCTTCTTTTGAATTTCATAAGTTTTGTCTACTTCAATGCGAGGCGATTTTCATTTCTTGCTCATACCAAAACACAAGCAAAAGCATCTCTCGAAAGACAGTTTTATTTTATATCATCCGTTTCTATATATGTAAAGATTAAACGAATACGGTCATGCCCACCGGGGAAGTCCAACCGCTTAACTTGCGCTGCAATCCCAGTGAGTTGCATCACCTCGCGCCTTGTTCCGCTTCTTTACGGAGTATAGAATACACCGCAGCCTCTTTACGCTTCTTGAGCACGCTAACCTCAGTCTTGGTAAGATCATTTTTACCATTCATCAAAGGTTCATGTCTTTACAGGAACTCATACCTTTTCGCTACATCACTCCATTTGCCCTTGGCTTTTAGGATGATTTCACAGACCTCCCTCACTGCACCGCGACCCCCTTTTCTTGCGGTAACATAATCAACGCATTTTCTTACATCCTCTACGGCATCAGCCACGGCAACTGCAAATCCAACCCTTTTTAACAGGGGGATGTCGACTATATCGTCCCCTACAAAAGCCATATGTTCATAATTGAAAGACCGATCACGGAGTATAGTGTTGCAAATTTCCAGCTTGTTAGTAACACCCTGATGAACCTCACCGATGCTGAGATCCCTGGCGCGATGTTCGACCACGTCCGATCTCCTTCCCGTCACGAGTACCACTTCGATGCCGTATCTCATCAAGACTTTGATCCCGTGTCCGTCTCTCACGTCAAAATTTTTTATCTCGCGCCCCACATGATCCATTATTATCCGTCCGTCCGTCATGACTCCATCAACATCCAGAGCCAAAAGGCGGATCAGTTTGATTTTTGCAATCAACTTATCGTCGAGAATATCACGCGCCACTGCCTCCCCCTTTTATTTATTAAATCCTCTTTTTTTTACTATCCCGTCAATCTTCATCAGTGTAGTTAGAAGATCATAGAGTACATCCAGACGTACTGAATTCGGGCCGTCGCATTTGGCAACTTCAGGCTCAGGATGCACTTCCAGGAAGATACCGTCAACCCCGACTGCAACGGCCGCTCGCGAGAGGTGGGGCACCATATGCTTCTGACCGCCGGAGGAAGTGCCCAATCCGCCGGGAAGTTGCACGCTATGTGTGGCATCGAATATCACAGGATAACCCATTGCCCTCATTACCGGGATGGAACGATAATCAACTACAAGATTATTATACCCGAATGTCGCTCCCCTTTCCGTGACCATTATATTCTCGTTCCCGGTTGAAGATGCCTTCAGAAGTATGTTTTTAACGTCCCAGGGCGCGAGAAACTGTCCCTTCTTGATATTGACGACCTTCGACTTTCTGGCAACCTCGATCACAAAATCCGTCTGTCTGCAGAGAAATGCAGGAACCTGCAGCACGTCCAGAATCTCTGAAGCGGGGCCAATTTCCTCGAAACGATGCACGTCAGAGAGAATGTTAATGCCAAGATCCTTCTTTATGCCAGCTAAAATCCGAAGTCCCTCGACCACACCGGGCCCCCTGAAGGAATCGATGGAAGTCCGGTTCGCCTTGTCATAAGACGCTTTAAATATGAAAGGCAACTTCAACCTACGGCTGATGTCTTTCAGAAACAGCGCCGTTTCTCTTGTCGTCTTTTCGTCCTCTATGACACAAGGACCCGCTATGAGAATGAACGGGGCGCCGCCCCCAATAACCATATCATCCAGGATAATCTGCTTCATCATGTTCTACCTCTTAATCTTTCTGACAGACTATCAATGTGTTCCACCTCACCTGTCTCCCATGTCTACTATGCCGCAACTTACGATCCACCATGCTTCTGCTGTAATATCTTTATCTTCAAAGCAGGAATCTTCTTAGCAGCCAGGGCCGAATCAGGATTGAGTTCATAGGCATTGATGTAGGCCTTTAGGGCATCCTGATACATCCCCTTCTTTTCATATGCCTTTCCCAGACCAAGATAGACATCGTCATCCTCTGCATCATACTTCAATGAAATCCTGTAGTACTCGATCTCCTTATCTATATCATTCTTGAGACCGTAGACATATCCAAGGCCCGAGTAAGCAGTCCCCTTCTTAGGGTTCATGACAATCATTTTCTTATAGGTCTTGATGGCATTATCATACTGCCTGTCGTCCGTGTAATATTCCGCTAGTATATCCAAGACATCCATGCTCGGATGAGACGATGCTACGTACTCGTACTGGCGAATGGCTTCTTTCTTTCTCCCAAGCTTATCGTACGTGTATGCCAGGTTATAACGAACCTGGGAATCCTTCATCCCATATTTGATCGCTTTTTCATAGTGCTCAGCTGATAGTTTATATTTCTTAAGTTCGCCGTATGCGAAACCAAGATTAGCATGAATCGATGCTTTTCCGGGTGACGATTTCAAAATTTTTTCATAGGCCCTGATGGCCTCATTGTAACGTTTGTTTTTAAAATCCATGTCAGCAAGTTTAGTTGCAGATTCAATGTCCCCTGGATTAATTTTTAATAAGGTTTGGTATTCCCGCTGCGCCTCCTGATCCTGATTTCCTTTCTCATAGGCAGAAGCGAGATTATAGTGAACAACAGGGTCCTTGGGATTCAGAGAAATGGATTTCTTATAATTCTCTATTTCTTCCTTCCACTGTCCTTTACCCCCGTACGCAAGGCCCAGATTTGCATAGGCAGTGGCATTACGCGGTTGTTTTGTGAGAATTTCCTTATACAATCTTATTGATTCATCGTAGTTTCCGGCCCTAAGGTAGGCGCCGGCCAAGGCAACCTTTACATGTTCAGTTTCTCGCGCCTTTGCCAAAACAATCTTGTACTGCTCAACGGCATTTCTTAAATCATTCTCCTTTTCATACGCCTCGCCAAGCTTGAATCGTACCATGGTATCATCGGGGTTCAGTTGCAGAGATTCTTTATAATTGATAATGGCTTTTCGCCATGCCCCCATACTGCCATAAGCGTATGCAATATTTGCAAATGCAGACGCATCACGCGGATTTTTTTTAAGGAGCTTCATTCCCACCTTGATTGCTTTATCGTAATCTCTGGTTTTAATATAACACTTCAGGAGCCCCGACAGAGCATCGGTATCGTCCGGCTTCAATGAGAGAATCTCATTATATTGAGCAATTGCCTTGTCCGTTACGCCCGTCTGTTCGTAAATGGCCACCAGCGTCTTGCGAACACCAATGTCCTTCTTATTCATGTCTATCGCCCTTTTCAGATACTCAATCTGGCCTTGCTGATTCTGCGAATTCTTCGCATATCTCAACCAGTCTTGCGGCATGATCGCGACCTTGATGGGCACGGATGCAATGACCTCCCCCTTATATTTGACCGTTATAACGCTGGCACCGGCATCACGCGCGCCTTTGCCGCGTGTCATAACAACCTTGTCGACCAAATCAACGCCTCGAAGCATCACCCGGAAGTGATCCGTTCCAGCGAGATCATCAACGTGCACTGTCACTCCCCCACCGGAGAGAACGTCCGTTGCAACGTCTTTAACAACAAATTCATCACGATAAGAAACATCCAATGCATCACCCTTTTTCAACCTGTAGTCTGTCCCGTTTTTCTCCACGTCCATATAATAAAACTCCGGTTTGTGTCCGAGAAAGACAAATGAAAAAGTGTTTTTCAATCTCACAAGACTTGCGGGATACTTATACATCTTCCCGGGAAATGCATAGTTCGCGATTATCCAGGCAAGGACAAGCACGGTTACGACGAGACCTGCAATGCCCGCTATAAGCAACCGTCTGCCAGGCCTTTTAGGTTCCTCCGGTTTTCTTCTTCTGAAACTGGACTCCATAATTCGCCCCTCAATTACCTCATTAACCTCTCGGATGGTATCTCTTATGAATGGACTTCAGTCTTTCGCGAGTAATATGCGTGTAGATCTGCGTCGTCGCTATATCTGCATGACCGAGCATGATCTGAACGGAACGGAGATCCGCCCCACCCTCCAGCAGATGCGATGCAAAAGAGTGCCTGAATGTATGGGGATGGACCTTTTTGTTAAAGCCCGCTTGAAGTACGTATCGCCGCACAATCTTCCAAAAACCCTGACGTGTCAGACCATTACCCGACTTATTAAGAAAGAGGATGTTCGTCTTTTGTCCCTTCATCAACTTCGGCCTTCCCTGATTTACGTATTCGACAAGGCAATTATAAGCGGATCGTCCTATGGGAACAATACGCTCTTTGCCGCCCTTGCCCATGACAACAAGGTATCCAACCTGCCAGTTAACGCTGTTCATGGTCAATGTAATTATCTCCGAGACGCGAATCCCTGTCGCATACATGAGTTCCATCATGGCTGTGTCCCTTATAGCTGTAGGATTCTTCATGCCTGGTTGAACAAGAAGCAGATTCATTTCTTCCTTGCTCAGTGTATCAGGGAGTCTCGACCAAACCTTTGCCAGTCCGACATTCGCCACGGGATTCGCATCAATCTTCTTCTCTCTCGTGAGAAACTTAAAGAACCCTCTGACGGCTGCCAGTCCTCTGTTCACAGACCGTACATTGAGTCCATCTTTCTTAACCTGATCCAGATATGCGATGATTTCATCGGGCGTAACATCTGCAAATTTTTGAACGCCTCGCCGTTGCACAAGGTTGACGAATCGATTCAGATCATGGCCGTAGGCCTCTATAGTGAGTCGGGAAACCCCTTTCTCAACTGCAAGAAAATTCAAATACTCGTCAATCAAAACATTCACGGACAGGCCTCTGGACAATTTGCAAAAGCGGCAAATATGAATATACCCGAAGGCTCTCGCTACCGCATAAGAAATGCGGACAATTTATGAACGGCACCGCGTTATTCACCCCTCGGACTCGTACTGTGTTTTTAACGTAAATATGGGAAGGACGCAAAGATTTTTTGCCTTTCATGTTAATGATAAGACACGAAGTGTGAAACTAATGGAAAATAAAGGAGAAGGTGAAACGTCATTTCGTCAGATTATTCAGTATCACTTTTATCTTCTCGATGTCGTATGGAACATCGACTCGCCGGCAGAAATCGCTGTCATTGAATTTTGAAATCACTGGATCATCAGAATAACCCATGCCATGATAACCTTGGTATGAGGATCTATGGCGAGCAGCTCCCGCATAGCCTCTTTGCCGCCCATCCCCCCGGTATATTTAAATTCATTATGACGGCGTAAAAAGGATCTCCCATTTCCATTGCCGTCTTGTACAGATCAACGGTCTGATCCCATTCCTGCGTTTTCAACGTTGTAGCCTAGATAGTTGGAGACGATGCCTGTCCAATCGAGGACGGTCTCCTCATCATCCATGACGAGAATTCTCCCCTTGGTGGCAATTCCCCTCACCTTTAACTGCTTTTTCGAGGAAGTCCTCCCTGCCGAAGCATGCAAATATACGATGAAACTCGATCCCACACCGCGTTCAGATTCAACGGTCATAAAGCCGCCGTGTTTCTTTATGATCGAATAGCATATGGCGAACTCCAGACCCATCCCTCTGGCAGATCATGTCAGCTTCGTCATGAAATAAGGATCAAACATTTTATGCAGATCATCCACAGGGATGCCGCTACCCTGCTCCATTTGATTCGAGATAAACAAGGGATACTATGCGCTAGTCTGTCCTTCCTATCACAAAAGGCCCCGCAACCAAAAACAAAATTCCCTTCAATCTTTGCACTATGACCCGGTCATAATTTTTCGCAATTATACCTGATGAACGGCAGCGCGTCAGGGTAAAAACTTATGGCGCTGTGTCTTCTGTGAAAACCGTGGCCGTTAACATATTATGCATGCCAGGCGGGCCTTAGAATATGGAAGTGCTCCTTTTGTGCTTCTGTCAAAAATTCTGTTGACACAACAAATAGCATGTGGTAAGCGCTTTTCCGTACTTTGTAGGTGTTTTCAAGAAGATATTTCTCCCGTATAACAGAAGTTAAGTCCTCTAAACTTCTCTTTAAAGTTGGAAATCTAAATTGACACTCCGCGAATTGAGAAAACTTCTTGATGCAGAGGTCTTAATAGGTGAAGACCAGCTGGATATGGAAGTAAACACGGCCTTTGTCGCCGACCTAATGAGCGATGTCCTTGCCTTTGCAACGGCAGGAAGTCTTCTGATTACGGGGCTGACTAATCCGCAGGTCGTACGGACAGCAGATGTTCTTGATATTGCCGCAATCGTTATGGGTCGAGGGAAAATTCCGTCTCAGGAGACATTCCAGTTAGCCGAGGAACTTAACATCCCCATTCTTACGACCAAGTATATTCTCTTCGAGATTGCCGGACGGTTGTATGCGAAGGGAATGAAAGGTTGCATTGAAAAAGTGGGGAGTAAATAGCCGTAATTGTGGATGAAAAAACCCCTTTATGAAGGAAGCTTTGCAGTCACAGGCGGCAATTTTGAGCATGCCGGAGAGGTGTCAACTAACATAAAGGCCATCTTGAAAAAGTTCGGTCTTCCCAAAGAGATGATCAGGAAAGCCGCTCTCGTCGCTTACGAATCGGAAATAAACATCGTTTCCTATGCGAAGAGGGGCATGATACGTCTACACGTCGTCCCTGATTGCATAATGATTGAGGCCATTGATGAAGGCCAGGGGATACCGGACATTGAACAGGCGATGCAGCCGGGGTTCTCCACAGCGAGCCAGAAGATCAGAGAGATGGGATTTGGTGCGGGAATGGGGTTGTGCAACATCAGGAGCTTTTCTGATTTATTTTACATCTCTTCCGAAATAGGGAAAGGCACGCACCTGAAAATGGTCATTAAGACCAACACTAAAGCGATTCAATAGAATAAGGAGTGCCACGACGTGGATTTAGAATCTGTCGTCAAAGCATTGAATTTAAAGATCCGATCCGGCGAGGATAAGCTGAAGACAGAAATACAGGGTGGATATACGGGGGATTTATTGAGTGATGTCATGGCAAACAGCAAAGAGGGTGACATCTGGATTACCCGCCAGGTTCATCAGAACATCGTTGCCGTGGCCACACTCAAGGAACACGCAGGCATAATCCTCGTCCATGGAAGCGAGCCCGCAAAGGACACCCTCGAAAAAGCCATAAAGAGCGGCATCCCCATAATGGTGACTGATTTGCCGGGCTTTGAAGCAACGGGCCGGATTTACGAATTGATAGGTAAAAAAACTGCATAGGGAAGTGGCGAGCAGAAACGAGGCCACGGTGGCGCCTCCTCGCATGGATACCAAGTTTTTATGCTCAGGGCTTTTCGTTGCGACCTCCACGTACATACGTGCCTTTCACCTTGCGCAGATTTAGAAATGTATCCCCGGGCAGTGGTGGAGAAAGCCGTTGCTGAAAAACTGGACATTATAGCTATTTGCGATCACAATGCCTCGGAGAATGCACAATTTGTATTGAGATCGGCTGAGGGGAAGCCTCTCATAGTCATCCCGGGTATGGAAATAACAAGCAGTGAAGAAGTTCATCTGCTGGCTCTTTTTGATACGTTGGACGGCCTGAAGAAAATCCAGGATATTATCTATGGTCATCTGTCCGGCACGAACCGAGAGGAGATATTCGGATGCCAGGCTATCGTTAATGATTTAGACGAAGTTGAAGGCTTTAACGATAGATTTCTCCTAGGAGCAGCCAAGTTATCGCTACCAGAAATTGCCGATCAGATTCATGGGTTCGGCGGGCTTGTCGTCGCTTCTCACATTGATCGGGAAAGCTATAGCGTCATTAGCCAATTGGGTTTTATCGACCCGGAAATTCATCTTGATGCCCTTGAAGTGACTCACCAGACAGGATTTAAAAAGGCGCGGATGAAATACCCAGAGCTATCAGGTTATTCTTTCATCGAGTCATCCGATGCACATTTTATAAATGACATCGGACGAGGGATAACAACAATATTTCTCGAAAGAGGTACTATTTCGGAACTGAAATTGGCCTTTAGTAAACAAGGTGGCAGATATATTCAGGAGACATAGTTGCTTGAGATCTCCCTGCATATCCTGGATATTGTGGAAAACTCCGCCAGAGCTGGTGCTGATACAGTATACATTAATATTTTAGAAGACACCGCAAAAGACATCCTATCTTTGGAAATACGGGACAACGGCTCTGGCATGACCGAGGATGTTCTAAATAAAGTCATTGATCCATTCTTTACAACGAAGAAGGTTCGCAATGTCGGGTTAGGACTTCCCATGCTTGCCCAGGCAGCCAAGAGCGCAGAGGGCGGATTTATAATCGAATCGAAGGGAGGTGAAGGAACGAGGGTTGCTGCAGATTTTAAACTGAGTCACATTGACAGGCAGCCCCTTGGAGACATATCAGGTACGCTGGTCACTTTGATTGCTGGGAATGAGGATGTTGACCTTATTTACCGTCATGAGCATAATGGTCAGGTATATACTTTTGATACACGAGAAATCAGAAAAGAAATTGAAGATATACCAATTAATCATGTAGCTGTCCTGAATTTCATCAGGGATCATATCATAGAAGGCCTGAAGGAAATCGGAGCAGAGGCATGAAGTTTTAAGGAGGATTGAATGCATGAAAGCGGGTAATGGTGATTTTGATATACATAAAGAGTTCACAGCAGAACAACTTGCAAAGCTCGATGAGATTATCAAGAAATCCAAGGATAAACCTGGCTCGCTAATTCCTGTTCTGGAAGAAGCGCAGATGGTCCTTGAATTCTTACCGATGCCTATTTTGCAGATAATTGCAAAAGGGCTGAATCTGCCACTGAGTCGTGTATACGGGGTCGTGACCTTTTATTCATTCTTTACGATGAAACCCCGCGGCAAGCATACATTGCGCGTATGCCTGGGCACAGCTTGCTACGTCCGCGGAGGCAAGTCCATCATGGAGTCAGTACAAAAGGAGCTCGGCGTAAAGGAAAAAGAGACAACGCCGGACAGGCTTTTTTCGCTGGAGTCAGTCAGATGCCTTGGCGCCTGCGGATTAGCCCCGGTAATAGTCATCACGGAAGACGTCCATGGCAGGATGAAAACGCAAAAGGTCAGGGATATACTGAATCAATACCGAGAAGAACCGGCATCAGCCTAACAAATTTTTCAGACGAGGGAATAAGCTATGGCAAAACTCACGATAGCAGATTTGAAGAAGATCAAGGATAAGGTGCATTCCGAAACCTCATTGAGGGCGGGAGAGCACAGAGCCAAGGTCACAGTGCACATGGGAACATGTGGTATTGCCGCCGGCGCACGGGCCGTAATGGACTCATTGATGGGTGCAATTGCTGAAGCTAATGTATCGGATGTCATGGTGACGACGTCCGGTTGCGCGGGCCTATGCAGCCAGGAGCCCATGGTGACAGTAGAGCTGACAGGGCAGAACCCTATAGTCTATGGCAAAATCGACGCAAACAAGATGCGGCAAATATTTATGAGACATGTCATGCAGGGAGAGGTCCAGACCCCCTTTGCGATAGCCAAAGTCTAAAGTCCAAGATGAGATCGACACAAGAGTCATACTAAAATGTTAAGGAGGAAATTATCCAGATGAAAGTGTTTCGTTCACATTTTTTGATCTGTGGAGGAACCGGTTGTCATGCTTCAGGAACTGCCAAGGTCAAGAAGGCCCTGATAGAAGAGATCGACAAGAGAGGTCTTTCAAAAGACGTCAAGGTTGTTGAGACCGGTTGTAATGGATTCTGCGCCCTTGGGCCTATTATGGTGGCCTATCCAGAAGGCGTTGTGTATATGTCAATGAAACCAGACGATATTCCTGAATTAGTCGAGGAACATCTGATTAAGGGAAGAATCCTTCAAAGGCTTCTGTACAAAGAACCGACCACGAAGGAAGTCATTCCGGCCATGTACGACATCCCCTTCTTTGCCCTCCAGGAACTGAGGGTATTGAGAAACAGAGGACGGATTGACCCCGAAAACATCGACGAGGCGATCGCGAGGGATGGATACGCGGGTATGGCCAAGGCCCTGACTGAAATGACACAGGAGCAGATTATTCAGGAAGTATTGGATTCCGGTCTCCGCGGCAGAGGCGGCGCAGGCTTCCCCACC